>NZ_CP047211.1:2400000-2749008 GCF_030408795.1 Corynebacterium hansenii
CGGACATGACGGAATCCACGGTGAATCTCCTTCTCTCCCATCCGGACTATGACCGTCGGTTCCGGGTTCCAACCGGATCTGCTGACCTCCCTCGCGGGAGCGCTCGCGGACTCGTCCGGGCCACGCATGGCCCGGCGTCACCGCCGGTGGGGAATTCCACCCCGCCCTGAGAACTTGTGCCGACGACGTTAGCAGCGATGCGCGGCGGCGGTCCCCGAATGGGTGGAAAAACTCACTTTAATGCCCATTTGCCATTCGCATTAGTAGGCTGTGGGGCATGGCCAAACCCCGCTCACGCCGCCGCGCACCGGGCTGGGTGCCCGATCAGCACGGCGCCTGGTTCATGGTCACCGTCCCCGCGGTCACCGGCGTGATCCTCGCGCCCTCATGGACCGCGATTCCCCTGCTGCTGACTTGGTGGCTGGGCTATTTCACGTTCTTCGCGGGCAGCGTGTGGATCCGCTCCCGCTTCCGCGACCGCAACCGGCCGCCGGTGCTGGTCTACGGGTCACTGACCGCGGCGGCGGGCTTGACGACGCTGCTGTTCGACTGGCGGCTGCTCACGTGGGTTCCGGCGTTCGCCCCGCTGGTGGCGGTGGCCGTCTACGAGGCGTGGAAGCGCCGCCCGCGGTCCCTGTTGTCGGGATTGTCCACCGTCGTCGCGGCGTGCCTGATCCTGCCGGTCGCCGCATGGGCGGGCGGGGGCCTCGACGGCCGGGCATGGGCGGCGTTCGGCGTGTACCTGGCGTTCTTCGCGGGCACCGTGCCGTACGTGAAGACGCTCATCCGCGAGCGCGGGTCGAAGCCATGGTTCATCGGGTCCGTCGCCTATCACGTGGCGATGCTGGCGGCGGCCATCGCGGCGGTGCGGATCACCGACGGCGACCCGGTGCACCCGCTCGCGATCGCCGTGGCGGTCGTGCTGCTCGCGCGGGCTGTGCTCATGCCCGTCACCGGTGCCCGGCGCGAACGCCCGTGGCAGCCCAAGACCGTGGGGCTGCTCGATGCCGCCAACACGGTGCTCGTCGTCATCGTCGCCCTGCTCTGACGGGGCTGACGCGAGCACTGCGGTCGCGCACAACCGGGGCCTGGGGTAGCTTGCCGGGCATGAGGGGGGACTCATACGGCGCGTCGGCGCCGTCTCAGCAGATCATCTTCGACCCGACCGTGCGCACGCATGCGCTGCCCACCCGGCGACCATCGCGGCAAGCACAGGAGGGCGCGCGGGAAAGCGCGCGCGACGACGCACCCGATTTCGACGGCAGGCCCTTGACCGTCGGGGACATCGCCGGCCTCGTCGCCGAACGGCCCCGCCCCGGCCGGGGCTGGCGCGCGGCGGTGCACCGGGCGTCGGGAGGGCGGCTCAACCCCGGCGAGTCGCCCGCCGAACGCGACGAGCGCGAGCTCCTCGAACGCATCCGCCGCCCCGTCATCGGCGATTACCGCGTGGCGGTGCTCAGCGTGAAGGGCGGCGTGGGCAAGACCTCCACGACCATCGGCCTCGGCGCGACGTTCGCGTCGCTGCGCGGCGACCGGATCATCGCCATCGACGCCAACCCCGACTTCGGCACCCTCGCCCACCGGGTGGCCGATCCGAACCCCGCCACGGTGCGCGACCTTCTCCGCGCCCCGTCGACCGACCGTTACGCCGAAGTGCGCTCGTACACCACTCAGGCGCCCTCGCGGCTGGAGATCCTGGGCAGTGAACGGGACCCGTCGATAAGCGAAGCGTTTTCCGCCGCCGACTACGACCGCGCCCTGGGCATCCTGCGCAGGCACTACAACATCCTGCTGACCGACTGCGGGACCGGCATCGTCCACGACACAGTCGGGGCGATCCTGGCGCACGCGAACTGCCTGGTCCTGGTGGCCACGCCCGCGCTCGACGGCGCGAGGTCGGCGTGGGCGACGCTCGATTGGCTGTCCGCGCACGGGTGGGCGGACCTGGTGTCGTCGACGGTGGTCGTGGTCAACCAGCTCACCGACGTCGGCGCCGACGCGGACTCCCTGCGCGACCTGTTCGGGCAGCGCTGCCGGGCCGTGCAGGTGATCCCGCACGACCCGCACATCGCGCGCGGAGCGGACATCGACATCGACCTGCTGCGCCCCGCCACGCGCCTGGCCTACCGGGAGTTGGCCGCCATGATCGCCGACGACTTCGCCCAGCCTGGAGGCCGGCACCGCTGACCGCGCATGGCTCGAACGCGGGCTTTACGACGCCTGGCACGACGGGCAGTAGAAAACCCGCCGGCCCTCGATCTGCGTCTCCGCCACCGGGGTGCCGCAGACGTGGCACGGCTGGCCCGTGCGGCGGTAGACGTACACCTCGCCGCCGTGGTCGTCCTCGCGGGGCTCGCGGCCCATCGCCTCCGGGGTGTGCTCCGGGCGGACGGTGTCGATGCGCCCGACGCGCACGCCGTCCTCCATCAGCTCACGCAGATCGACCCACATCGCGTCGAGCGTCGCCGGTTTCAGCTCGGCGCCGGGCGTCAGGGGGTGGATGCCCAGGCGGAACAGGGTTTCGGTGCGGTAGATGCTGCCCACCCCGGCGTAGAGCTTCTGGTCGACCAGCAGCGCGCCGATGGGCCGGCGCGACCGGCGCACCCGGCCGACGATCGCACCCGGGTCGGCGTCGGCGCGCAGCGGATCCTCCCCCACCTTCCCGATCGCCGCCGCCCGGACCTCATCGGTCACCAGGCGGCACCACTGCGGGCCCCGCAAATTCGCCGACTCCTCGCCGTTGGAGACGTGCAGCC
Source organism: Corynebacterium hansenii (assembly GCF_030408795.1). Taxonomy (NCBI): domain Bacteria; kingdom Bacillati; phylum Actinomycetota; class Actinomycetes; order Mycobacteriales; family Corynebacteriaceae; genus Corynebacterium; species Corynebacterium hansenii. Next base: position 2,402,757 of record NZ_CP047211.1, read on the forward strand.
GCACCTGGCCGCCGACGTCATCGGGGCCCTCGAACCTCAGGCGCCCGATCAACCCCAGGTGAATGTGCACGATGGCGTCGGGCCGCGGCACGTCGAACTCGACGAACAGGTGCTTGCCCCAGGCTTCGGCGCGGGCGAGCTCATGGCCGTCGAGAAGCGACGCCTCCGCCGCGAACCTCCCCTGCGGGCTGGTCACCGACAGCGGCCGACCCGCGAACCGCGCGTTCAGATCACGCGCGAGACGATGGATGACATGACCTTCGGGCATGCCCTCCAGGCTACTTCGGGGCTACTGGCCCACCGCCCGGCGGTACGGGGTCGGATCGACCTCGCCGGTCGTCTTCGGCTGCCACTGCGCATTGCGGTCCTTGTCCACCAGCACGGCGCGGACGCCCTCGGCGAAGTTCGGGTCGTGGCGCAGGATGCGGCCGACGTTGTACTCGTTGCGCAGGCCCGTGCGCAGATCGACGCCCTCGGCCGCGTTGGCGGCGTAGAGCTCGGCGCCGGCGACCAGCGACGTCGGGGCGGCCGAGCGCAGCAGGTCGTTGATCACGCGGCGCTCCTCGCCGGAGCACTTGCCGCCGTCGAGGGCGTTTTCGATCTCCCGCCACGTGTCGAAGCCGAAGACCTGGCGGGCGCACGGCGCGAACGCCGCGAGCTTCGACTCGCCGGCCTCGGCGGGATCCTCGGCGAACTCGACGAGCGCCGCCTCGATGCCGTCGGCGTCGACCGCGCGCAGGAAGTTCTCCAGCGAATCCTGCGGCACGAAGTGCGTGGCCCAGCCCGCCCACAGCAGGTCGGCGGCGTCGAGGCGGTAGCCGGTCAGGCCCAGGAAACGCGCGATCGCCGGCTCCGGGTGGCCGGAGGCGGTGGCGACGTGCTGGGAGAACCACGAAATGCCGACGTCGGGAAGGAAACCGATGGCCATCTCCGGCATCGCGGCGGAGGCGCGCTCGGTGACCACGCGGTGCGAACCGTGCAGCGACACGCCCAGGCCGCCGCCCATGGCGATGCCGTCGATGACCGCGACGTACGGCTTGGGGAACTCCGCGATCGCGGCGTTCATCTCGTACTCCTCGGTGAAGAACGCATCACCCTCGGCGGAATTTCCCGCCACCTGGGCGTCGCGCACCTGGCGCACGTCGCCGCCGGCGCAGAAGGCCTTCGGGTGCTCCGACACCACGACGACCTGCTCGACGGCGTCATCGTCGCGCCAGGCGTCGAGGGCCTCGTTGATCTGCCGGACCATGCCCAGGTCCAGCGAGTTGAGCGCCTTGGGGCGGTTGAGGGTCAGTCGGCCCGTGCGGCCGGAAACATCCTTGATCACCGAATCAGTCATGCCGACCAGTGTGGCACACGACACATGTGCCCCGCCACAGAAAGTTAACCGCGATTCGCGGAAACTACACCCGTTAGCCGGTGGGCCGGGCTACTTCCACCCGTTAGCCGGCGGGACCCCTACTTCCACCCGTTGGCCGGTGGGCCGGGCTACTTCTTGCCGGACTTCGACTTTTCCGCCTTGGCCTTGCCCGACTTCCCGCCCTTCTTGGCGGACTTCTTCGCCTTGGGCGCGTCTTCCTCGAACTTGCTGGCCACGTCCGGCACGTACCGGAACTCGGTCCGCGGCGGGCGCTCGTAGGACGCCTCCGACGCCGGGCGCTCCGGGATCTCCGGCATCTCGCGCTCGATGTGCTCGTACGGAATGGTCGACAGGAGGTGGTTGATCACGTTGATGCGCGACCGCTTCTTGTCCTCCGACTCCACCGTGTACCACGGCGCCGACGGGATGTCGGTGTGGATGAACATCTCGTCCTTCGCGCGCGAGTAGTCCTCCCACCGCGTGATCGACTCCAGGTCCATCGGCGACAGCTTCCACCGGCGCAGCGGGTCCTCGCGGCGAGACTCGAAGCGGCGGACCTGCTCCTCGTCGGACACCGAGAACCAGTACTTGCGCAGCATGATCCCGTCCTCGACCAGCAGGCGCTCGAAGATCGGCGCCTGATGCAGGAAACGGCGGTACTCCTGCGACGTGCAGAAGCCCATGACGCGCTCCACGCCGGCGCGGTTGTACCAGGAGCGGTCGAAGATGACGATCTCACCGGCGGTGGGCAGCTTCTCCACGTAGCGCTGGAAATACCACTGGCCCGACTCTCGCGACGTCGGCGCCGGCAGCGCCTCGATGCGGCAGGTACGGGGATTGAGGTACTGCGTGATGCGCTTGATGGCGGAGCCCTTGCCCGCCGCGTCGCGGCCCTCCATGATCACCACGACGCGCGCGCCGGTCTCGACGACCCACTGCTGCATCTCGACGAGCTCGGCCTGCAGGCGCTTGAGCTCCTTCTCGTAGGCTTTCTTCTTGAGCTTCGGCGGGCGCTGCACGTCGTCGTTGGTCATGACCGGAAGTTTACCCGCCGAGCCGCGGCGCCCGGAACTTCCGCGCCTGTGAGATTGCCCGGGCGGCGGATAGTCTGAACGTCTCCGCATCGCCCAACCGAAAGATGGCCCATGATCATCGAAGACGCCGACCAGCTCGAAGGCCTCAAGGCCGCCGGCGCGGCAGTCGCCGCCACCCTGCACGCCATGAAGAAGGCCGCCGAGCCCGGCATCAGCACCGCGGAACTCGACCGGATCGGCGTGAAGATGATGGAGGACCTCGGCGTCGCGCCCGCACCGCCGACCCGCGGATTCCCCGCCGCGACGTGCATCAGCATCAACGACGTCGCCGCCCACGGCATCCCCTCCCCCGACACGATCGTGCGCTCCGGCGACATCGTGAACATCGACATTTCCGGAAGGCTCGGCGAGTTCTGGGCGGACAACGGCGAGAGCTTCGCCGTCGGCGAGGCCGACCCGGTGGTACTCGCGCTCGTCGCCGCCTCGCACGAGGCCAACGCCGCGGGCATCGCCGCCGCGAGGGCGAAGAAGCCGGTGTGGCGCATCGGCTCCGCATGCGAGCGCGTCATCCGCCGCCACGGCTTCCACGTGGTCCGGAACCTCTGCGGCCACGGCGTCGGCGCCGACCTGTGGGAACCGCCGCAGATCCTCGGCTACGCCGACCGCACCGCCACCACCCGGCTGCGGGAGGGCATGGTGCTGGCCATCGAGCCGTTCGTCTCCGAGACCGCCACCTGGGCTGACGAAGACGAGGACGACGGCTGGACGCTGCGCACGCCGGGCAGCCGCTCCGCGCAGCGGGAACACACCATCGTGGTGACGAAGGACGAACCGATCATCGTCACCGAGCAGCCCGAGTAGCCGGGCCGCGTCACTTCCTCGAGTAGAACCTCAGCGTCAGCTGGGCCGTGATGCCTGCGAACACGGCGCCGACGGCGACGATGATCGGCGCGACCAACCAAATGTCCGTCGCAGTGACGGGGGCGACGAGCTGCGCCCGGTACAAGCCATCCATGGCAGGGTCGATGACCGCGGCCTTGCCGATGAACAGCCCCGCGACGGCCAGCAGGCCGCCGATGACGGCGGCGATGACCGCCTCGAGCACGAACGGCGCCTGGGTGAACCAGCGGGTCGCGCCGACCATGCGCATGATCTCGACCTCCGTGCGGCGCGAGTACGCGGCGATCTGCACCATGTTGGCGATGAGGAAGATCGCCGCCAGCGCCTGGATGCCCGCGATGAGGAACGTCGCGTTTCGGATCGAGTCGAGGTTGGAAGCCGCATTGCCGATGTCGTCGCGCTGATCGGTGACGTGGACGACCTGCTTCATGTCACGAACCGGGTCCAGCGGCGACACGTCGGTCGGATCCTTAAGCCGCACCAGCAGCACGGCGGGCAGCGACTCCGGCGTCGCATTGGCCACCAGCGCCGGGTCGGTCTTCTCGAACAGCGCCACGAAGTGCTCGTAATTCTGCTGGCGGTTGCGGTACGTCACCTGTTCGACGCCGTCCTGCGACTCGAGCTTCTCGCGCACCTCGGCGCAGGCCTCGGACGAGCAGGTTTCATCGCCCGCGGAGATCTCCTCGTCGAGTTCGATGAGCACCTCCACCCGATCCAGGTACAGGTTCTTGGTGTCGTTGGTCATGCCCGTGACCAGCATGCCGGACGCGAGCAGCGCCAGCGAGATGGCGGTGGTGATGATCATCGCCACCGTCATGGTCACGTTCCTGGTCAGTCCGGAGAGAGCTTCCCCGAGCACGAAACGGGTCTTCATCTTCTGCTACCTGATTCCTTTTCGTTCCCGGTCGCCCTAGCGGCCCAACCCGTAGACGCCGGTGGCGTCGTCGCGGACGAGCTTGCCGTTGTCCAGTTCCAGCACGCGGCGCCGCATGGCGTCGACGGTGTCGTTGTCATGCGTGGACATCACCACCGTGGTGCCCAGGCGGTTGATGCGGTCGAGCAGGAGCATGATCTCTCCCGAGGTGTCGGGGTCGAGGTTTCCGGTCGGCTCGTCGGCAAGCAGGATCAGCGGACGATTGACGAAAGCCCGCGCGATGGCCACGCGCTGCTGCTCGCCGCCGGAGAGCTCGTGCGGCATGCGGTTGGCCTTGCCCTCGAGGCCGACCATCTCCAGCGTTTCCGGGACGGCCTTCTCGATCTTGTCGCGGCCCTTGCCGATGACCTGCAGCGCGAAGGCGACGTTGTCGAACACTGACTTCTTCGGCAGCAGTCGGAAATCCTGGAAGACGTAGCCGATCTTTTGCCGGTGCTTGGGCACCTGGCGGTTGGACAGCTTTGCGACGTCGCTGCCGTTGACGGTCAGCGTGCCCGAGTCCGGCTTCTCCTCCCGCACCATCAGGCGCAGGAAGGTCGACTTTCCCGAGCCCGAGGGCCCGATGAGGAAGACGAACTCGCCCTTGCCGATCTCCGCCGACACCTTGTCCAGGGCCGGCCGGGTGGAGGTTGCGTAGGTTTTGGTAACCCGGTCGAAGGTGATCACGGAAATCACCCTAGTGGCCATGCGCACCATGTGTCACATGAGTTGCGTTGCATTCCGGCGCCATCGCCGCCCACGCGGGCGTCGTCGCCGCCCCCTGACGCAGACCCACCCCGAATGCGCAGACCCACCCGCTATAACGGGTGGGGTTGCACATTCGGGGTGGGTTAGCCACGAAGATTGTGCGGGCCAGTGCGATTCGGGGTGGGTTAGCCACGAAGATTGTGCGGGCCAGCGCATTCGGGGTGGGTTAGCCGCGAAGGACACGGCACCCGGGCGCCCCGCGGGCTACTCCTCGTTCTCGGAGTCCATGCGCCAGCGGATGCCGGCCTCGAGGAAACCGTCGATGTCGCCGTCGAGGACGGCCGACGGGTTGTTGACCTCGTGGTTGGTCCGCAGGTCCTTGACCATCTGGTACGGGTGCAGGACGTAGGAGCGCATCTGGTTGCCCCACGACGCATTGCCTCCGGCGCCGAGCGCATCCATCTCGGCCTGCTCCTCCTGGCGCTTGCGCTCCAGCAGCTTCGCCTGCAGAACGCGCATGGCGGACGCCTTGTTCTGGATCTGCGACTTCTCGTTCTGGCAGGTCACGACGATGCCGGTGGGGATGTGCGTCAGGCGCACGGCGGAGTCGGTGGTGTTGACCGACTGGCCGCCCGGGCCGGAGGAACGGTAGACGTCGACGCGGACCTCGTTGTCGGCGATCTCGATGTGGTCGGTGGTCTCCACGACGGGCAGGACCTCGACCTCGGCGAACGACGTCTGGCGGCGCCCCTGGTTGTCGAACGGCGAGATGCGCACCAGCCGGTGCGTGCCCTGCTCGACGGACAGCGTTCCGTACATGTACTCGCCGTGGACGACGAACGTCGACGACTTGATGCCGGCTTCCTCGGCGTAGGAGATGTCGTAGACGTCGACCTTGTGGCCCTGCTTCTCCGCCCAGCGTGTGTACATGCGCATGAGCATTTCGGCGAAGTCGGCGGCGTCGATGCCGCCGGCGCCGGCGCGGATGTTGATGACGGCCTCGCGGGCGTCGTACTCGCCGGAGAGCATGGTGGTGACCTCGAGCGATTCGATGTCGGCGCGCAGGTCGGCGCGTTCGGCGTCGGCGAGCTCGGCGGCCTCGGCGGCGGCGTCGCCCTCCTCTTCGTCGGCCAGCTCGTACATGACGGGCAGGTCGTCGAGGCGCTCGCGCAGCGAGGTGACCTTCTTCAGCTTCGCCTGGACCTGCGACAGCTGGGAGGTGACCTGCTGGGCGTGGTCCTGGTCGTCCCACAGCGACGGGTCGGCGGCCTGCGCCTCCAGTTCGCGGACCCGATCGGACAGCTCCGCCGGGTCGACCACCTTTTCAATGGTGGTCAACGTCGCGTCGAGGTCATTGAGGTCAGCGGTCACGTCGGGATTCACGCGACCCACTGTAGCGAACGGCCCCGCGGCGATTTCGGCCGATGCCCGGGTATCGGCTCCGCGGCGATTTCGGCCGATGCCCGGGTACGGGCGCCCGCGTGCACAATGGGGGCCATGACGGATGACGTGATGACCACCCGGACCGATTCCCTCGACGCGGCAACCGACGCCGCAACTCCCGCGCCAACCCCCGCGCCAACTCCCGCCCCTCCCCACACCCCCGCCACCGCGGACGGCGGCGAGACCTCCCGCACGAGCCCCGACCGGACCGTCGATCCGTCCATCGACGACGCTTCCCTGGCCGCCCACGTGGTCGAGCGCGCCGCGGAGCTGGCCGCGCAGATGCGGGCGGAGGGGCTGGAAACCGAATTCAAGACCTCCATCTCCGACGTGGTCACCGCCGCCGATCGCGCGGCGGAGGAGCTCGTGGTGTCCGAACTCGCGCGCCTGCGCCCGGAGGACGGGATCCTCGGCGAGGAGGGCTCCGCCAAGGAGGGAATCTCGGGCCGTACGTGGGTGATCGACCCCGTCGACGGCACCTACAACTTCACCTCCGGCTCGGATTACTGGTGCTCGGCCGTGGCGCTGGTCGAGGGCTCGCCCGATTCCCCCGACCGGGTCATCCTCGGCGCGGTGCACCGCACGGCGGGCTCGGCCACGTGGGTCGGTGGCCCGGATCTGCCGACCACGCGCACCGATGAGCGCGGCATCGTCGAATTGCCGCCGTTGGCGGATGCGGACGCGGGTGCGCTGAGCGTGGGCACGTACCTGCATTCGGCTCGGCTTGACGACGACGCCCTGGTGGCGCCGTGGCTCGAAGCCGCCGGGAAGTTCGCCACGTGGCGCATGCTCGGGTCCGCGTCGGTGGATCTCGCCGGGGTGGCGGAGGGGCGCATCGGAGCGTGGTTCCAGCATTCGGTGGCGTCGTGGGATTGGCTGCCCGGCCACGCCCTGGTCGCGGGCGTCGGCGGCGCTTCGGCGCTGGTCGACGGATGGCGGATCGCCGGACCCGCCTCCGTCGTCGCGGAGCTGGCGGAGACGCTGAAGAAGTAGCGGCGGACGCGGCGCCGTCAGTTGCGGCGGGGCCGAACCGGTGGGGCGGGGGCGTCGTCAAGCGGAAAAGCCGCACGCGCGCGACGCCGCACGCAACGGCACGCGAGCACTAGAAGTGCAGCAGGCCGATGACGATGAGCAGCACCGCCACCAGGTATCCCGCGCCGCGGGAAAACGCCTCACGGTTGTCGCGGGCGCGCTGGAAGAGCACGCCCAGCCACGACGTCGGATTGAGGCGGACCAGGCCGACGCCGACGGCGACGAGCGTCGGCAAGCTCAGCGCCACCGACGCATAGAGGATCAGCCCCAGGTACCGGTCCGCGGTGGGCAGCCCGCCCGCCGACAGCACCGCCAGCCCCAGGAAAAACGGCCCCGACGTCACCGACTGGATGGCGCCGAGCACGAACCCCGTGGCCACGGTCATCGGCGACGGCGTGCGCAGCGGCGCGAGGATCTTCGCCACCAGGGCCGAGGAATCGCCGCCGCGCCAGGTCATCACGGCCGACGCGATGCCCGTCAGGATCAGCAGCACCCCGAACAGCGGCGATTCGACCAGCGCCTTGATCTGCTCGCCCAGCCCATCGAAGACCAGCAGCACCGCCAGCGCCAGCACCGCGACCCCCAGCCAATCGCCGAAGATGAGCAGCGGCGTGATGCGGCGGTAGCGGCCGGCCGGGAGCATGAGCCCCAGCGCGACGACGACGGCGATCAGCAGAACGTTGATCGAATCGATGAACGCGTAAGTCAGGGCGTGGAGCATGCGGGGGCCTTCCGGTCGGGCCGGTCTAGACTACCCTTCATGAGCGCTTACGCCGATGACCTCGCCCTCGCCCACCGGCTCGCCGATCTCGCCGACGCGGTGACGCTGCCGCGCTTCGGTGCCGCGGACCTCGACGTCGAGTCGAAGCCGGACCTCACGCCCGTGTCCGACGCGGACCTCGCCTGCGAGCGGGATCTGCGGGAGTTGCTGTCCGACGAGCGCCCCGACGATGACGTCGTCGGCGAGGAGTTCGGCGGCGACGCGACGTTCGAGGGCCGCCAGTGGGTCATCGACCCGATCGACGGGACGAAGAACTTCGTGCGCGGCGTGCCGGTGTGGGCGACGCTGATCGCGCTGCTGGTCGACGGTGAGCCGGTGGTCGGCGTGGTGTCGGCGCCGGCGCTGGGCCGCCGCTGGTGGGCGGCGAAGGACGGCGGGGCGTGGCGGTCGGTTGCGCTGGGTTCGCCGGCGACGTCGGAGGCCCCGGCGGAGACGCCGGGTGCGTCGGCGCCGAAGCGCATCACGGTGTCGCGCGTCGGCGACGTCGCCGACTGCTCGGTCGCCATTTCGTCACTGACCGGCTGGCGGGACCGGGGGCTGCGGGACCAGCTGATTTCGCTCACCGACGACGCCTGGCGCCTTCGCGGTTACGGCGACTTCTTCTCCTACTGCCTGGTCGCGGAGGGGGCGGTGGACGTCGCCGCGGAGCCGGAGGTGTCTCTGTGGGATCTGGCGCCGCTGGCGCTGCTGGTTTCCGAGGCCGGCGGCCGGTTCACGTCGCTGGCCGGCGAGGATGGGCCGCATGGCGGCGATGCCGTGGCCACGAATGGACTGCTTCACGACGCCGTCCTGGACTACCTGAAGTAGGTTCGGCGCGGGGACGTCGTAAAGCGGGGAACCACCGCGGCTGCGCCGGTGGAAAGGCGGTCGCGCCCACCGCACGAACATGCCGAGCGCGTCTGCACGCCCCTCCCCCGCACACCCGCCGCGCGCCCACGGCTAACGGCCTTGCCTGAGGTGACGCTAACCTGATCCGCAAAAGTTCACGGAGAAGGGAACGCGGGGAATGGCCAAGGGCGGCAAGAACGCCAAAGGCAAAGGTAAAGGCAAGGACGGCGGCAAGGCCAAGGTCAAGGACGAAGACAAGGCCAAGGGCCCGGCCAAGAGCAAGAAGAAGTCGGGCAAGGCGAAGTCGAAGAAGGCCGCCGCCGGGACCACGCTGCGCCTGCCGGAGTGCTCGAAGGCCGAGGCCAAGGCCGCGAAGAAGCTCGCCGGCAAGGACCCGTTCCGCCTGGCCGCGATGTCTCCGAAGAAGAAGTGCTGCAAGTCCGGCACGCGCTGCCTGCGGTGCCCCGTCGTGCTGCACAAGCTCAACCGCGAAATCCGCAACGGCGAAGTCGACCGCGACGCGCTGCTGCTCGTCGCCGCAAAAGCGCGGGTGCGCTGACCCCGCGCCAGGCCGCGCGCCCGCCTACGCCAGCTGGAATCCGCCGCCCGGCCGCGCGCCCGCCTACGCCAGCTGGAATCCGCCGCCGGGCCCGCCGTGGAGGTTCATGTCGTCGATCTGCGCCCGCACGGACGTCACGATCGTCGGCGCGAACGCCGGCCCCTGCAGCGGCGTGACGCAGGCGGGGGCGGAATCGGCGCCCTTGATCATCCCGACCAGGCGCTCGCCGACGAACACCGGCGCGCCCGAATCACCCGGCGCCGCGCAGATCTGCGTGGACACGTGCGGGTCGGAGGCCGAGCCCGGCGCCCCCTGGACCCACGTCGGGCCACAGGTGCGGCCGGTGGCGACGCCCTGCTTGCAGGCGGTCTCCCCCGTCTTCGGCAGGTCGCCGACGGAGGTGACGCGGGTGTCGCCGTAGGTGGACGTCGGCACGGCGTTGCCGCCCAACACCAGAACCGCGTAGTCGTAGGTCGCATCGACGCGCTGGACGGTGCCGATCACGCCCGCCTCGACGGCATCCATCGAGCGCACGGGCGCACCGGTGGCGCCGCAGTGCCCGGCGGTCAGGCCGATGAGCCGCCCGCCCGCGTCGCGCCCGGCGGCGGCCAGCGTGCAGACGTTGCGCGCGTCGCCGTCGCCCACCAGGATCGGCGTGCCCGGCCCGACGAGCGCGCGCCCCTCACCCGCGAGGCGCTCGGCTTCGGCGGGCGCGGTGGGCGAGGGGAACCACACGCCGTCGACGCGATTGTGCACGGGCCCGGGCGTCGCGCCGAGGATCTTGGACACGGGGGCTTCGGCCACCGGATGCGGCTCCATGGCCAGCTCGCGCGCGGCTCCATCGAGTGCGGGGCCGGTGCCGTTTGCGCCGTCCGCGGCATCCGGCTTGACGACGGCCGACGCCGCCGATTCAGCGGCCTCCGCCAGATCGGCGACGGGGCCATTCGGGGCCGGTGCGACGGCCGGTGGAGCCGCCGGGGCCGGATCCGAGACGTCGGGAAGCGAGGGAACGGCCATCGCCGCGGCACCGCCGAGGCCCGTCGCGGCAAGCACGGCGCAGGTTACGGCGGCCACGCGGCCACCCCATCGTAGTGCCGCCGCAGTGTGAATGCCGATCATGTTTGAGCCGTGCCCCGTTCGTGTGAGAAGTGTCCCCGAAATACGTTCTGGCCAGTCATTTCGGGATGCCGGGGCAACCATACCGCGCCACCCGGATTCGCAAAGAATGTTGCGGAAGTTGCGGGTGTGACTGTGTCGATCGGAGGTGGCGGCGCGGTTCACGGCGGGCGCCGCACGGGTCTTCGCCGAACGTCGCCCCGGAGGCGCGATCGGATCACCGCATGAACGCGATCGAATGGGCTCATCATCTCGCAAATCCGGATTGCGCGGTGGTATTTTTCGGAAATGGCCCCGAAATCACAGCCGCATCCGTCGGCGATCACCCGTCGTGACTTCCTTCGTGGCGCAACGGCTCTCGCGGCCGGCGCCGCAGCCGCGCCCGCAATCGGGCGCGCACATGCCGCCCCCGCGCACTCACCGGGAGACGCCCGGGCGCTGGCCGATCCCTCCCGCCCGCGCACCGCGATCATCATCGGCTCCGGTTTCGGCGGCTGCGTCGCGGCGCTGCGGCTGGGCCAGGCCGGTTACCGGACCACCGTCTTCGAGCGGGGGCGCCGCTGGAACACCGAGGGCGGCGAGGACGCGTTTCCGCTGCTGATGAAGCCCGACCGCAGGACCGCGTGGTTCTCCGATCACCCGAACATCAACCAGCTCACGCGCGTCACGCCGATCGAGCGTTACCCCGGTCTCATCGACCGCATCCACGGCCAGGGCGCCGACGCGGTCTTCGGCGCCGGCGTCGGCGGCGGTTCGCTGACCTTCGGCACCTTCTCCATCCAGCCGCGCCGCCGCGAGTGGGACATGATCTACCCGGAGGCGATCGAGTACGACGAGATGGACTCCACCTGGTTCCCGCTGGCCAGGAAGGAAACGGGGGTGTCCCCGCTCCCGGAGGATCTGCTCGAGCTGCCGCAGTGGCGCGGCGCGAAGGCGTGGCTGGAGACCGTCGCCGACGCGGGGCTGGAAACGACCCGGCACCATTTCGCCATCGATTGGGACCGCGTCCGCGAGGAGCTCGACGGGCGCCGCCCGCCGTCGGTGTCCGTCGGCGAGTACGTCTACGGCACCAACTCGGGCGCGAAGCTCTCGCTCGACCGCTCCTACCTCGCGCGTGCCGAAGCGACGGGCAACGTCGAGGTGGTGCCGATGACGGAGGCCATCGGCATCGACGAGCTTCCCGACGGCCGCATGCAGGTGACGTCGAAGCTCATCGATGACTCCGGCAAGGAGCTGACGCGGCGCACCGACGTCGCCGATGTCGTGGTCATGGCGGCGGGCGCGTTCCACTCGACCGCGCTGCTGGCGCAGATGCGGGCGGCGGGCCGCCTGCCGAAGTTGTCGCCGATGGTCGGCGAGAACGTGGGCACCAACGGCGATTTCCTCGTCGGACAGACCCTGCAGCGCAAGGACTTCGGGTCGAAGCAGGGCGGGCCGGGCGTCGGCGTCGTGTTCGACGAAGGCCCCCAGGGCCCGTACTCGCTGTCGTGGGAGGGCGCGCCGATCCCGGACTTCGCCGGCGGCTTCACCACCACGCACCTGATGCAGGTGATGACGGACGAGCGCGGCAGCATCACCGCCGACCCCAACACCGGCACCGCGACGCTGGTGTACCCGCACCCGCGCGCCAACACGGAGGTCGACAAGAAGGCCCGCGCCGCTGCGCTGCACTTCAAGTACCTCGCCCACGATCGCCATGGTTTCCCGCAGGCCGGTGTGCCGGTATGGTCGCAGGCCGCCGATTTCGGCACCGCCTGCACGTGGCACCTGTTGGGCGGCCTGGTCATGGACGGCGCCCGCGCCCACGGCGGTGCCGCCGGCGCGGCGGATGCCCAGGGCCGCGTCCACGGTTATCCGGGGCTCCTCGTCGTCGACGGCTCCCTGCTGCCGGGCAGCACCGGCATGGTCAACCCCTCGCTGACCATCACCGCGGTGGCGGAGCGGTGCATGCACAAGTACCTGGCCGACGCCGCCAAGGAATAGATGGCTAAGAAGTAGGCGGAGCCGGCGCCCGACGGTCGAGGGGCGCCGGCCTCAGCCGAGCGCGAGGGCCGCGCCGACGACGATGAACCACAGGGGCGTCGCGGTGAGGAATACGCGTTCGGTCGCGCCGATCACGCGCTCCCGAAGCGGAGGCAGCACCAGCGTGGCCAGGAAGGCGTAGAAGCTCACGCGGATCACCCACCGCATCGCCGATTCCATGTCCGCGGACACGATGCCGGTCAGGTCGAAGTTGACCATCGCCACGAAGAACCCGGCGAACTGCACGACGGCCAGAATCCAGTGCATGCGACCCGTTTTGGTCCTCTGCTCGCCGGTGACGTCGGTGGGGAACGCCAACATGGCCAGCAGCGCGGCGATGCCGATGCCCAGGGCGACAAGCGGGACGCGGGGCCCCACGCCCTGAATGAGGAACGCCACGAACATCAGCGCATAGGCGATGGCGCCCAGAATGCCCATCACCGTGAACTCTTTGCGGGAACCCCCGGTGCCCAGGTCGCTGACGGTGTTGCGCAGCGGGCTGAGGTCCCGCCGCACGACATGGAGGTGGATGAATGCGCCGGTCCGCAGGACCAGCAGGATGACGGCCGCTGCCGCCACGAACACCGTGCTCATGCGCGGTATTCTAGTGCCCCTCACTCCATCGGATCTACTGTTCAGAGGGAGCTTTTTCGACGTTTCCTCCGATCGTTCACACGAGGAAATCAGCGCAATCGCCGGGCGCCCGTTCCCTCGCGCGGCCCCTCCCCCGGATACGACGAAGGCCCCCGGCTGATGCCGGGGGCCTTCGTTCACGTGGTAGCGGGGGCAGGATTCGAACCTACGACCTCTGGGTTATGAGCCCAGCGAGCTACCGAGCTGCTCCACCCCGCGTCGACTGCTTGTCCAGGATAAGACGGAACCATCTGATTCCATAATCACCCCGCTTGCAGTGGGTGCCGGCCATCCGAGATTTTCTCTCGCCGACCAACGAGACGTAACAGTAGCACCGCGGGCCGAGCGTTGGCCAATCCCCTGGTCAGCGCACTGCACGGGCTTTGCGACGGCCACCCGCCCCAACGGAAACCGGGCCGCACCGGAGGAATCGCCCCCGGTGCGGCCCGGCCCCGTCGCAAAGCAACCGGATCGGCTACTGCCCGTTCGCCTTCTGGTAGTCGGCGACGGCCTTGTCCAGATCCGCCAGCGCCTGGCCCTGGGCGGCGAAGTCGCCCTTCTCCTGGGCCGCCTTCAGGCGCTTGAGAATCTCGGAGATGCGGCCGGCGGCTTCGTCGCGCGCGGCGACGTCGACCTTCTTCTCCTCCTCCGGCTTCGGCGCACCGGCACCGGCCCCGGGCTTGGCGGCATCGCCGCCGGTCTCGCCGGGCATGGCGTTTTCCTCGCCGCGCTTGCGGGCGACGGCGCTGGAATCGATGCCCACCTGGCGCAGCGCCTCCGACAACGTGGGCGCGTAGCCGACCTCGCCGCGGTAGGACACGAGGATGCGCAGCAGCTTCGGGAACGCCGTCTCCTGCCCCTGGCGCTGCGTGTACACCGGCTCGACGTACAGGATCTCGCCGTCGCCCACGGGCAGCGTCAGCAGGTTGCCGTTGGTCACCACGTTGGTGCCCTCCAGCAGCGTGCGGTCCTGGGCGACCTCGTTGGCCGACATCATCGTGTCCTGCGCCTGCTTCGGGCCCATCGTCTGGGTGTTCGTCGGCAGGGCTCGGATGGTGATGCGCCCATAGGTCTCCGGATCCGACGACACCGCCATGTGCGCCGACAGGAACTCGCGCTCCAGGCCGCGGAAGGCGGAAATCAACTGGAAGCTTGAGCGGCCCGTCTTCGGGTCGGCCGCCACCACGTAGTACGGCGGCTGCGACAGGCCCTTGTCCTCCGGCGCGGTCGGGTCGCTGGGCACCGACCAGAAGGCGTCGTTGGTGAAGAAGATGCCCGGGTCGGACACGTGGTAGCGCGCCATCAGCTCACGCTGGACCTTGAACAGGTCCTCGGGGTAGCGCAGGTGCTGCTGCAGCGAGTCCGAGATCTCCGACTTCGGCTTGACGACGCCCGGGAACACGCCGCGCCACGCCTTGAGCACGGGATCGTTCTCGTCGAATTCGAAGAGCTCCACAGTGCCGTCGTACGCGTCGACGGTGGCCTTCACCGAGTTGCGGATGTAGCTGACCTCGCTGTTGGGCAGCGGCCGCGACGTGCCGTCCGGGTTCAGCGAATCCTGCGTCGCCTCCTGCAGGCTGGTGCGCTGCGAGTACGGCATCGACGCCAGCGTGGTGTAGCCGTCGACGATCCACTTGATCCGGCCGTCGATGACCGCAGGGTACGTGCGGGTGTCGGTGGTCAGCCACGGGGCGACCTTCTGCACGCGCTCGCGCGGGTCGCGCTCGTAGAGGATCTTCGACTCGGGGCCGACGCGGTCCGACAGCAGGATGTTGACTTCCTGGTAGCGCGTCGCGAACACCAGGCGCTCGAAGAGGTTGCCGATGTCGACGCCGCCCTTGCCGTCGTACGTGAAGTTCCGGCCGTCGGCGTCGTACTCGATGTCCGTGCCGTCGCCGGTACCGCCGACGATGGCGTAGTCGGCGTCGGAGTTGGCGATCACCGGGCCGTAGTAGATGCGGGGCTGCTCGAGGTTGAGGTTCATCCCGTTGGGGTCCTCGGACTCGAACAGGTCGGCCACGGTGTACAGCGGGTAGCCGCCGCGGGCGGAGCCCGCCTCGGTGGCGACCTCGTCGACCCGGTTGGCCGGGGCCGCGACGAAACCGTTGCCGTGCGTGTACACGGTGTGGCGGTTGATCCAGTCCTGCTGGTTGCCCTGCAGGGTCCGCGGGTTCAGCTCGCGGGCGGCGACGACGAAGTCCCGCATCTCGCCGTCGACCTGATAGCGGTCGATGGACAGCGACTCGGGGAAGCCGTAGAAGTTCTTCAGCTGGCGCTGCTGGGTGAATGTCGGCGACAGCACCTCGGGGTCGAGGATGCGGATGTTCGCCAGGGTGTTGGTGTCCTGGGCGATGGACTCGGCGCCCTCCTCCTGCGAGGCGGCGTCCTCCTCCTTCTCGCCCGGCACGCCCCAGTTGCGCTCGACGCTGACCTTGTCGTCGGTCAGGCCGTAGTGGTAGCGCGTCGACTCGATGTTGCGGGCGATGTACTCCCGCTCCTTGGCGGCGCGGTTCGGCGACACCGAGAACTGCTCGACGACCAGCGGCCACGCCACGCCGATGATGCCCGCCGAGACGAGCATGAGCACCGTCGCCATCGCGGGGATGGCCAGGTTGCGCAGGAAGATCGACGCGAAGAACGCAGCGGCGACGACGATCGAGATGACCAGCAGCACGATCTTCGCCGGCAGGAGCGCATTGATGTCGGTGTAGGAGCCGCCGGTGAACGTCTGCTGGCGGTTGCCCAGCATGTCGTAGCGGTCGAGCCAGTAGGCGACGGCCTTGAGCAGCATGAACACGCCGGCCCACGACGCCAGCTGGGCGCGGGCCGCACCGGAGACGCGGGTCTTCTCGCCGGTGGTCGGGTTGCCGGCGCGGATGCCGCCGAGCATGTAGTGCGTGACCAGCGACAGCAGGAACGCCACGATCACCGCGAGGATGGCGGTGTCCACCAGGAACCGCCAGAACGGCAGATCGAAGGCGTAGAACCCGAGGTCCTTCTGGAACTGCGGGTCGGCCTTGCCGAACTCCCCGCCGTTGAGGAACAGCTGCACGGTGCGCCAGCCGGCCTGCCCGACCAGGCCGGCGAACAGGCCGAACACCAGCGGCACGCCGAGCAGGACCGGGCGGTGGGCCGATTCGACCATGCGGCGGTAGACGGCCTGGGGGCTCTGCGGGTCCATCGGGCCGGGATCGTCGGGGCGGTGGCGCCACGCCAGCCACATCGACAGGAAGACGACGCCGCCGACGAGCGCGCCGATGACGAAGAACAGAATGACCCTGGTCACCCACGTTTTGGCGAAGACGCCGCGGAAGCCCACCTCCCCGAACCACTGGAAATCGACGTAGACGTTGACGATGACGGGAACGAGCAAAGCAAGGATCGCGAGGATCATCACCGTGGTGGCGAGCCACCCCGGTCTCGGCATGCCCGTGCGGCCCAGTCTGGTCGGGCTGGTGGACAAGGGGTCTCCTAGTCGTTACGGGTTGTTGTCGTTACGGTTTGTTCAGTCTCCCCTACTCTATTGAAAAACCCCCTGGGGCAAACCCCATTGGTTTCCGCCGACCAGAAAGCGCCGCCATGCCCGACGATCGCACCCTGTCCCCGCAGGCCCTCAACCGCGCCGTGCGCGAGGCCGTCGATTTCGTCCACGCCGAAGGGTGGGACGCGCCGCCGACGCTGTTCGCGCTGGTGCCCACCGAACTCGTCGCCGACGCGCTCGACCCGGACCTGCTCGACGAGTCGCCGCTGACGGTCGTCGTGCAGGAGGACCTGCCGGAGGGCATCGACGGCGGTTCGCCCGAACTGTCCGACTTCATCGCGCGCACGTCGTGGCCGGAGGGCGTCGTCGGGGCGGTGCTGGCGCAGGAGATCCTCATCGTCGCGCCGGAGGACGCCGACTCCGTCGAGGGGCTCAGCCTCGAGGAGATCCGCGCGTCGGCGGGATCCGGCGCCGCGCGGCAGGCCCGGCTGTTCACGGGCGTGCTCGACGACGGCCCGTCCCTCACCCTGATCCAGCCCCGACCCACCGACGCCGAGCTCGCGGAGAGGGGCCCGTTCGCCGAAGACGACGTCGAACTGCGCTCCGGAGAAGGGCTCGCCGACGGCGTGGTAGCAGCTCTGCGATCCACCTTCCAGGGGAGTTGACTTCCCCTCCAGATCGGTGTTCGATAACAGGGTGATAACGGCGCCGTAACGCGCTCCCCGAGCATGGGGCGCGCAGCGGCGTCGTCAAGCGTTTCGAAGACGACAAAACGAACACGACAAAACCCGTGCCCCGCCGCGCGCACGCACCGATCGAAGAGGTAACCGCATGACGTCGACCACGACCCGCCGCATCCTGGCCACCGCCGCAGCAGTGATCACCGCAGGAGGCGCCCTCCTCGCCGGACACGCCGCGACGGCCAACCCCGGCGGCGGTTACGTGGCCTTCGGCGACTCCTTCGTGGCCAACCCCGGCGCGACCGACCAGGCCAACGGCACCGGCAGCATCGGCGCCAACGGCTGCCCCGTGTCCACCACCAACGTCGGCCACAACGTCGCCCAGCGCCTCAACCTGGAGCTGCGCGACTACTCCTGCAACGGCACCGTCGCGTACGTCCCCACCACCCCGAAGCAGCTGTCCGGCTACGTCGAGCAGGCCATCCAGAACGGCGACGTCAACCACGGCACCAAGCTGATCACCGTCGCCGTCGGCGCCAACGACGCCATGCAGGCGTTCTGGGCCCCCAACGAAGCGCAGAACGACATGTACCACAAGGCCGTGACCGGGGCGATCAACCGCCTGAAGGAGCACGCGCCGAACGCGCAGGTCATCGTCATCGGCATGCCGGAGATCTCGTCGCGCGACGGCGAGCACTACATGTGCCCCGCCAACGTGTTCGGCAACGCCCCGCGCGTCCCGGCGGCCCCGGTGCGCACCTTCGAGGACAACCTGCAGGCCCGCCAGATCGCCGTCGCCGAGGCCACCGGGTCGACGTTCGTGAACATGAAGGACGTCTCCAACGTCGACGCCGCCATGTGCGCCCCCGACGGCCAGCGCCACGTTTCCGCGTTCCTGGATTCGGACACCGCGAACTACAACATGCCCAACCACCTCACCCACGAGGGTTCCCGCGTCGTCGCCGGCGAGGTGGCCAACGCCTACCGCGGCTAGTTCGGCTCGGCGCGGCCGGCCCGCTCCGTTCGGTTCTCGCCGTTCCGATCGGCCGTTTCCGCAAGCGCCGCAGTTGCCCGGTTCGCCCCCTTTCCCGGGGCGGGCCGGGTTTTCGCTTTGCGACGCCCGCCGAACACCGTCCCCGGCCCAATTGGCGGTGTGGCCGAAGGTGGGGGACGTATAGTCGTGAAGCATGACCGACGCGCACGCAGACCCGGCCACCGCCGGCACCCCGGCGGTGGAGATGTGGACGATGTACGACGCCGATCGGATCCCGACCGGCGCGACCATGCGGCGCGGCGATGACTTCCGGCCCGGCGAATTGCATCTGGTGGTGCACATGTGCATCTTCGATGCGGCCGGGCGGATGCTGATCCAGCGGCGCGCCGACGACAAGGTCGGCTGGCCCGGGCTGTGGGACGTCACCGTCGGCGGCAGCGTCTGCGCCGGCGAAACCAGCGCCCGCGGTGCCGAGCGCGAAGTGTTCGAGGAGCTGGGCCTGCGCCTCGACCTGACCGGACGGCGCCCGAACTTCACCTTCAACTTCCGGCACGGGTTCGACGACTTCTACCTGCTGCGCGCCGGAGACGCGGACGGCGCCGATGCGGGCCGCGCCGATGAGGCCGCAAATGAAGGCGCGCCCACCGACGAGTCCGATGCCGTGCCGACTGACGTGCCAACGGTCGACCTGGCGGAGCTCGCCATCCCCAACGACGAAGTCGCCGACGCCCGCTGGGCCACCCGCGAGGAGATCCACGCGCTGCACGCCGCGGGCGAGTTCATCCCCTACCGGCCGACGGCGATCGACTTCATCTTCGACATGCTCGGCCGCGCCGACATCCTCGACCTCGCCGACGAGGGCGGGCGACCCGGCACGGAAGCCGCCGACTTCGGGTAGCGCGGGGCGAATGGGAGCGCGGCGGGCTCGTCGTCAAGCAGAACTGCGAAAGCCCCGTTGAACAGGCACAAAAGAACCCGCCCACCGTTTCCGATGAGCGGGTTCCGCGTGGAGCCGCCGGGAATTGAACCCGGGTCCTCCGCCACCTCGCCAGGGCTTCTCCGTGCGCAGTTCGCGCATGGTCTCTGCTCGGCCCTCCGGTTCAGGCGAACATGACCGGATGACGGGCCCAGCCGCAAGTGTGCGTCCCCGCCGACCCTTGCGACCAAGTCGGCGAGCAAGCCCCACTAAACGATGCCAGGGTCCGGATCAGAGGCCTACCCGGTCTGACAGACACGCGGTCGCTGGTTAGGCAGCGAGGGCGTAGTCGCGCTGAGTGTTCTCGGCGCTTATTGGTTTGCTGCGACGCTCACGGTGGTCTCCAGCCTGCACCGGCACGCTTCCCCTGGCTCACTGTACGGAGTCGAAACCAAGTCGGCCCCTCGAGTCCCCGCCGGAAGGGATGCTGCGTATCTCCGGCGAGACGCTTCATACTAGGCGCGATTTATCCGCAGGTCAAGGTCGTTCGCGGGGTCCGGCCCCTCCGCCACCGCCGCCCCCGGGGGAAGCGCCGCGTTTTCGCGTGCCCGCGGGCCGTCCCGTAAATTACGGGGTTCCGTCAACATCCGCTGCACCGCCGCGAACGCCGCCCGCGCTCCACCCGAGCCCGGCCCGCACCCCGGAGCAGCGCCCCGCCGGCCATCGCTCGGCGCCTCGACACCCCGGAGGATTTCATGCGCAGGAGAACCGTCTCCACCGCTCTCGCAGGTTTCGCAACGGCTCTCGCCATGACCGCGCTCGCCGCACCGGCGCACGCGGAGCCGGCGGCCCCGGCCGGGGGCAACGTCGTCACCTTCGGCGATTCGGTCGTCGCGAATCCGCCGGAACTCTCCAACCTCGGCGGCGTCCGCCTCCTGAGCGCCAACAGGCACACCTGCAACCGCGGCGAGCATCGCTTGGCGACGGAACTCGCCTCGATCACCGGCCGCGACATCGACGATTACTCGTGCCCCGGCGCCACGGCGAGCGACTCCGATTTCCGGAAGCACTTCGGCGAGCAGGTCGACCGGGCGATCGCGGCCGGCGACCTCAATGCCGACACCACGCACGTCACGCTGCTGTTCGGGTTCAACGATTCCTACAAGCACGTGCCGCCGCTGTCGTCGGGCGCGTTCGGCCGCGACGTGGGCCAGCGGGTCGAGGACATCCGCGCGCACGCCCCCAACGCGCGGATCATGGTCATGTCGTACCCGACGCTCTCGGACGAAAACGGCGACGCCTGCTTCATCCACGCCAACGCGCTGGCGCCCTTCGGCGAGGCCGGTGAACTGCGGACGCCGATGCCGCCGCTGGTGACGGCGGAGAACGCCCTGCACAAGGCCCAGCGGGAGACCGCGGCGGAGCACGGCGCCGAGTTCGTCGATCTCCGCGCCGCGACCGCCGGCCACGGCCTGTGCGCGCCGGACGAGCAGCGGTACGTGTCGGGCTACATCGACGACCAGCAGGAGTACTACACGGCGTCCCACCTGACGCATCTGGGCGTCCGCGAAGTCGCGAAGATCATCGCCGGCCGTCTCTGACGGTGCGAACGCCCCTTGGGCCCCGACCGCCTCTGACGGTTTCGTCGGCGCGGCCGGCGCCGACCCCGCGGCCGGCGCTCAGCCCTTGATGCCCTTGACGCGCCGGCCCAGCTCGCGGGTGATCTCGCGCTCTTCGGTGCGGCGCTTGATGTCCTGGCGCTTGTCGTAGTCCTGCTTGCCGCGGGCCAGGCCGAGCTCGACCTTCAACCGGCCGTCCTTGAAGTACAGGGACAGCGGGACCAGGGTGTTGTTGCCGTCGCGCGTCTTGCCGATCAGCGAGTCGATTTCCGCCCTGTGCAGCAGCAGCTTTCGGTTGCGGCGCGGCGGGTGGTTAGTCCAGTTGCCGTGGGAGTACTCGGGGATGTGCAGCCCGCGGAGCCACACCTCGCCGTCGTCGATGGTGGCGAAGGCGTCGTTGAGCGAGGCGCGGCCCTCGCGCAGCGCCTTCACCTCGGTGCCGACGAGCACCACACCGCACTCATGGGTTTCCAGGATGGTGTAGTCGTGCCGGGCGCGACGATTCGTCGCGATCACCGGGTTCGCCGATGCGCCCTTCTTGTTGGACTTCTTTTTTCCCATATCCCGCGCCATCCTAGTCGCTGCGCGAACACCGCCGGCGGCCACCCGGACGCTTCCCGCCGCTCACCGGAATTTCACCGGCCGCTCACCGGCGCCTCATGTTCCATCCCCCCGAAAGATCGCCCCCTGACGGGGAAAGCGATGAGTTCCCGGGCTTTGCGACGGCCACCCCCAGCCGGGGAAATGCGAAAGTTCCCCGAGAAACGGGGATGAATCGGCCACTCCGGTTCCCGGCGATTTCCGGCGGCATCCCGCGTCACCCCCGCAACGGCGCCGACGCTGGGATTTCACGTTCCGGCCGCTCCTCCCCCGTCGTCAAGCAGAAGTGAAGCCACCCGCCGTCCCGCACGGGGGCACCCGCCGCAACCGCGCGCCCGGCCGCACCACCGAACCGGGAATTCCGCGAAAGTTCCCGGCCAATCGGGCCCATGCGCTGGGTTTTTCGTGAATGGCGATGACTGTGAATGGCAGCTTAGGATTTTCGCCGTCCAACATGCCCGCCTCGGGGATCGTCCCCGCCGCGGGCCCGAACACGGCAAAAAGGAACAGCGACGAATGCCCATCACCATCACGGCGCCGACCGAGGACCAGCTCGGCGCAATCGTCACCGGCTTCGACGTCTCCGCGGCGACCGACGAGGAGTTCGCGGCGATGAAGAAGGCGGTGTACGACCACCGGCTGATCGTCATCAAGGACCAGCAGGACATCTCCCCGTCCGGCTTCGTCGAGCTGGGCCGCAAGCTCGGCACCGTCGTGCCCTACTACGAGCCGATGTACCACCACCCCGAGGAGCCGGACATCTTCGTCTCCTCCAACGTGCCCGTCGACGGCAAGCGCGTCGGCGTGCCGAAGACCGGCAAGTTCTGGCACGCCGACTACCAGTTCAAGCCCGAGCCCTTCGCCTTCACCATCTTCGCCCCGAAGATCCTGCCCGAGGGCAACCGCGGCACCTTCTTCATCGACATGGCCCGCGCCCTGGAAAAGCTGCCCGCCGAGCTGGCCGACGCCGCCCGCGGCACGCACGCCACCCACTCCGTGCGCCGGTTCTTCAAGATCCGCCCCACCGACGTGTTCCGCCCGCTCGGCGAGGTCGTCCGCGAGGCCGAGGAAACCAGCCCGCCGACCACCCACCCGACCGTGATCACCCACCCGGTGACCGGCGAGGAAATCCTCTACATCTCCGAGGGCTTCACCGACTCCATCGCCGACGCCGACGACGAGAACCTGCTCCACGACCTGCTCGAGGCCGTCGGAATGCTCGACGAGACGTTCACGCACCCGAACATCCTCAAGCACCCGTACGTGCCCGGCGAGATCGTCATCTGGGACAACCGCGCCCTGTGCCACCGCGCGCTGCACGTCACCCACGACGGCCCGGCCGCCTCGCACCGCCTCACCGTCCTCGACGAGCACCCGCTGTCCGTCACCGACTGACGACGCCCAAGTTCCCCCACTCCCCCGACCGCCCACGGAGATTCCCGATGACCGCCACCACTGCGCACGATCCCGATCGCGCGGCCGCCCCGGCCGGCGCGACCGTCCGCACCGACGACGACGCCCTGTTCCACCGCTGCATGGACCCGTACCGGGCCAAAGGCTGCATCTACCTGACGTCCAGCGAGGTGGAGGTGCGCGCCGATCGTCCGGTCGAGGGGGTGTCGGAGGAGGCCGGCCCGGCGGGCATCGTCGGCCGCGGCACGTTCCGCATCGGCGAGTCCTGCTACATCGACGACACCGGGCACTTCAACGCCGCGGAGTTCGTCATCTCGTACAACCAGCTGATGTACATGTCGCTGTGCGAGGCCGTGGCCTCCGGCGAGAACCCGATCTTCGCGGGCTGGACCATCGACGATTACTGGGAGCGCCAGCTGCCCGACGTCCTCATCCAGCAGCTGGACACCCGTTACTCGCGCCCGGTCAACGCGCGCGACTACCGCGCCGAGTTCCGCGTGACGGGAATCGACGGCTCGCGGCTGGACCGGGGGATCCTGAAGCTGCGCACCGAAGTCGAGTTCACCGACGACGACGGCGGCCGCGCCCGCGGCAAGGTCCTCCTGGCCCTGACCAACGCCCCGGCCGCCGGCATCGAGTCCATCCGCGCCATCGCTTCCCTGCCGGACCACCCGGTGCCGACGCCCCTCAACGGCGGCACGCCCAACCGCCCGGCGGCTATCGGCGGTGCCCGATGAACGCCCCGCTGCCCGGCGCGGTCAGCGTCATCGTCCCGTCGATGAACGAGACCGACAACCTCGGCCACCTGCTGCCGCGCATCCCCGCCGAGTACGAGGTCGTCGTCGTGGAGGGTTGCGACCTCGACTACACCCGCGAGTTCGTCCGCGCCCTCCGCCCCGACGCGACGGTCATTTCGCAGACCCGCCGCGGCAAGGGCAACGCGCTGCTGTGCGGGTGCGAGGCCTCGTCCGGCGAGTACCTGATCATGCTCGACGCCGACGGTTCGGCCGATCCGGCGGAGATCCCGGCGTTCGTCGATGCGCTGCGCGGGGGCGCGGACATCGCGAAGGGGTCGCGCTACCTGCGCGACGGCGGTTCGGACGACCTCACCGTGCTGCGCTCGGGCGGCAACCTCGGGTTCACGGTGCTGACGAACCTGCTGTTCCGCACCCGTTTCACCGACCTCTGCTACGGCTACAACGCCTTCACCCGCGACATGGTGCCCCGGTTCGAGCTGCCGGTGACCGGCGACCGCGGCGGCGCGAAGTGGGGCGACGGCTTCGAGATCGAGACGCTCTTCGCCTGCCGAGCCGCACTGTCCGGCGCGACGATCGTCGAGGTGCCCAGCTACGAGTACGACCGCGTCCACGGCACGTCGAACCTCAACGCGTGGCGCGACGGCAAGCGCGTGCTGCGCACGATCGTGCACGAGTGGCTGACGCATCATGGCCGCCGCCTGCGCCGCATCGCAGAGAATCATCCGCCGGAGCCGGAGATGCCCAAGACCCCGCCGCCGCCCCCGGGCCGGCCGGCCGCCGCCACCGACGGTTCGGTTGCCCCGGGTGGTTCGGTCGCGGCGGGTGGTTCGGTCGCCGCGGTCCCGACCGGGGACGCGAGGTGAGCCGGGCGGGGCTGCCCGGCGCACTGCTTCACGACGTCCCCGCCGTCCCGTCCCCCGCCCTCGACGTCGTCGTCTGCGCGCACGACGAGGGGCGGTTGCCGCTGCTGCGCGAGTGCGTGGCGGCGGTCGTCGACGGGCTGGGCCCGGCCGACCGCCTGTTCGTGGTGTGCGATCACGCGCCGGTCGTGGCGTCGGCGATCGCGGCGGACCCGGTGGTCCGCCGCGCCGGCGGGCAGGTGTCCATCCTGGTGAACGAGGGCGCGCCCGGTCTCGCGGCGGCCCGGAACACGGGTGCCGCGGCCGGGTCGAATCCGGTGGTGTGCTTCATCGACGACGACGCGGTGCCGCGGCCCGGCTGGGCGGCGGCGGTGCGCGGTGCTTTTGGCCGGGATGCGTCCGGGCACGGCTCGAACGTGAATGCCGGCGGCGGCGAGATCGTCGCCGTCGGCGGTGCCGTCCACCCCCGCCACCTCGACGAACGCGGCGAGGCGATGGCGGCTCCGGCGTGGTTGCCCTCCGAGCACGGGTGGATCATCGGATGCGACTACTCGGGGTTGCCCGGCGACGGGGCGGACATCCGCAATCCCATCGGCGCGGCGATGGCCATCCGCCGCGACGCACTGGAGGCCGCCGGCGGTTTCGACGAAACCCTCGGCCGCGTCGGCGCGAACGCCGCCGGAGCCGAGGAGACCGAGATGCTGCTGCGCATCCGCTCGCTCGTCCCCGGTGCGCGGGTGCTGCGCACGACGGGCTTCGCCGTCGATCATGCCGTGCCCCCGGCCCGCCGGACGGTCCGGTACCACCTGGGCCGGGCGTTCGGCGAGGGCCGGTCGAAGGCGCGGCTGGCGTCGGCGCCGCACGGCGACGTGTCCTCCGAAAGCGGCCATTTGGCCGGGGCGATCCCGAGGTCCATCGCCGCCGGGCTGCTGGGTCCGGTGCGCCGCGATGCGGCGGGCCCGCTGCGCGCGGGGCTGTCGGCGGCCGTCGTCGCCGCCGCCGGGCTCGGCTTCCTCACCGGTCGCACGGGCGCGGCGATGCCGGGGGCGAACCCGGCCGAAAACCGCACCGGAAGGCCGGTCACCGGCTCGCCCGACGTCTCCGTCGTGCTGTGCACCGATGGTCGTGGCCCGCATCTGGCGCGGGCCATCGGCGCCCTGCTCGCGGGCAACGACCGGACACCGCCGCTGGAACTGGTCATCGTCGACAATTCCACTTCGGCGGACCTCCACGCCCGGCGCGACGTCGCCGATGCCATCGGCGACGACCCGCGGGTGCGCATCGTGCGCGCCCCGGTGCGCGGCCTGTCGCGGGCGCGCAACGTCGGCATCGCGGCGGCGCGCGGCGCCATCATCGCCTTCACCGACGACGACACCATCGTCGACGGCAATTGGGTCGCCGAACTCGCCGCCGGCTTCCGCGGGCCCGACGGCGCCGACGACCCCGCCATCTGGTGCGTCACGGGCCGCACCACCGCGTACGACGTCGACACCGACGTCCACCGCTGGTTCGAGGAGGCCATCAGCTTCGACAAGGGCCCGGTCCCGCGCAGATGGACCCTGCTCGGGGGCCGCCCGACCGGCGGGCTTTGCGACGACCCCGCCGTCTCCCGCCCTCCGCTCTACCCGTGGCCCGCGGGCTGCTTCGGATCGGGGAACAACATGGCGTTCCGTGCGTCGGCGTTCCGCAGGGTCGGCGGCTTCGCCGAGGAACTCGGCGCCGGTCGCGCGACCCGCGGGGGCGAGGACCTGGACATGTTCCGGCTGATCATCCTCTCCGGCGGCGACATCGCCTACCGGCCGTCGGCGGCGGCCCGCCACCACCACCGCGATTCCCTGCCGTCGCTGCGCGGCCAGATGTTCGGCTACGGGTCCGGCATGGCCGCGTCACTGGCCCGCTGCGCGCTCGACGATCCCCGGCACGCGGCCGAAATCATCCGGCGCGTTCCGTCGGGTCTGCGCCAGCTCGTCGGCATGCGGACCCGCGGCGCGGCCCCGGACCGCGAAACGGAGCCGACCGCGCGGGAGTCGACGTACCCCACGTCGCTGCTGCGCACTGAGCTGATGGGGTACCTGCTCGGCGTGCCGCTGCTCATCGCGGTGCGCGCCGCCGACGCCGCCGGAGTGTTCGGGGTCGGCGCTTCCGTATCCCCCATGACCGCATCCCCCTGCCCTCATCCCCCAAACCCACATCCCTCAAACCGACATCCCCCATGCCCACAGAGGAGGTTCGCCGATGACCGGCGCCGACAGTTCCATCGCCGGCCAGGCCGGCCACCCGACCGACGTCGATGCGCGCGATCCCGCACGCGACCCGGGACGGGCGGCGGCTCTCGCCACCGCGCGCGACTCCCCGGCCGATCCGCTGGTGCGGGCGGGCGTCGTCACCGGGCTCGTGTCCTCGGTCGTTCTGCCGCTGCTCGCGTGGTGGGCGCCCGGCGGCGGTCTCGCCGCGCTGGCGGCGACGTTCTTCGCGTTCACGGCCGCCGGCCCGGGCCTCGCGGCGCTCGCCGTCGGGCGCTCCCGCTCACTGTGGGCGGCCACGGCGCCGGCGACGTCGCTGGCCACCGTGATGCTGGCCAGCCTGGCGCAAATCCTCCTCGACGCTTGGTCGCCGCCGGTGACCGCGACGGTCATCGGCATGATCGGCGCCTTCGCCTCGGTCGAATGGCTGCGCCGCCACCCGCGGACGGGCTCCGCGGATCCCGCAGGCGCCGTCCGATCCCTCCGCCCCGACGCCCTCACGGTCGTCACCCTCGCGGTGCTCGCCGTAGCGCTGGGGATGTGGGTGTGGGCGACCGGCCGCATCGAGCTCGACGACGCGGGGGCCACGGGCCTCATCGGCGTGCTGCCGTGGCAGTGGTTCGCCGCGCTCGCGCTCATCGCCGGCATCTTCGCCGTGCTGCTCGTGCCGGGGCTCGGGCGTTCGGGCCGGGTGCGCCACGGCCTGCTGTTCGCCGCCGCCGCGTCGGCCGCGATCATCGTGACGCTGACCGTCAACGTCGCCGACGGCGGCGGCGTGTTCGGCACCGGCTACGTCCACGTCGGTTTCGCCGACGCCATCGACCACCGCGGTGCCCTGCTTCGCGGCTTCGACGCCCGCTTCAGCTGGCCGTCGTTCTTCACGGCAGTCGCCGCCATCGGCGCGTGGGCGGGCCTGCCCGACACCTCGGCGATGGTCGTGTACCACCCGGCCGTGCTCATGGCCTGCTACCTGCCCGCCATCGCGGTGATCGGCCGCGCGCTGACCGGTTCGGCCCGCGTCGGCTGGCTCGGCGCGCTGCTGTTCGTGTTCGCGAACTGGGGCCAGCAGGACTACTTCTCGCCGCAGTCGACCGCGCTGCTGCTCTACCTGGCGGTCACCGCCGTCGTCCTCCACGAGATGTCCCTGACCTGGCGGGATCCGGCGGTCGCCCCGGCCGCCGGGACGACGGGCGGTGAAGGAGACGTCGTCAAGCGGGGCCGCATCCGCCGTGGCGCCGCCGCCTTCGCCGCAATGGTCCGCCGCACCCCCGCGGCCCCGCCGGGCTGGACCGGCCGCACCGTCCTCGCGGTCGAGGCGCTGCTGCTCCTGCTGGCGGCGGCGCTGGTCACGCAGCACCAGCTGACCCCGGTGGCGCTGATCATCGCGCTCGGCGCGTGGTCGCTGCTGGGCCGCACCCGGCACCGCGGACTGTGGTTCGGCGTCGGGGTGGTGTTCGCCGCGTGGTTCGCATTCGGCGCCTACGACTGGTGGACCGGCCACCTCGGCATTCTGCTCGAGGGCCTGGGCAAACCCGACCAGGCGCTGGCCAGCGGCCTCGCCGACCGCGTCCGCGGCGACGCCACCTACGTGGCCATGCAGAGGTTCCGCATCGGCTGGTCGGCGATCCTCGCCGCCGGCGCGTTCATCGGCTGGCTGCTGCTGCGCGGGCGGTTCCCGCTGGCCGCGGCGGCGGTGCCGGTCATCGCGCCCGCGTCGCTGGTGCTGGGCCAGAGCTACGGCGGCGAAATGGTGCTGCGCGTGTTCCTGTACGCCAGCCCGTTCTTCGCGGTGCTCACCGCGCATGCGCTGGTCCGCGGCCTGGGACGGGTCGCGGGCCGGGGGCTTGACGACGCCCGCCGCGCCGACGGGACGACCGGCGCCTCCCCGGACCGTCCGGGCACGAAGGTCGCAGCGAAGGCCCCGGGGACGGCGCGTGCGAAGGCCCGCGAGGCGGTGGCCGTCGCCGCGATGGCCGTCGTGCTCGCGGTCGCCGGCGCCATGGGCATCACCGCCCGCGGCGTCAACGTCGCCTTCGAGCGCACGCCCTCCGACGTGCTCGCCGCCGCCCGCGAACTCCTCGACATCGCGCCGTACCGCGCGACGGTGCGGCCGCTGGCGTTGGAGGGCTCGCTGCGCGTCGGGCGCGTGGGCGAGATCCACCATCCGCCGTCGAGGACCGACCCGGATGCGTCGGAGTTCACGAACCTCATGCGCCAGGCCCCGGGCTACGTCTTCCTGACCTCCACCCGCGAGGCGTACGAGCGCATCGTCAACGAGGCCCCGGAGGGCTACTACGCCGACATCGCGCGACGCCTGGAGGCGTCGGGCCGCTACCGCATCGTGCTGCGCACCGACCACGTCATCGTGCTCGAGCGCAACGCCAGCGACGGCCGCGCGCTGTCGGAGAACCCCGGCGTCGGGGCCACCGAGCCGCGGGACCGGGTCGAGGAGCCCGCCGCACCCGAAGCACCCGGCGACGCGGACCCGGCGGCGGGCGCCGTCGCAGCCGCGCCCGAGACGGAAGGAAACCGATGATGACCGAATTCCTCATCACCTGGGGAGCCGCGCTGCTCACCGCCGCCGCATTCGCCGGGTACGCCGCACTGGCCGTGAACCGCGAGGTGCGCGGCCCGGGCCGCCGTGACCGGGCGACGCCGCGCGGCCGGTGGCTGACCGCGGCCGTCGCCGTCACCGCCATCGCGTGCGCGGCGGCCCTCATCCTGCGATTGGCGGAACTGTCGTGACCGCACCGAAGTTCATCTCCTCCCTGCGCGGCAACATGGCCGCGCCGATCGCCGCGCTGGGCGTCGCCGTACTGTCGCTGGCCGCGTCGGTGGCCGTCCCGCCCCGGCCCCAGCTTCCCGACGACGCCCACGGCGACCAGGCCATCGCCGAAACGGTGCGCCCCCACCTCGACGGGGTGCGCCGCGAAGTCGCCGCTCTGGTCGTCGACCGCGACGGGGCCCGCGAGGCCCTGTTCGGCACCACGGCGACGACGCCGTACTACATCGGATCGGTGACCAAGCTGTTCACCATCGAGCTGTACAACGAGTCGGTGCGCCGCGGCGAAGTCGCCCCGGACACCACGCTCGGGTCGCTGCTGCCGATGGAGGATTCCCCCGCCGCGATGGTCACGCTCGACGAACTCGCCCACCACGAGGGCGGCTTCGGCGAATGGGGAGCCGACGACGACTTCCGGCCCGGCGTCCGCGACCGGCTCAGCGCGCGGTTGCTGCACACCGAGCCCCGCGAGCACACGACCATCGACGAACTGTACGACCGCGCCCGCCGCGACCCCCTGACCGGGCGCGGCAACTACCATTACTCGAACATCGGCATCGCCCTGCTCGGCCACGCCCTGGCCGAGGCGGCGGAAACGACGTACCCGGAGCTGCTGAAGGAACGGCTGCTGGAGCCGCTGAACATGCGGTACACCGGGTTCCCGGGCCCCGACAACCTGAACCCGCCGCGCGGGTTGGAGGCGGACGGCGCCCATGCGCCCGTGTGGGATCTCGGCGCCTACGCCCCCGCCGGCGGTGCGGTGTCGACGCTGATGGACCTGGGGCTGTTCGCCCGATACGTCGCGTCGTCGCCGGATCCGGATGTCGGGGCGCCGGGTTCCCGTGCGGTCCACCGCGGCTTCCGCGTCACCGGGCTCGACGGCCGCCGGGTGCTGACGAAGGTCGGCACCGTCGCCGGTTTCCAGGCCGTCGTGCTGGTCGACCCGGAAGCCGGGCGCACCGTGGTGATGCTGTCCGATTCGTGGAACGCCATCCTCGACGCCGCCCAGGCGCTGATGTCCGACGAGAATGCGAGGCAACCGTGACCGATTTCCCCGTGCGCTCCGATGAGCCGGAGCCCTCGGAGCTCCGGGAGCAGGCCAATGGCCCGGCGTCCTCCGACTCGGGCGCGCCGCCGCGGGTCAGCGTGGTCATGCCCTTCGCCGACGCCGCCGCGTACCTGCCCGGCGCGCTGGCCGGGCTGGCCGCGCTGAGGTACCCCGATCTGCGGTTCATCCTGGTCGACGATGGTTCGGCCGACGGGTCGGCGGAGTTGGCCGCCGAGTGGGCCGCCGCCCGCGACGATGCGTCCGTGGTGACCATGCCCGAACGGGGCGGCGTCGCCGCGGCCCGCGACGCCGGGGTGGCCGCCGCCGACGGCGAATACGTGTGGTTCTGCGACGCCGACGACGAATGGGACCCCCAGATCGTCGCGCGCCTGGCGGAGGCCGCGCCCGCCGACCTGGTGTGCTGCCGCGCGGTGCGCCACGAGGCGGGCGGCCGCGTCCAGGTGATGGAGGGCGTCGTCCGCGATGCCCGCCTCGATTCCGGGGAGCTGGCCGAAGCGCTGCTGTCCGGGCTGGTCCGCGGGTACCTGTGGAACAAGCTCATCCGCAGGGAGGTGCTCGCGGCGGCCATCGCCGACGCCGCCGCGCGCGACCGGTTGAGCAGCCAGGACGACTTCCTGCTGTTGCTCGACATCGCGCGCCACGCCCGTTCCGCGGTGCTGATCCCCTTCATCGGCTACCGCTACCTGGAACGGCCGGGATCGATCTCGACGGGGTCGACGCTGCGCCTGGCGAACACCGCGGCCTGCGCGGAGGCGGCGCTCGAGGAGCTGCCGCCGCGACTGCCCGCCCGGCGGTCCGGCGCGCCCGTGACCGCAGCGGGGTTCCGCACCTGGTTCCACCTCGTGCCCTGCCTGGCCACGCCCGTGCACCAAAAATGGCCGGGCGGGGAAGTGGCGAGGGTCCACGGGGAACTGCTGCCCGAACTGACCCTGCGGGGGCTCGCCGACGCCTGGCGGATGGGCCACCGCCGCGTCGCCGTGCACGGACTCGCGTTGAAGGTGCTCGGCCCCGCCGGCGCATACCCGGCGGCGTACCGGGTGCTGCGCGCGGGCATCGATGGATTGGCGAAACTGCCGGTGATGGGCCGATGACGGATATGGACCGGCGCCGGGCTCTCCCGCGCCGCGGGTTCCTGGGCGCGCTGGCATTGTTCGGCGTCGCCGGGGTGATCTCGGCACAACCCGCCGGGTGCACGCCATCGCCGGGCAGCGGCGGCGACGGGGCCCCGGGCTCCGGCGCCGCCGCGGCGGGGGCCGCCATCGGACCGCCCCCGCCGGGGTGGCGGGAGGTGTTCCGCGACGAGTTCGGCGGCGAGTCCCTCGGCTCGCATTGGGAAGCGTTCAACGGCAAGCCCAGCTCGGATCCCCACGTCCGCTGGGTGTCGTCGATGGCGAAGGTCGAAAACGGGTCCCTGGTCCTGTCCGGCGCCCCGGCGTACGGGGGTTGGGCGACGGGCGCGGTGTCGGGGTGGCGGATGCCGCGCACCCACGGCCTGTACGAGATCCGCATGCGCGCCATCCCCCACCGGGTGCTCAGCTACCACGTGCTGCTGTGGCCCGCCGACGACAACTGGCCCCCGGAGATCGACCTCGCCGAGGGCTACCGCGCCGACCGCTCCCGCACGGATGCGTTCCTCCACTGGCGCGACGCCGGCGGGGAACGCCGCAAGCGCGGCTACCAGGTGCGCGTCGACGCGACGAAACCCGCGACGTGGGCCATCGAATGGTTGCCGGGGTCGGTGCGCCTGCTCGTCGACGGCGTGGAGTTCGCCCGCGCCGACGGCGATCCGGTCCCCGATCGCCCGATGTGGTTCGGCATGCAGATCGAGGCCCGCGCCACCGTCGAGGGCACCGGGGCGCCGGCGGACAACGGGGTGACCCGCCACACCGGCGCGCCGCTGCCGCAGTACACGGTGCCGGTGCTGGAAGTCGACTGGATCCGGATCAGCGAACCGGCCGGGGCGGTGCCGCCACCGCCGAGTACAGCTCCTCCAGCCTGACCACGCACCGGTCCATGTCGAAGGCCGCCATCGCCCGTTCGCGGGCACGGCGGCCCATGTCCCGGCGCAGATCGTCGTCGGCGAGCAGCCGGGCGAGGTCGCGGGCCGGCGCCGCATCGTCCCCCGGCTCGCCGAGCAGCCCGGTTTCGCCGTGGGCGACGGCCTCGGCGATGCCGCCGTGCCGCCGCGACACCACCGGCGTCCCGGCGAGCGCGGCCTCCAGGAAGACCTGGCCGAACCCTTCCGAATCGCCATCGGGGGCGGTGCGCGACGGGCCGCAGAACACCTTCGCGGCGGCCATCTCGGCGTCGACGCGCGCCGTCGGCAGCGCTCCGGTGAAGGTCACCGATTCCCCGATCCCGAGCTCCCGCGCCAGTTCCCCGAGTTCGGCGCGCAGGGGCCCGTCGCCGACGATGCGTGCGCGCACCGGGCGCCCCAGCGCCGCCTCCACTTCGGGGATGGCGCGCAGCAGATCATCGACGCCCTTTTTGGGCACCAGCCTGCCCACGAAGAGGATGTCGGTGGTCCGCTCGGCATCGGATTGCCCACCATCACCCCGCTCGCCCGCTTCCGCCCCGGCGCCGCGCAGCCGCACGCCCGTGTGCACGACCACGGGTTCGGCCGCGCCCAGTTCGCGGGCGCGATCCGCGATGAACCCCGACACCGCGACGACGGCCGCCGCCCGCGCGAGCACGCGCCGGGTGCGCCACCGGTACACCGCCCCGGCAAGGCCGCGGCGGGCGGGCAGCGACGTGACGTCGTAACCGTGGCAGGTGACCACCAGCGGCAGCCCCGCCCGCCGCGCCGCGCGGGCGACCAGCCACGCGTCCTTGGCGAAATGGGCGTGGACCAGCCGCACGCCTTCGTCGTCGCGCAGCCTCCGCAGCTCCCGGGTGATGCGCGGCGCCACGCCGGTCATGTCCGCGGCGAGCAGCGCGGCGCGATCGCGGATGGTGCGGTGCTCCGGCGCGTCGGGCGGGGCGGCGTCGTAAAGCACCAGGTCCGCGGGCCGCGCCAACGGCGAGGCGACGCGCAGCGCGCCGACTGCCACCGGCCGCCAATTGGTGAGGGCATCCGCCTGGTCGCGGATGAACGTCTCCGAACCGGGCAGCAGCTGGGCGCGGAACACGGCGACCGCGGGCTTGGCGACGCCGCCCTCCCCCGTCACCGGCGTCCCCGCAGGGCTTCGCCGAGCATGACGCGCAGGGGCACGGCCGCGGCGAGGAGCACGCCGACGTCGTGGACCAGGTACGCCCAGCCGACGCCGACGATGCCGTGCTCCGGCAGCCACGACCACGCCAGCCAGACGAGCACGACCGCGCCGATGAGCTGCACCATCATCGGGTACGCGATGCGCCGGTAGACCTTGGCCAGGGCGCCGTAGACGAACGCCGGGCCCGAGATGAAGTGCGCGACGCCCATGAGCACCAGCAGCATCGTGCCGGCTTCCGCGTATTCGGCGCCGTAGAGCAGCAGCGCCACCGGGCCCAGCGCGCCGACCGCGATGAGGCGGAACAGGCTCGCCGCCGTGGCGATGCGCAGCAGCGACCGAGCCGCCGCCGCGAGATCCGACCCCGGGCGGGCGGCCTCGGCGACGAAGGGGCCGCCGATGATGCTCATCAGCATGATCGACGCGGCGACGACGATCCACGCGATGTTGAAGTACGCGGCCTCCGCGAGACCGAGCCTGCGCTCGACCATCAGCGGGATGAACAGGCCCGGCAGCACCTGGCCGATGATCCAGCCGACCGACGTGGCGAAGTACGCCGCCAGCTCGCGGCGCGGCGGCAGATCCGGCTCGCCGTCCGGGTCGGCCTCGCCACGCTCCGGCGCCGGGGCGGGTGCGGGCACCGGGATGCTTCCGGCGGCCCGCAGCGCACGGCTGCGGCGCATCGCCAGCGCCACCTGCGCGGCGATGACCAGAACCGCCGCGGGCACGACCCAGGAACCGAGGATCGCCACCGCGGACGGTCCCGCGCCGTCCCCCGCCCCATCCCCGGTGCCCGTTCCCGGGCTCGCGGCGCCGCCGAATGCGGCGGCGCCGAGCACGGCGACGAGGCCGAGTTTCACCACGGCGTGGACGATGTTCTTCGCCGCCGCCCACCGGCCGAGGTGCAGGCCCACGAGGACCGAGTCGTAGAGGGCGAACATCGTCAGCGCAACCACCGACGCGACGTACGCCGGGGCCTGCCAGGGCTCCGACAGCAACGCCCCGGTGGGCCAGAACGCGACGAACGAGCCGGCCGACGCCGTGGCCAGCGCCGCGACCACCACGGTGGAACCGACGATGGCGCGACGCCGCAGCCGCCCGCAGACGGGCAGGAAACGCTCGAGCATCTGGCCGAACGCGAGAATCGACGCGCTGGACAGGACGATGCCGGCGTTGATCAGCGTGGAGGCGCGGCCGACCTCCTCGACCGGGTACAGCCGGGTGGCGACCATCCAGTAGACCAGCCCCAACACGGCGTTGAGGCCGCTGGAGATCATGAGGGCGACCGAGTCGACCGCCATCGCCGAGGGCCGGCGGATGCGGTCGACTAAGCCGCCCGTGCGGCGTCCACTGATGGTCGAAGGCACATTCAGACCATAGCGACGGCCTCTCGCACCAGGTCGCGGGCACCCCCGGATGCCACCTCCGGGAGCGCGCGCCTACGATTCCCGGGTAGCCCGGATCGGCCCGCACCCGCGCGCCGTGGCCGCATCCCGGGGCGAATCCCGGGCCGATTCCACTGCCCGCATCCCATCTTCGAACCCCAGCCCGCCGCGCGCGCCCGCCCCGGAAGGAACCATGTCGGACGTCGAAGCCCCCATCACCCCGGTGGAGCACGCCATCGCGAAGGCCTGGTCGGAGGTGATCGGCATCGAACCCATCGGGCGCGGCGACCGCTTCTCGGACTTGGGCGGCACCTCGCTGGGCGCGGAGAAGACCCTCATCGAACTGCGGCGCGCGCTGGGCCGCGACCTGGGGGCCGACCTGTTCGCCGACGACCCGACCGTCGCCGAACTCGCCGAGGCCATCGACGCGCGCTGCGCCGAAGAGTTCCGGGGCAATGCGCCGACGTGCACGAAGCTGTCCGACGGGCCTCTGACGGGTGGCGCGGGTGGTGCCGGCGACGACGATTCCGCCACCGGAATCGCCGACGCCGCCCCGCCGCCGGTGTTCATGTTCGCCGGCGCGGGGCCTCCGCCGTCGGCTTCCTGCCGCTCGGCGCCGCACTGTCCGGCCGGCGCGAAAGCTGGGCGTTCCACGCCCACGGCTTCCACTCCCGGGGACTGGCCGACCCGACGCTCGGCGCCCACGCCCGCCGGCACCTGCGCGACATCCGGCGCATCCAGCCGACCGGCCCCGTGACGCTGCTGGGCCACTCCTTCGGCGGGCACATCGCCATGGAATGCGCCCGGCGCCTGGCCAAGGAAGGCCGCGAGGTGGAGAAGGTCATCCTCCTGGACACCATGCTCGCGGGCGACGGCCAATCGGTCGCCGACATCCGGCTCGCCGCCGGCAACACGACCGGCGAGTGGGTCACCGCATCCCACGACGCCGGCGAATGCGGGGCGGCCGAGTCGTCGGCAAGCAGCGGGCCGTCGGCAAACACCACGCCCGCCGGTGACGCACCCGCCGAAATCGCCGCCGCGCCCGCTGCGCCCGCTCCACCTCCGCTGACCGAGCGCCTGCGCACGCACTGGCGCATCCTCACCGCGGGCCTGGCGCGCCACGAGCCGGTCACGCAGCAGGCGGTGTTCTGGGAACACGCCATCCGCATCCAGAACCGCATCAAGCTCACGGGCACGCCGCCGAACACGGTCGTGCTGGTCACGGACGAAAACGAGATCATGGCCGACCGGTGGGCCGCGCTCGACCCCGCCCCGCGGATCGTCCGCATCCCCGGCGACCACCTCTCGCCGCTCAACGACCCCGCCGCGCTGCGCACCATCGCCGACGAGATCACGGGGGCCTAGGGGGCACGTCCGGCCACACCCCGGGAACCGCCCGCCAACCCCGGGACGGGGTACCGCCCGGCGCGATCCGGGCATCGCCGGGAACCGGTTTCCCGGTGGAACCGACTGCTATTCGTATGGGCGGGCACCGCCCGCAACGGACACGCATCGAGCGAAGCAGCGGCATTCCGCGGGCGGCGACGGACCGTCGGAAAGCACCCCGGCGCGCACCCGCCGCCGACGGCCGAGGCCGGCTCACGAGAACCCAGGAACGCGCATGATCTACCTCCCCGAACTGACCACCCTGGCCGAATCCCTCGACCACCACGCCGCCACGCGCCCCGACCACCGCGCCGTGCTGATGCCCGACGGCACCGCCGTCACCTACCGGCAGCTCGACGAGAACTCCGGGCGCGCCGCGGCGGGGCTGGCGGCGCTGGGCGTGGGCGAGGGGTCTCGGGTGGCGTTCATCGGGAAGGAGCACCCGTCCTACTGGGAGACGCTGTTCGCGTGCGTGCGCCTCGGTGCCGTGCTCGTGCCCGTGAACTGGAAGCTCACCGCCGAGGAGGTCGACCACATCCTCGCCGACTCCGGCGCCGAGGTGGTGCTGCTCGACGAAACCCACCCGCTGCGCAGGACCACCGGGGCCACCGAAATCGCCAGCTCACCCGGGCACTGGGACTCCTGGCGCGACGCGAACCCGCTGCTTTGCGACGTCCTCGCAGACGGCGGCGAGACCGCATTCACGCCGACCCCGGACACCCCGATGGCGCAGATCTACACCTCCGGCACCACGGGCCTGCCCAAGGGCGTGGTGCTCGCCCACCGCAGCTGGTTCGGCATGCGCAACGCCCTGGGCGAGGCCGGCGAGGACTGGATCGCGTGGGACGAGGGCGACATCTGCCTGGTGGCCATCCCCGGCTTCCACGTCGGCGGCATGTGGTACGCGACGCAGACGTTCAACGCCGGCCAGACCGTGTTCTCCATGCCGGACCTCGAAGCGGGGGCGGCGCGCGACAACATCCGCCGCCACGGCATCACCCACGCCATCTTCGTGCCCGCCATGATGGCGTCGATCGTGGCGCTGCCCGGGGTCTCGCCCGCGGACTTCACCACCTTGCGGCGCGTGATCTACGGCGGCGCGCCGATCGGCGACTCCGTGCTGGAGAACTGCACGCGCATCCTCGACGCGAAGTTCTCGCAGATCTACGGCCTCACCGAAACCGGAAACACCGCCATCTGCCTGCCGCCGGACCAGCACTACCCCGGCTCGCCGCGGCTCAAGGCCGCCGGGCGGCCCTACCCCGGATTCGGGCTGCGCATCGTCGGCGCGGACGGCGAAGAGGTGCCGCAGGGCGAGGTCGGCGAAGTCCACCTGCGCACCCCCAACCGCATGGTCGAGTACTGGAACCTCCCCGAGGCGACCGCGAAGACGCTGGTCGACGGGTGGATCCACACCGGCGACGCGGGCTACGTCGACGAAGAGGGCTTCCTGTTCATCCACGACCGGTTCAAGGACATGATCCTCGTCGCCGGCGAGAACGTGTTCCCCGCCGAGATCGAGAACGTGCTCGCGCGGCACCCGGAGGTCGGCGACGCCGCCGTCATCGGCATCCCCGACGACACCACGGGCGAGGCCGTGATGGCCTTCATCGAGCCGAAGCCGGGCGCCGAGGCACCGACCACCCGCCGCCTGCTGCTGTTCCTGCGGCAGCACCTGGCCAACTTCAAGCTGCCCACGCGCTGGGAGATCGTCGAGAGCATCCCCCGCAACCCCTCCGGGAAGATCCTGCGCCGCGAGCTGCGCCGCGAGTTCTGGGACGACCGCGAGCGCCAGGTGAATTAGCCGCCATGCCCCGGCAGGTGGCGACGCCGCTTGCCGGGGCATCACCACGCCCCGCACGCCGCACCCGCCGCCCATCTGACGGGCACAGCGCCGCCGCTCGCTTAACCCACCCCGAATGCGCAGACCCACCCGCTGCAACGGGTGGGTCTGCCAATTCGGGGTGGGTCAACCCGGAAGAACACGATGGCCGGGCACCATTCGGGGTGGGTCAAGCCGGAAGAACACGATGGCCGGGCACCATTCGGGGTGGGTCAACCCGGAAGAACACGAAGGCCGGGCACCATTCGGGGTGGGCCGGCGAGGCCGGAACGGCGCCCCGTGATTGTGATTCACGCCTCATTCGATAGTTTGGAGTGGGTCCGCCGGGAGCAGCGGACGATCTTGCCCGGGAACTTCCCGGGACCGTGAACGCACACCGACATCGGGCGGCACCCGGGACGACGGGCGGCGCCCCCGAGCCAAGGAGCGACCATGACCACCGACACCGGCGACAAGGCCCGGGGCCGAAGGCGGGGAGGAACCGCCACAGCCGAAGGGAGCGCCCGCCCGGCGGACGCCGACGGCGGGAAGAACGGCAACGGAAACGGCGGGAACGGCCGCAACGGGGACAAGCCGAAGGGCTTCCTGGCCACGCTGGAGAGGGTCGGCAATGCGCTGCCGAACCCGTTCTGGCTGTTCGTGATCCTGGCGGGCGTGGTCATCGTGTCGTCCTGGCTGGGCTCGATGGCCGGCATGTCCGCAAAGGACCCCGGCACCGGCGAGACCATCGAGGTCCAGAACCTCATGACCGCCGAGTACCTGCAGAAGATGGTCACCGACGCGGTCGACAACTTCGTCACCTTCGCGCCGGTGGGCCTCATCATCGTGTGCATGCTCGGCGTCGCGGTCGCCGAATACTCCGGTTTCATCGGCGCGGCGATCCGCGCCGCGGTGGCGAAGGTGTCGTCGCCGATGTGGCTGACGTTCGTCGTCGCCCTCGCCGGCGTCACCGGCTCGGTCGCCTCCGACGCCGTGTACGTCATCCTCATCCCGCTGGGCGCGGCGGCGTTCCGCGCGGTCGGGCGCAATCCGATCGTCGGCGCGATGGTCGCGTTCGCGGCGTCGTCGGCGGGCTTCAACTCGTCGCTGGTGCTCAACATCACCGACGTGCTGCTGGCCGGCATCTCCACGTCGGCGGCGCAGATCGTCGACGGCGAGTACGTGGTGTCGCCGCTGGCCAACTACTTCTTCTCCATGTCCTCCGCGATCGTGCTGGCCGCCATCATCACGGCGGTGACCGAGCTGTTCATGGTCAAACATGCCCGCCGGACGTTCGACGAGGGCGAGATCAACTACGAGGCCGCCGCGTTCACCAAGCCGGGCGACGCCGACGACGAAATGAGCGGCGACGACTCCGCCTCGGCCGCGAACGGCGGCGCGAACGGCGGCGGGAACGGCGGCGGCGCCAACGGTTCCGCGAACGGCGACGCCGGGGACGGGTCGTCGGAAAGCACGGGCGAAACCCGCTCCGAGGAGGAGCTGCGCGAGCACCTCGAGCTCGATCCGAAGGAGGTCAAGGCCCTGAAGGTCGCCGGCCTCGCGGCGCTGGCGACGATCGGCGCGTGGGCGGCGCTGCTGTTCATCCCGGGGTCGCCGCTGCGCGGTGAGGGCGACGGCATCCTCAATTCGCCGCTGCTGACCGACATCGTGGTGCCGATTGCGCTGCTGTTCGCGGTGGTGGGCATCGCGTACGGCCTGGTCATCGGATCGATCCGCAAGTCGGAGGACATCCCGAAGTTCATGGAGAAGGGCCTGGGCACCCTCACCGCGATGATGGTCCTGTTCTTCGCGGTCGCGCAGTTCACGTCGTACTTCTCGTGGTCGAACCTCGGCCAGTGGACGGCCATCCGCGGCGCCGAGCTGCTGACCCGCGCGGATCTCCCGCCGCTGGTGCTCTTCGCGGCGCTTGTGCTGATGGTGGCGGCGCTGAACATGTTCATCACGTCGGGCTCGGCGCAGTGGGCGTTGATGGCGCCGGTGGTCGTGCCCATGCTCATGTACGTGGACATCGCCCCGGAGGTGTCGCAGATGCTGTTCCGAATCGGCGATTCGCCGACGAACATCATCACCCCGATGTCGCCGTACTTCGCGCTGGCGCTGACGTTCCTGCAGAAGTACTACAAGCGCGCGGGCGTCGGCACGCTGATGTCGCTGACGCTGCCGTACGCGATGGCGATGCTGGTGGGCTGGTTCCTGTTCTTCGTGGTCTGGTACCTGGTGGGCATTCCGCTGGGCCCGGGCGTGCCGGTGCGTTAGCCGCGCCGGCCCCGCCGCCGGGGCTTTTCGCTTGACGACGGGCCGGCCCGCTCCAGTTCATGGTGCGGGCCGGTTTTTTCGTGCGCGGATCCGCCGGGGTCGGGGGGCGCGGGAGACGGTGCGCCGGGGCGGTGCGCAAGGGTGGTGCGACGCCGCTGCACACTTGCTCCCGAACCTGCTCCGGCACAGCTCCCACACCCGCTCCGCCGCAGCTCCGCGAGATTTTCCCCATACCCCGGAGACACCCCTATCTTAAAGTGTTCGTCACGCCTAAGTTAGATTTATCGACATGACTCACACCCACAACGATGAGAGGGGTCGATCGTGACCATCCGATCCACCGCCAAGAAGGCAGTCGGCGTCCTCGCCGCGGCCGCACTGCTGCTCACGGGCTGCTCCCCCGCCGAATCCGGCGATTCCGCCAAGGGCGGCGGCGAGCCGCTCAAGGTCTACGCGACCACCGGCTACCTCGCCGACGCGGTCGCCAACATCGCCCCGGACGCCAAGGTCACCACGATGGTCGGCCCCGGCGGCGACCCGCACACCTACCAGCCGTCGACGAAGGACATCGAGAACATCAACTCGTCCGACGTCGTGCTGTGGAACGGCCTCCACCTCGAGGCCCTCATGACCGATCAGCTGTCCTCGCTCGGCGACCGCCAGCTGGCGGTCGGTGACCAGCTGCCCGACCAGATGCTGCTCGACTGGCCCGAGAAGGACGACGAGGGCAAGCCGCTGAAGGACCCGCACGTCTGGAACAGCCCCGAGGCATGGTCGAAGGTCGTCGGCCTGGTGGCCGACAAGCTCGCCGAGGCCAAGCCCGACAAGGCCGACGAGTACCGCGCCAACGCGAAGGAATACGCCGGCAAGATCGACGAGGCCGCCAAGGAGGCCCGCGAGAAGCTCTCCGGCATCCCCGAGCCGCGCATGCTCATCACCGGCCACGACGCGTTCAACTACTTCGGCAAGACCTTCGGCCTGGAGGTCCGCGCCACCGACTTCGTCTCCACCGACGCCAAGCTCAGCGCCGCCGAGCTGTCCGAGCTCGCGGACCTCATCGCCGAGAAGAAGGTCCCGGTGATCTTCCAGGACAACCAGGCCAACCCGCAGGCCATCACCAGCCTGAAGGAAGCCGTGCGCTCCCGCGGCTGGAACGTGGAGATCTCCACCGAGGAGCTCTACGCCGACTCCCTCGGCTCCGAACCCGGCGTCGACACCTACCTGGGCGTGTTCAAGCACAACGCCGAGGCCGTGGCGAAGGCGCTCGGAAAGGAGGCCTGATGGCGACCCCGGCATGCGAGGCCGTCGGCCTCAGCGTCGCCTACGACTCCGCGCCGGTGCTGCGCAACGCCGACGTCGCCGTGCCCGCCGGGGTGGTGATGGGCGTCGTCGGCCCCAACGGGGCCGGCAAGTCCACGCTGTTGAAGGCCATGCTCGGGCTCATCCCGCCGTTGACCGGCAGCGCCCGGTTCTTCGGCGAGCCCCTGAATCGCGTGCGCGGCCGGGTCGCCTACGTGCCGCAGTCCACCAGCGTCGACTGGGACTTCCCCGCACGGGTGAAGGACGTCGTGCTCATGGGCACCTACGGCGGTCTCGGGTGGTTCCGCCGCCCCGGCGCGGCCGAACGCGCCCGCGCCGCCGCGGCCATGGAGAACACCGGAGTCACCGAACTGGCCGACCGCCAGATCGGGGAGCTGTCCGGCGGCCAGCGCCAGCGCGTGTTCCTCGCGCGGGCGCTGGCGCAGGACGCCGACCTG
Organism: Corynebacterium hansenii; assembly: GCF_030408795.1. Classification (NCBI taxonomy): domain Bacteria; kingdom Bacillati; phylum Actinomycetota; class Actinomycetes; order Mycobacteriales; family Corynebacteriaceae; genus Corynebacterium; species Corynebacterium hansenii. The sequence continues at coordinate 2,445,337 of NZ_CP047211.1, forward strand.
TTCTTCATGGACGAGCCCTTCCAGGGCGTCGACGCGAAAAGCGCGCGGGCCATCGTCGAGGTCCTCCATCGCCTGCGCGAGGAAGGCAAGACCGTGGTCATGGTCCACCACGACCTGGCCACCGTGTCCGAGTTCTGCGATTACGTCACGCTGCTCAACCGCCGCGTCGTCGCGTCCGGGCCGGTCGGCGAAACCTTCACCCGCGAGAAGATCGCGGAAACGTACGACCTCGCCGCGGGGGTTCCCCGATGACCCTCGCGGACTTCTTCGCCGACCACACCTACCGGATGGTCTTCTTCGGCACCGGGCTGATCGGGCTCGTCGCCGGCGCACTGGGATCCTTCGCGTACCTGCGCAAGCAGTCCCTGGTCAGCGACGTCGTCTCGCACTCGGCACTGCCGGGCACCCTGGTCGCGTTCCTGATCGCCGGGGCGATCCCCGGTCTGGGCGGGCGCAACATGGCCGCCCTGATCATCGGGGCGATCGTCGCCGGCGCGCTGGCCGCCTGGTACTCCAACGCCGTGGCGGCGACGTCGAAGATCCGCATCGACACCGCGATGGCGGTGACGCTCACGGTCTTCTTCGGCGCGGGCATGGTGCTCATGCGCGTGATCACCAACCGCCCCTTCCCCGACAAGGGCGGCATCCAGGATTACCTCTTCGGCAACGCCTCGGTGATCACGCGCGCCGACCTGGTCACGTCGCTGGCCGTCGGCGTCGTCGCGCTCGCCCCGATGCTGCTGCTGTGGAAGGAATTCCAGATCCGCACCTTCGACCCCGCCCACGCGACCTCGCTGGGCTTCCGGCCGGGGCTCATCGACGGCATCATGTTCACCTGCATCGTCGTGGCCACGGTCATCGGCGTGAAGGCGGTGGGCCTGGTGCTGATGGTGGCTTTCGTGGTCACTCCCCCGGCCGCCGCGCGCCAGTGGACGCGGAGCTTGCCGACGATGGTCGGCCTCTCCGCCGCCATCGGCGCCGTGGGCAGCGGCGTGGGCGCCTACCTGTCCATCGCCCTCGGGAAGATCCCCACGGGGCCGCTGATCGTGATCACGCTGTTCGTCATCTTCCTGGTGTCGATGCTCTTCGCGCCGCGCCGGAGCGTCGTCACGCAGGCCATCGCGCGCGTGCGCGGCCGGGCCGACCTGGCCCGGGAACTGCGCGCGCAGGCCCCGGCCCGCGCCGGAGCCGGGCTCGATGCCCTCACCGGCACCGGCAATGGCGCCGTAAATGGGGCCGCCAACGGCGTGGTCAATGGCACCGGCAACGGCGCCGGCAATGGGGCAGTCAATGGCACCGTCAACGGATCGCGGCGGGAGGTGGCGCGATGAGCTTCCTCGCGGGAACCCTCCTGCTCGCCGTGGTCACGGCGCTCGCCTGCGCGCTGCCCGGCGTCTTCGTGGTGCTGCGGCGCGACTCGATGCTCGTCGACGCGATCGCGCATTCCGTGCTGCCGGGCATCGTGGTCGGGTACTTCTTCACCCGGAACCTCGATTCGCCGTGGCTGATCCTCGGCGCCGCCACCGCCGGGCTGATCGTCGTGCTGGGCAGCCAATGGCTCACCGACTCCGGCCTCATCGCCGGCGACGCACCGCAGGGCCTGGTGTTCCCGGCCCTGTTCAGCGGCGGCGTCATCCTGGTGACGCTCAACTTCGCCAACGTCCACCTGGACACCCACGCCGTCCTCGTCGGCGACCTCAACCTCGCCGCGTTCCGCCACCTGACCATCGGCGGATCCTCGATCGGGCCGGCGTACCTCTACGTCATGCTCGCGGTGCTGGCGGTCAACGTCGCGTTCCTCGCGGCGTTCCGTCCGCAGCTGACGGCCACGACGTTCGACGGCCCCTTCGCCGCGAGCATCGGCATCCCGGTCAAGGCCGTCAACACCGTGTTCATGTTCCTGGTGTCGGTGACCGTCACCGCGGCGTTCAACGCGGCGGGGGCGATCCTGGTGATCGCGCTCGTGGTGGTGCCGGCGGCGACGGCGCACCTGCTGACCAGCCGCCTGAGCACCATGTTCGCGGTCACCGCCGCGGTCGCGGTGGGCGGCGGCATCGCGGGATTCTGGGGCGCGTACGTGCTCCACGCCGCGACCAGCGCCGCGATGTCGGTCTGCTACGGCTCGATTTTCATCGCCGCGCACCTGTACACGCGGGCGCGCTCGCGACGGGCGCGGGCGCTCAGCCGCACGGCGTGACCCAGATGGCGTCGGTGGCGGTGCGGCCCAACGGCAGAGAGCCGGCGGGGGCCGCGCCGCCACCGGCGCCTTCGACGTCCCCTGCCCCGTAACCCTCTCCGGCCCCGTAGCCTTCGCCGTCTCCGCCGTCGATCACGGCGACCTCAACGGAATCCGAGAACGGCGCCCCGGGCCGCAGCTCCAGGTCCACGCCGACGCCGATGCCGTGGCCGGCGAAGAACTGCAGCAGCTCGGGGTCCTCGTCGGAGATGCGCTCGACCCGCACGCGGCACCCCGGCTCGATCCCGGTGAGCACCACGACCCCGGGCAGCGACGGCTCATCGCCCGCGCGCGGGATCGGGTCGCCGTGGGGGTCTCGGTCGGGGTGGCCGAGCCTGTCGTCGATGCGGTCGATCATGAACCCCGACACCGCGTGCTCGAGCGATTCCGCCTCGTCGTGGACCTGGTCCCAGCGGTAGCCGAGCATCTCCACGAGGAACGTCTCGATCAGCCGGTGCCGCCGCACCATCTCCAGCGCCAGGCGCCGGCCGTCCTCGGTCAGCGACACCGAGCCGTAGCGTTCGTAGTCGACGAGCCCCAGCCGCCCGAGTTTGCGCACGGCGTCGGAGGCCGTGGGCAGCTTCACCCCGACGCGCGCGGCCAGCGCGGTCGGCGAGACCGGTTCGTCGCTCCACTCCTGGAGCGTCCACATGGCCTTGAGGTAGTTCTGGAAATTCGGCGAAAGCTCGGACAATGCGGGCGAACCTGCGGCGGCGCGCGTCGCAAAGCCCTCGGCCGGGGCACCCGGCGCGGGCCGATTCTCCTGCTCGGACGCGGACTCTGGCATGCCGGGAACGTTACCGCACCCCGTCGCCGCTGCCCGGCGGGTTCCTCCGCCCGAGCGTCAGAATGTGGATGCTCACTCCCGTGCCGATCACCGCGAACACCACCCACGGCCAGGTCTTTCCGATCAGCCACGCCGACACGCCGAGGCCCGTCCACAACAGCGCGAGCGTCTGCACCTTGTACGGCAGGCTCATCCGGCCGGAGTAGTACTGGTGCAGGTAGGCGCCGAAGACCCGGTGGCCCAGCAGATACGCCAGCAGCCGGTCCGAGGCCCTGGCGAAGCACAGCGCGGACAACAGCAGAAACGGCGTCGTCGGCAGCAGCGGCAGCACCGCACCGACCGCGCCGAGGACCAGGCTGGCCAGGCCCGCGCCGATGAGCCCCCAGCGCATCGCCCGCGACTTCACCGGCCGCGGGACGGGTTCAGCTGCCATCGGAGACCACGCCGCGGAGCATGCGGCGCAGGCCCTCGCGAATCTCGCCCTCGTCGGCCCGGCCGGAGGCGACCAGTTCCGCGCCGCGCTGGGCGGCGACATCGAGGATGGGCAGCGCGGCGACGGCGACGGGACCGCCGGTCTCGCGCAGCAGCCCGTGCAGCGTCGGCACCAGCGCGTTGTGGGCCTCCTGCACCCGCGGATCCATGAACGCCTCCGGGACCTGCTTGGCGGCGACCATCAGCTGGCCGTGGTCGCCTTTCGCGAACAGTCGGAACGTCTCGTCGACGTAGACCTCCAGGCGGGCCAGCGGGTCGTCGCCCGCGGCGTCCATCGCGTCGGCGATGCCGCCGGTCCAGTTCGGGATGATGTCCAGCAGCAGCTGGACCACCAGGTCCTTCCGCGACTTCACGTACAGGTACACGCTCGACCGCGCCAGGCCCATGGCCTCGGCGACCTCGGTGAGCGTGGGCACGTCGCCGCCGGATTCCCCGATCAGCCGCTCGGCGGCGTCGAGGAGCGCGCGGTGCTGCGCCGCCCGGTGCTCCACGACGGTGGGGCCGGTGATCTTCGGCATGGCGTCTCCTCTCGGCGGCGTCCCGCGGGCGCGTGCGCGTGCGCGGGGGCGGGCTCGTGCGCGGGTGGGCGCGGCGGGTTCCGCGGCGGGCGCGGCATGCCGTCGGCCTGCGGTTTTCCATCGCTTGACGACGTCCCAACCCAAAACGTCACTATACCCCGCCGATTTGGCGCCGCGGACGCGATACGGCCCGAATGCCGCCGCGCGCGTACCCTCCGGTTACATGGCCAGCAAGAACGTCACCTTCACCGGATCCACCGGCGAAACCATCGCCGCAACCATCGATCTGCCCGACGGCGAACCCCGCGCATGGGCGTTGTTCGCGCACTGCTTCACCTGCAGCAGGAAGGTGCCCGGAGCGGCGCGGACGTGCCGGGCGCTCGCGAAACAGGGCATCGCGTGCCTGCGCTTCGACTTCACGGGACTGGGCGAATCCGGCGGGAACTTCGCCGACACGACCTTCCTGACCAACGTCGACGACCTCGTCGCCGCCTACGAGTTCATGGACGCCGAGTACACCGCGCCGTCGCTGCTGATGGGCCACTCGCTCGGCGGCGCGGCGGCGATCCTGGCTGGCCAGCGGATGCCCAAGGTCAAGGCGGTCGCCACCATCGGCGCCCCCTTCGATCCCGCGCACTCGATCTTCCATTTCGCCGACGCCATCGGCGAGATCGACGCCCACGGCACCCAGATGCTGTCCATCGCCGGCCGCGACATCCCGATCTCGCGCGAGTTCCTGGAGATCCTCGCCGACATCAACCCGGAGACGTACATCCACAAGCTGCGCAAGCCACTGCTGCTGCTCCACTCCCCGACCGACCAGACCGTCGGCATCGACAGCGCGCAGAAGATCTTCCTCGTCGCCCGGTACCCCAAGTCCCTGCTGAGCCTGGACAAGGCGGACCACCTCCTGGTCCGGCCGGGTGCCCCGCAGCGCGCCGCGGATCTGATCCGGACATGGGTCGAGCCCTACCTGCCGGAGGCGTGAGGACGAGCCCGCCGGAGGCATGAAAGGGAGTCTTCCGGAGACGTGGACCGAGCCCGCCGAAGGCGCGGAACGAGTCTGCCAGCGCCCGAGAAGGCGCCCGCAGGGCCTTCGGCGACGCCCCCTGCCCGCTGACCGGGGAGTTTCCGAATCAGGCGTGAAAACCCCGAAAAATTCATGGTTTTCACGACGCCCGCGATGATCGCGCACTTATACTGTGCCGCGCAGTTCATTCCAAAACCCTGCACGTCCCGAAAGGTACACGTATGAATCGTTCCCGCTTGAAGGTCATCGCCGCCACCGCGGCCATCACCGTCCCGATGCTCTTCGGCGCCGCCACCGCGGGCGCCCTCGACTTCGGTTCCTCCTCTCTCGACCGCCCCGGCGCCCCGTCGACCGACCGCCCGACCACGACCGCGACGTCGACCGCCGCCCCCTCCCCGGACAAGCCGGGCGAGCCGTCCTCCGACCAGCCGTCCACCGACGAACTGCGCAAGCTCCACGATGAAACGAACGAGATCCGCAAGGCCGCCGGCAAGGCGCCGCTGAAGTGGGACCAGAAGCTCGCCGATGAGGCCGCCAAGTGGTCGGAGCAGCAGGTCCGCGACGGCAAGATGCACCACGACACCGGCCAGACCACCGGCCGCTACCACGGCGAGAACGTCTTCATGACCCAAGGAGGCTCGGCCGGCGACGCCGTGAAGGCCTGGCGCAACTCCCCCGGCCACTACCGGAACATGATCGGCGACTACGCCACCGAGGGCATCGGCATCGCCACCGACGGCGAGGGCACCTACTACGTGACGCAGCGCTTCCTGCGCTGATTCCGGCGAGCCACCCCGCGGGAAAACCGTGGACGTGGCAACATTGCGGCATGACCGCAATTGACCCGGAGCAGCGACCCGACGACGTTACGATCACCCGCCCCACCCCGGAATCCGGGGATGACCGGCAAGGGCACCCGGCGCCTTCCGCCGGGGCCCCGCGCTGGTACGCCCCGGCCGGGGTAATCCAGGGGTTCCGGGAACCCGCCGCCGAGACGCGCGATCAGCACGTGCTCCGGGCCATCGGCATCCCCTACGCCCACGCGAACCGGCACCGGCCGCCGCAGCTCCTCGGGGAGCTGCCCGGCGGCGGCGTCATCGTCGCGGATGAGCCGGGGCCGACGTGCCCGCAGCGCCCGTCCGAGGCCGGCAAGAAGATCGCCCCGCATGCGCGGCCCCGCCACCACGACGAGCACTGCCAGCACATCGCCGTCACCGTCCCCGACGGCACCCCGGCGAACGCGAAACTGCCCGTGATGGTGTGGATCCACGGCGGCGCGAACGTTTCCGGCGGCGGCGACCTGGAGCGCTTCAATCCGTCGCAGATGGCGGCGGAGAACAACGTCATCGTCGCGTCCATCACCTTCCGCCTGGGCGCCCACGGCTTCCTCGGCGGCGGCGACGATCGCGCCGAGGGCGTCCCGCCCGCCAACCTCGGCCTGATGGACATTCAGGCGGGCGTGGAGTGGATCCGCGCCAACATCGCCGCGTTCGGCGGCGATCCCGAGCAGATCACCATGTTCGGCCAGTCCGCGGGCGCCGAGCTCGTCCTGCCGCTCATCGTCGCCGCGGGAGCGGAGAAGCTGCGCGGCGGCGGGCGGGGCGCCGACGGCGAGCCGTATCGTCCCCCGTTCCGCCGCGCGATCCTGCAGTCGCTGCCGTTCGGGTTCCTGGGCGGCCGCGCCCCGATGTACGACGCGATGCTCGAGGCGCTCGGCCCCATCGACCCGGGCACCTCCGAGGAGGACTTCGCCGCGGCGGAGGCGCGCGCCGCCAAGGCCGGGGAGCCGTTCAAGAACGGCAAGGCCATGCCCTTCGGCGTGCGCTACGGTGCTGCGCCGCTGCCGGAGGAATCGCTTTTCGACGCCGCCGTCGCCGCCGTCGCCCCCGACATCGACATCATGGCGGGCCACACCCCGCGCGAGGCGTCCCTGTTCTTCAACGGCGACCCGGAGGTCGAGCGCCTGCGCAAGCTCCCCGTCGTCGGCGGGGCCCTGTTCGAGGCGGCCGTGCGGCACTACACGAAGACCACCTACTCGGAGTCCGCGGAGCTGGCGAAGAAGTGGGTCGCCGCCGGCGGTTCCGCCCTGCACTACATGCTGACGTGGGGCGCCAAGAGCGCCCCGTACCGTTCCGCGCACACCTGCGACTTGCCGCTTCTGCTTGGCGACGAGAACGCGTGGCGCGATTCCGTCCTCATCGAGGGGCAGATGTGGACCGATGTCCGGCGCGATCGCAGGGCCATGCAGGCGGTGTGGACGCAGTTCGCGAAGACCGGCGGCGTGGCCAAGTCGGTGCTGGAATGCGCCGATTTCCTGAAGGTGCGCACGGTCGGGTAGCCGCGCGGCCCTCACCCCCACCCCGGCCCCGGCGCCCAGTCCTGCGTTCGAGCCGGGGTTGGGGCCGGAGTCGGGGCTGGGGTTGGGGTTGGGGTTGCGAGAGGGGAGCTACTCCAGCTCCTCGCCCACTTCCATCCACCGCATCTCGATCTCCTCGCGCTCCTCGCGCAGCGCCGTGAGATCCCGGTCGATCTCGGCCAGGCGGGCGGTGTCGAGATTGGCGACGTCCTCGGAGATCTTCGCCATCTCGTCGTGGAGCGCCGACTCCTTCTGGTCCAGCTTCGCCATCTGGCGCTCGAGCTTGTTCATCTCCTTGCGCAGCTCGCGCTCCTCCTGCGACGACAGCGTCTTCGCCGGCGCCGCCGCGCCCGCCGCACCGGCTCCCCCACCGCCGGCCACCTCGGCCGCGGACGGAGACGGCGGACCGTCGTCAAGCGAAGAAGCGGGCCCCGACGCATCGCGCGACGGCGCCGCCCCGCCCACTCCCGCCGCGGCCAGCGCCCGGCGGCGGCGCAGGTACTCGTCGATGCCGCCCGGCAGGTTGGTCAGGCCGCCATCGCCGAACAGCGCCCACGTGGAATCGCAGACGCGCTCGACCAGATAGCGGTCGTGCGAAATGACCACCAGCGTACCCGGCCACTTGTCCAGCAGGTCCTCCAGCTCCTGGAGGGTGTCGATGTCCAGGTCGTTCGTCGGCTCGTCGAGAAGCAGCAGATTCGGCTCGGCCATGAGCACGCGCGTCAGCTGCAGCCGGCGACGCTCGCCACCGGAGAGATCGCCGATCGGGGTGCGCTGGCGCTTCGGCGAGAAGCCCAGGCGCTCCGCCAACTGCGACGCCGACAGCTGCTTGTCGCCGAACTCGATGTAGGTGGCCACGTCCTCGATGGCGTCGAGCACCCGCATGTCCAGGGGCAGATCGTCGAGTTCCTGGCGCAGCCAGCCCAGGCGCACCGTCTTGCCCTCGATGCGGCGGCCCTCGTCGAGCGGATGCGCGCCGGCCAGCGCACGCAGCAGCGTGGTCTTGCCGGAACCGTTGACGCCGACCAGGCCGATGCGCTCGCCCGGCGCCAGGCGCCACGTCAGATCGCGCACCAGCTCACGGCCATCGGGCGCCGACAGCGTGGCGTCCTCGAGCTCCACGACGACCTTGCCCTGCCGGCGCTTGGAAAACGCCAGCAGCTCCACGCTGTCGCGCGGCGCGGGGACGTCGGAGATGAGCGCCTCGGCGGCCTCGATGCGGTAGCGCGGCTTCGACGTGCGCGCGGGGGCGCCGCGGCGCAGCCACGCCAGCTCCTTGCGCGCGAGGTTCCGGCGGCGCGCCTCCGCGGCGTCGGCCTGGCGGGCGCGCTCGGCGCGGGCGAAGGTCCAGTCGTTGTAGCCGCCGTCGTAGAAATCGACCTGCCCATCGTGGACCTCCCACGTCTTCGTGGCCACGGTGTCCAGGAACCAGCGATCGTGCGTGACCACCACCAGCGCCGAACGGCGGGCCATGACGTGATCAGCCAGCCACTGCACGCCCTCGATGTCGAGGTGGTTGGTCGGCTCGTCGAGGATCAGCAGGTCCAGGTCCTGCACCAGCGCCGCGCCGAGGTTCACGCGGCGCCGCTCGCCGCCGGAGAGCTCCCCCACCTTCGTGTCCAGCCCCAGGTCGTTGAGGCCCAGCCCGTCGAGGACGTTGCGGATCTTCGCGTCGCCCGCCCACTCGTGCTCCGCCACGCCCAGCGGGGCGATGACCGTCTCGAAGATCGTCGCCCCCGGATCCAGCTCCGCGCCCTGCGTGACGTGCGCCATCGCCAGGTCGTTGTTCCGCGAGACGCGCCCCGAGTCGGCGGGTTCGACGCCCGCGAGGATCTTCAGCAGCGTCGACTTGCCGCCGCCGTTCAGGCCGACGACGCCGATGCGGTCCCCGGTCTGGATGCCCAGGCTGACGCCGTCGAGCAGGGTCTTCAGGCCGAAGGTCTTGCTGACGTTCTCCAGATTGATCAGGTTCGCCATTGCGGCTTCTCGAACTCCTCGGTGGGGTTGTGGTTGGTGTGGGTTGATCGGTGCGGGTCGATCGGTGTGCGGTGACGGGTGCGGTTGAACGGTAGGTGATCAGTCGGTGACCGCGGATGCCGTCCCGGCCGGCGGGGTTGCCGATCAGACGAGTCGGGCGCCCGGCGCCGGGCCGGAGGCGGTGAGCGTCGCGGCGCAGGTGCCGGACGTGGCCAGATGCGCCGCGACGTCGAGGGCGTGCTCGCGGTCGCGGCACAGGAACGCCGTCGTCGGGCCCGAGCCGGAGACGATCCCGGCCAGCGCGCCGCCGTCGAGCCCGGCGCGCAGGGTGGTGCGCAACTCCGGCTTGAGCGAGATCGCGGCCGGCTGCAGATCGTTGGCCAAGTGCTTGGCCAGCTCATCGGAAGAGCCCGAGGCCAGCGCCTTCATCAGCTCATCGGGCGCGGCCGCGCGGGGCACGTCGCGCTCCTCGCGCAACCGGTCGATGGTGCGGAACACCTCCGGGGTGGACAGGCCGCCCTTGGCCAGCGCCAGCGTCCAGTGGTACTCGCCGCGCACGAGGATCGGCGCCAGGTTCTCGCCGCGCCCGGTGCCCAGCGCCGTGCCGCCGAGGAGGCAGAACGGCACGTCGGAGCCGAGGTCGGCGGCCAGCGACGCCAGGTCGCCGTCGTTGAGGGGCAGCTCGAAGAACTCGCGCGCCGCCACCAGGGCCGCCGCCGCATCCGCCGAACCGCCTGCCATGCCGCCTGCGACGGGGATGGCCTTGTCGATGTGGATCGACGCCACCCGCGGCACCTTCGACTCCGCCGCCTCCACGGCGGCGATCACCGCGCGCCACGCGAGGTTGGATTCGTCGGTGGGCACGTGCGCCGCCGAGTCGCCGGACACCGTTAGCCCCGCGACGTGCCCCGCCGCATCGCCGTCGCGCACCTCCGTCAGCGTGACGGTGGTCGGCAGCGACAGGGATTGGAAGACCGTGACCAGCTCGTGGAAGCCGTCGTCGCGCACGTCGCCGCATCCGAGGTGCAGGTTGACCTTCGCGTGCGCGGTCGCCGCGACGGTCAGCGGGGCGCGCTCGCCCGGAACCGCCCCGGTCGGGGCGGTGGGCGGGGACGGCGGATTCTGGGGGCTGGACGGGTTCACGCCGTCCGAGTCTACCCGGCGCCTATGCCTCCCCGACCTCGCCTTCCCAGCCGAAACCGCCGCCGCACAGCTCCTCCGGGCAGCCGTTCCACGTCTTGGCGAAGTACGCGATGATCCGCTCCCCCACCGCCATCGGGTACTCGGGCTCCACGCGCCCGTGCATGGCGGTGGCCGAGCGGTCGACGGCATCGTGGAAGAAGCGGCACACCTCCACGTAGCACCACATGTCCATGATCACCCGGCAGACCTCGGGGTGGGTGATGGTCTCGCGCCCGTTCGCGCCGCGGCCGAGCGCCCGGCCGATCATGTACCGCACCAGGTCGCGGTCGACGTCGTGGTCCTCGCCGCAGTCGCACCACCCCGATCCCCGGTTCGGCATCTCCCACACGTCGGGGATCTCGGCGGGCGGCGCGGCGGCCGGGGCGGCGGGCACCGTGCCCGGCGCGACCGGGAGCTTTGCGACGGTTGGCGTGGCGATCGGGTTCATGGCGGCATCTCCTTGCGACTCAGCTTCATTTCGAGACTCGGCTTGATTTCGAGACTCGGCTTCATTTCACGGCTCGGCTTCATTTCGCGACTCGGCGACATCCGCCGGATCCACCGTCCGGCGGCTGATGCCGTCACCCTAGGAAACCGCCCGGATTGTCCGGCCGAACGTCGGCGGCGGCCTTCGAACACCCGGCCACGCCCGTGACTCCCGCCGCCGCTTGGCATACGGTCGAAACCGATGGAACAGCAGCGTCGCAAAGCACCGGGGCCCGTGACCATCCTCGCCATCGCCGACGAGGAACGCCCCGCGCTGACCATTCCCGGAGGCGTCGACTTCGGACCCGACGACCGGCCGGACGTGCTGCTGTCCGCCGGCGACCTCGACTTCGCCTACGTCACCGCCGTCGCCGACGCCTTCGACGTGCCCTGCGTGATGGTGCCCGGAAACCACGACCCCTCGCTGGAGGGCTTCACGCTGTCCCCCGCCGGCTGGGTGCGCGCCGGCCGCCACGACACCTGGCCCGGCCCCGAGGGGGCGTGGGCCGCCGACCGCGACGTCGTGGAGGTCGCGGGCCTGCGCATCGCGGGGCTGGGCGGCTGCGGGCGCTACTCCTCCGGCCCCAACCAATGGACCGACGCGCAGGCCATGCGCCGCGCCCGGCGCGTGCTGCGCAAAGCCCGCCGCAAAGGCGCCGACGTCCTGCTCACCCACGCCCCCGGCACCCCGGGCGCCCCCGCCGACGACGATGTCCACCGCGCGCTGCCGGCCGTCGACATGCTGGTGGACAAGCTGCGGCCCGCGCTGCACCTCCACGGCCACGTGCACCCGCACGGGGCGGAGCGGTGCGTGACCGCGCTGCCCGCCGACGATGGGCGCGATGATCCCGGCACCGGCACACTCGTCGTCAACACCGTCGGGTGGACGCTCACCCGCATCCACCCGCCGCGCACCGCCCCGCGCGCGGAATTGATCCTGAAAGGACGCTGACCATGGCCGACACCGGATTCCCCGACGCCGACGCGCAGGCCGACTTCTCCCGCGCCCGCCGCCGCGCCCGACTGAGCAGGGCCGTCTCCCGCCTGCGTCGGCAGCCCGACGACATCACGCAGGTCCTGCCTTACGACGAAGTGGTCGCCGCACTCGGCGAAACCGGCCGCCGCGAACTCGGGCTCGTCGACGTGCCCGTGGAGTCCATCGTCGGGTCGGTCGACCGCACCGGCCAATTCGACCGCGACTTCCGCCCCACCACGTCCATCTCCCGTGAGCGATGGGCCCGCCTCAACGCCGCCCAGCGCCGCGGCGAAACCGTGCCGCCCGTGCGGCTGCGCAAGGTCGGCGGCATGTACTTCGTCGTCGACGGCCACCACCGCGTCTCCATCGCCCGCAACCGCGGCAACCCCACCATCGACGCCTACGTCACGGAAATCCTGACCAAGGTCGACGCCGACGGCATCGAATCCAACCGCGACCTGGTGCTGAAGGACCACCGCCGCATCTTCCTGTCCCGCGTGCCCCTGACGGACGAACGGGCCGCGAAAATCGTCCTGCCCAACCCGTGGAAATACGCCGAACTCGCCGAGAACGTCGAGGCCTGGGGCTTCCGCGCGATGCAGGCCGAACGCACCTTCTTCGGTCGCGACGACATCGCCGACCGCTGGTTCACCACCGAATACGAGCCCGTGGTCGCCGCCGCGCGCTCCATCGGGCTGGCCCCCAACCACACCGACGCCGAGCTCTACGTCTGGATCGCCGCCGAACGCTACCGCCTGATCCGCCGCCACGAATGGACCGACGAGGTCTTCGAGCAGGTACGCGAAACCGGCCGCCAGCCCGATTGAATCGGGCCGGCGGCCGGCGCGGGGTTCGGGTTCCGGGGCCACCGGTCACCGGGCCCCGGGTCCAGAACCCCCGGGATCAATCCCTACAGACCCAGGTTCTCTCCGCTCTCCGAGTCGAAGACCACGATCTTCGCGGGGTCGAACCACAGCGCCGCCTTCTCGCCGCGCCGCACGGGCGACTCGGCGGACAGGCGGGCGACCATGGTGCCCGTGGCCTTGTCGTCGAGCCCGGCATCGGCGGCCGCCGCCGACGAGGCGACGCCGCCGGCGCCGCGCTCCCCGGTCTGCGGGGCGGCGAAGTGCGCGAACTTGTCCGAGCCCATCGACTCGAGGACGTCGACGTCGACTTCGGTGACCACGCCCTTGCCGCGCTGCCCCTCCTCGACGAGATTGGCGTCCTCGAACGCCTCCGGGCGCAGGCCCACGATCACGGAGCGATCCGAGGCATCGCCGAGCTTGGCGCGGAGGTCGTCGGAAAGCGGGATGTCGCCGAGACCCGTCGACACCACCCCGCCGTTGATCCGGCCGGGGGTGAAGTTCATCGACGGCGAGCCGATGAAGCCGGCGATGAACAGGTTCCGCGGACGATCGTAGAGCTCCTGCGGCTCGCCGACCTGCTGGATGACGCCGCCCTTCATGACCACCACGCGATCGCCGAGGGTCATCGCCTCGGTCTGGTCGTGCGTGACGTACACCGTGGTGACGCCCAGGCGGTCCTGCAGGCGGGAGATCTCCGCGCGCATTTGCACGCGCAGCTTCGCGTCCAGGTTCGACAGCGGCTCGTCCATGAGGAACACCTTCGGGCGGCGCACGATCGCACGGCCCATGGCCACGCGCTGGCGCTGGCCGCCCGACAGGTTCGACGGCTTGCGGTCCAGGTACGGGTCGAGGTCCAGGACCTTCGACGCAAAGGCCACCTTCTCGTCGATCTCCGCCTTCGGCGTCTTCGCCAGCTTCAACGGGAACTCGATGTTCTCGCGGACCGTCATGTGCGGGTAAAGGGCGTAGGACTGGAACACCATGGCGATGTCGCGGTCCTTCGGCGCCACGTCGTTGACGCGCTCGCCGCCGATGAGCAGGTCGCCGTCGGTGATGTCCTCCAACCCGGCGATCATGTTCAGCGTCGTCGACTTACCGCAACCCGACGGGCCGACGAGGATGATGAATTCGCCGTCCTTGATGTGCAGGTTCGCGTCGTCGACGCCCACCGCGCCGTCGGGGAACTTCTTCGAAACGTGCTTGAGTTCGATTTCGGCCATGACTTGCTATCCCTTCACTGCGCCGGAGGTCAGGCCGGCCACGATGCGACGCTGGAAAATGACTACGAAGATGATGATCGGGATGGTGATGACGATCGCCGCCGCCGCGATCGACCCCGTCGGCTCCTCGAACTGGGACGAACCCGTGAAGTTGGCCATCGCGGCCGGAGCGGTGCGCGAAGCCTCCGTGGAGGTCAGCGACACCGCCAACAGGAAGTCGTTCCACGCGAAGATGAACACCAGGATCGCCGCGGTGACGATGCCCGGGATGGCCAGCGGGGCCACCACCTTGCGGAACGCCTGGAACGGCGTGGCGCCGTCCATCTGCGCGGCCTTCTCCAGCTCCCACGGGATCTCCTTGAAGAAGGACGACAGGATGAAGATGGCCATCGGCAGCGCGAACGTGATGTACGGCAGGATCAGGCCGGGCCACGTGTCGAACAGGCCGAGCTTGCGCTCGATGTCGAACAGCGGGCTGACCAGCGACACCTGCGGGAACATCGCGATGAGCAGCGAAACGCCGAGAATCAGGGACTTGCCGGGGAACGTCAGGCGGGCGATGGCGTAGGCCGCCATCGTGCCGACGACGACGGCGATCAGCGTGGTGATCAACCCGATGCCGATCGAGTTGATCAGCGCCCGCGTGAACTCCGAGGTCTGGAAGATCCCCTTGTAGTTGTCCAGCGTCCACTCACGCGGGATGAAATGCCCGTCGTGGAGGGTGGGCGTGGTCTTGAACGACAATGACGCGATCCAGGCCACGGGCACGAGCGCGTACAAGACGACGAGAACGAGCGCGATGGTCCACAGCGCCTTTTCCTTGCCGGTTCCTTGCTGCATGGCTGATCACTCCTTCCCGCTGCCGGGGGTGGACGCGCCGAGCCCCTTGACGAAGATGAATGCGATGATGGCGACGCACAGGAAGATCAGCACCGAAATCGCGGAGCCGATGCCCAGGTTGAACGCCATGAACAGGTTGTTGTAGCCGAGGATCGACACCGAGCCGGTGCCGTTGTTGCCCTTGGTCAGAATGTAGATGTTGTCGAACACGCGGAACGCGTCCAGCGTGCGGAACAGCAGCGCCACGACGATCGAGGGCTTCATCAGCGGCAGCGTGATCTTGAACAGCCGCTGCCAGAAACCCGCGCCGTCCAGCGCCGCGGCCTTCAGCACGTCGTCCGGCACCAGCGCCAGGCCCGCCAGGAGCAGCAGCGCCATGAACGGCGTCGTCTTCCACACCTCGGCGAGGATGATGATGAAGATCGACGGCCACTGCTCGGTCAGCGGCGCCGACCCGTCGGGAAGCAAATTGGCCAGGTAGCCGGTGCCCGGCGTCCAGGCGTAGTTCCACGAGTACGCCGCGGCGACGGTCACGATGCCGTACGGCACCAGCACCACCGTGCGGATCACGCCGCGGCCGAAGATCGCCCGGTGCATGATCATCGCGATGGCCAGGCCGAGCACGAACTCGAAGATCACCGAGATCACCGTGATCACCACGGTCACCCACAGCGACTCCCACCAGTAGCTCGACGTCAGCACCGCGGCGTAGTTGTCCAGGCCGACGAACTCACGGTCGGCCGGGAAACGCAGGTCGTAGCGCTGCATCGACAGCCACACGGCGTAGATGATCGGGTACGCCGTCACCGCCAGCATCAGGATGACCGCCGGGGCGACGAGCATCATGCCCAGGCGGCGCTCGGCCTTGCGGCCGTCGGAGTGCTTCTGCTTGGCCTTGCGGTTCGACGCGTCGGCCGACTTGTGCGGCGCGATCGCCGTCGACTGGCCGGCGCCGTCGACGGTCACCGCCGGGGAACCGCCGGCGTCGGCCGACGTCGCGCGGCCGCCGCCCATGCCGGAATCCCGGCCGGGGTCGCGGTCGCGCACGGGGTCATTGACGGGGCCACTCATCACGGCACCAACCCTTCGGACTTGATGGCCCGGTCGATCTCATCCGCCAACTCGGGGACGAGCGACTCGGGGTCGATCGACGCGGGCGGGCTCAGGCGCGACGCCAGCAGAATCGACACGGACTGATACGCCGGCGAGGCCGGGCGGACGGCGACGGACACGCGGCGCTTGTCCGGGAGCAGGCTCTGCTCCTCGGGCCCCAGGTCCGCCGGGTCGAGGGTGTTCAGCGACTCGAAGATCTCCTTGTAGAAGGGGTACTCCGCGATGAACTCGTCGGTCGCCTCGGTGTAGAGCTTGGTCAGCGTCGGGGGCAGGCCACCGGTGAGTGCGTTGTGCAGCTGGTTTTCCTCGTTGCGCAGGCACTCGATGGCCTCGAACGCCAGGTCCTTGTTCTTCGACGTCGACGGCACGGCGATGTTCAGGCCGCCGATGGTCGCCTTGGACGGCTTGTCGGCCTCCATGCCGGGGTAGACGGTCCAGCCGAGGTCGTCGAAGGCCTCCTTGGCGCGGGCGTCGCCGCCGTCGGCCTTCTCCTTCAGGCCCGCGTACACGAACGGGTAGTTGACCTGCATGAACGCGGCGCCGCGGTCGAATGCCAGGCGCGCCATGTTCTCGTCGAGCTGCGAGGTCGACGGGTCGGCGCCCTTGGCGGTGGCCACGGCCTTCATGGCGGCGAGGGCGCGCTTGGCGGCGTCGCCCTGGTTGATGGTGGCCACGCGGCCGGTTTCGTCGACGATGGATCCGCCGGCGGCTTCGAGCATCGAGTTGAACCACACGACGACGCCCTCGTACTGCGCGGCCTGCACGCCGATGTAGGACGGCTTGCCCTCTTCGGCGTGCTTGGCGCCGAGCGCGGCGATTTCCTCCCACGTCTTCGGCGGCTGCGGCTGCCCGTCAGGGCCCTTGGGCATCAGCGACTTGCGGTACCACATGAGCTGCGTGTTCGTGTTCAGCGGAGCGCCGTACACCTTGTCGTTCCACGTGGCCGTTTCCATCGGGCCGGACAGCGTGCCGTCCTGGACCCGCTTGGCGACGTCCCCGGGGAACTCGACCGCCCAGCCCGCTTCGGCGAACTCGGCGGTCCAGGTGACGTCGAGGCCCATGATGTCGAACGAGTCGTCGCCGCCGACGATGCGGCGCGCGAGCTGGAGCCGCTGGTCATCGGTCTGCTTGGCGGATACGTCGTATTGGATGGTGTAGCGCCCGCCCGCCTGCTCGGAGCACTTCTTCGCTGCTGCGGTGTATTGGTCGACGCCGTCGGCGGGCCCCATGAACCGCAGCACCGTGGGGCCGGCTTCCTCGTTCCCGCATGCCGCGAGCACCGGTGCACCGATGGTCAGGGCGGCGAGCAGGGCGACGGTCTTTTTCTTCCACGCAGTTCGCGGACGGAGCCCGCGGCCCCGCCCTTCACGATCCCCCGTCGGGGATCTTCCTTGCGAAGCCGTCATGGTTCCATCAGCTCCTCATGTAGGGGATTTGATAAGCCGCTTCTCAGTATACGACGATCACTGTTTTTGCAACGAGAACGTTACGGGAAGGTTATGAGCGGCGCACCGCGAACGACCGGCGCGGCGGGTGCGGCCGGTGCGACCGGCGCGGCGGGTGCGGCCGGTGCGACCGGCGCGGCGGGTGCGCGGATTGCGCAGCCGGGCGGGCCCGGCGAATTGCGTAGCCGGGTGGGGGCGGATCTAAGATTTCCTCATGATCGACGACAGCCATCACGACGAACCGGCCACCAGCCGCCGCGAACCGGCGGGCACGGCCGCGCTGTCGGAATGGCCGGTCGCCGATGGCTGGGTCTGCAACGTCCTGGTGCGCCGGGGCGACCGCCTGCTGGTGCTGCGCCGGGCCACCGGGGGCTATTTGGGGGACCAGTGGGATCTGCCGGGCGGCAAGAGCGAACGGGGCGAGGAGCCGGCCGATGCCGCGTTGCGGGAGCTCACCGAGGAGACGGGTCTGAAGGCCACGCTCGGCGCCGAGGTCGCGCACTGGTCGAACCCCGATACCAAGGGCGGCGATTTCCGGTACCACATCGTCACCTTCGAGGCCGTCGAGCTTGACGACGCCGCCGACGTCGCCCTGACCCGCGAACACTCCGATCACCTGTGGGCCACCCGCGAGCAGCTCGCGGAGCTGCCGCTGGCCTGGCACGTCGGCCGCGTGCTGGGACTGTAGTTCCCACGGCGTTCGCCGATCCCCCGTGGGATCCGCGGGATCGCTCCTCGCCTCCCACCGGCCGAAAAACCGCCGGTCAGATGCCCCTCCCGGTTACACCGCCCACCGGAGATAGGTTTCGTCATCCCATTCGATGATCGCGTCGGCCGCGTCTTCGCCGATGATTTCGGCGGCGTCGATGCTCTCGATCGGGCACGACCGGAGATCGTTCGCCGAATCTCCGCAGCCGGTCAGATCCAGCCAGACGGCGCGGAGCACGTTCCGGCCGCCCTCGCGGCAGGACAGCACGCCGAACGCCTCGCCCGGGTCATCGAATCCGATGTACCAGTATCCCCTCTCCACGGAACCGCGGTGGGTCTCGCGGTCGCCGCTTCGCAGGGAAAGGTGCAGTTCCTCGAGCCGCTGAATCGCCCGACTCCGGTTCTCCCGCGTCATCCGCTTCAACAGGGACCTACGGCGTGCACGGGCCCGTCGCATGTCGTCGCCCACCCAGCGCGAGAACATCCGGCTCACGATCCGGCGCACGTCGTCGGCCGTTTTCGCGATTGTGGGATTCCCCCTGAACGGGATGGGCACCGGTCCGCCGGCCGCATCCGACGCCTCCACCCGCCACCCGAGACCGACGGCGCGGCGGCCATGGCGGTGACCGCGTTCGATGACCTCGACGGCGAACACCAGCGTCTCACCCGCATCCGCCCGGAGGGTGACCCGCGTGCCATCGGCGGATCGCGAAATCTCGGCGAGGTTGGTCAGGTCAGGGCGCATTTCGTCGACGATGTCGTGGACGTCGCACAGGGGCCGTTCGTCCGCATGGAATTCGAGGTCGACGTCGGCGCCGATCAATCCTCTGCCCGCCGCGGGGTCGTCGAAGGCGGCGCGATCTTCGAAGGCGGCATGGTCTTCGATGGCGGCATGGTCCCCCTCGAAGCTGACGTGGTGGCCCGTGAAATTTTCGTTCGTGAAAGTCATGGCCACAAGCTATGACGCACTCCGGATCGGCCGGCTGAAACTCCGGCCGCCCATTCGAACATGCCTGATCACGAGCGCCTTTTTCCGAAAGGCACCGTTCGATGGGGGCGGTGGGCGTCGTAAAGCCCATGCCCGCGCGCAACCACCTGCCCACCCGGCCCGAACCGGCGGGCGCGCGCGGGGCGGACGCCGGCACTCCCCCACCCCCACTTTTGTTGACACCCTGGCGCTACTTGCTTAGGCTACCCTCGCCTACAGTTTGGGAGATTTGAATGGACGAACGCACGGAGTACAGCACGAGCCTCGGCAGCCGCATCCTCGGCGGAGCCGGCGCACTGACCCTGGCCCCCTTCCGCGTGGATCCGACCGCCATCATCCCGGCGCTCGCCCACCGCGTGGACGAGCGCGGCCGCCTGCTGGTCATGTGCCCCGCCGCCGACGCCGAATTCGTCGGCGACGCCGAGGTCCGGCTCGACGGCACGAAGAAGGCGCCCGAGCTGTTCATCGACATCACCGTCGCGAGCCTCCACGGCCTCGGGCGCGTGACCTGGCTCGATGCCGCGGACGGCACCTCTGCCGCCTCCGCCGACGCCGCCACCGCCGACGCCACGGCCCCGTTCGGACACGTGCCCGAATCATGCGTGATCGGCGTCGTCGAGCTGGACAAGGTGCTCCTCCACGGCCCCTGCGGGGTGGCCACCCTCGACCCGCGCGCGATCACCGCCGCGGCGACCACCGCGCATCGCCCGTTCGCGGACCACGAGTTCGACGCCCGCGACATCGTCGGCCGCCTGACGCCCGACCATCTGTCGGCGCTGCTCTCCGATGTCCTGGTCGAGCGCGTCCCCGGCTTCCCGTGCTCCGAGTTCGAGATCCGCGAGCGGGTGGCGGCCGCCGCCGTCCAGGCGACGCCCGGCTTTGCACCGTGGATCGCCGACGTCGACCCCGCGGGAATCACGCTGGCGACGATGCACCACAACCGCCTGACCAGCGTGTTCGTCAATTTCCCGGAGCCGGTTCACACTCTCGATGACTTGGCGGGGGCCGTCGCCGCTCTCGCCGCCCGGACCTCGGCACGGCACGCGTCACCGCGTATCTGACGCCGAAAGCCGAGGAGCGCGCGGAACCCCGGTGGGGTTCCGCGCGCCTCTTTTCGTTCGGGCGGCTTAAGGACCGCTGCCGCAGCCAGCCGCCGGTCCGCCGTCAGCGGGCCTGGTAGTTGTCGCACTGCGCGGTTTCACCGCTGACCGAGATGTCGGCCAGCCCGCACATGAGGTTCTCGTTGTGGGTGCAGTCGAGGCGCTTGCACGCCCCCACCTGGGCCTCCGCACCGGACAGGCCGGCGCGCAGGTCGATCGTCGCGAAAGTGGTGCAGGCGGCGGCGCCGTCGCCGCCGACGTTGACCGCGAAGGCGGTGCAGCCGTCGTTGTTGTAGGCACAGGAAGTGGTCGTACAGGAGGAAATCTTGGTGACGCTGGACATGATGAGGGGCTCCTTCAGGGCCGGGAAGCGAGTGCAAGGTTCTCCGCGTATCTGACACTCGCGACGCTACGCGCCGTGACCAGCACCTTCAAGGCAGGCCAGCCTTTCATTCCGGGTTTACGCAAGCCTTATAGATGCATCCTGAATGCACAATTGCCCTTGCTTAACGACGTCATCCGGCCTCGCCGCAACCCGCGTGGGAGACGGGATCAGAGCCCGGCGAGCCTGACGAAATCGGCCACGCCCAGCTTCTCGCCGCGCTGCTTCGGGTCGATTCCCGCCGCCACGAGCGCCTCCTCCGCCGCCGCACCCGACCCGTACACGCCGGACAGTGCCGCGCGCAGGGTCTTCCGGCGCTGGGCGAACGCGGCGTCGATGAGCGGCCACACCTTCGCACGCGACTCGTCGGTGACGGGCCACGGCGCCTCCCCCGCCGGCGACGGCTCGCCCCCGGGTCCGGGAACGCCGAAGACGTCGATGCGCACCAGCCCGGAGTCGACCTTCGGCACGGGCCAGAACACGTTCGGGCCGATCGTCCCGGCGCGACGAACCTTGCCGTGGAACGCGGCCTTCACGCTGGGCACGCCGTAGATCTTCGAGCCCGGCTCGGCGGCCAGGCGTTCGGCGACCTCGAGCTGCACCATCACCAGCGCGCGCCGGATCGACGGGAACTCCTTCAGCATGTGCAGCAGCACGGGCACCGAAACGTTGTACGGCAGGTTCGCCACCAGCGCCGTCGGCTCGGGAAACTCCGCGACGCCGGCGCCGTCGCCTTCGCCGTGACTGCCGGCGCCTTCACCGTTGCCACCGGCGCCGTCGCCCTCGCCCGCGGCAAGGGCCTGCGTGCCGACGATGTCGTCCCGCGTCACCGTCAGCGCGTCCTTGAGCACCAGGTTCAGCGGCCGCCCCGGCGCGAACTCCGCCACCGTCTCGGGCAGGCGGGCCGCCAGGCGCGGGTCGATTTCGACGGCCGCCGCGCGCCCGCAGTGCTCGAGCAGGCCGAGGGTCAGAGATCCCAGGCCGGGGCCGACCTCGACCGGGTAGTCGTCGGGCGACAGGTCGGCGGCGGCGATGATGCGCCGCACCGTGTTCGGGTCGTGGACGAAATTCTGGCCGAGCTTCTTCGTCGGCGTCAGGTCCAGTTCGGCGGCCAGCTGCCGCACCTCGACCGGCCCGAGCAGGCGGACATCATCCACTTACAGCAGCCCCAGCTGCGCGGAGCAGGCCGGCCATGCGCCCCAGCCCTGGGACGCGCGCACCTTTTCGGCGACGGCGATCTGCTGCTCGCGGGTCGCCTGGGCCGCGGTCGGGGCGTACTCGCCGCCGCCGTGGGCGAGCCAGGTCTGCGGGTGGAACTGCAGCCCGCCGGAGAAACCGTTGCCGGTGTCGGTGTTCCAGTTGCCGCCGGATTCGCACTGCGCCAGCGAATCCCAGATGGCTCCGTTGGTCACCTCCGGGGCGCGGGGCCTGGTGCCCTGACGGACGGTCGTGACGGTCGGGGCGGTCTTCTCCTGCTCGGACAACGTCTCGCGGGACAGCTCTTCGCCGTCGCGGGACAGGACCTTGACCTGCACGAGCTTCATGCCCGCGGTGCCCGGGGTCTCGACGACGCGCTCGTCGTCGTACATCTCGGGATCCTCGATGACGTTCTCCGGCGAGGGGATCTCGACGCGTTCGTTGAGCACCTCCTCGACCAGGCGGGAGACGTCGATGCGCATGCCCTCGGTGACGGGGGTCTCCGGCGACGGGCTGACGGACTCGCCCTCGCCCAGGGTGATCCCGCGCTGCTCGAGCACGTCGGCGACGGTGGCGACGGCCATCTGCATGCGGCCCTCACGACCGGAGTCGTTGAGGACGATGTTCTTTGCGGTGACGATGTCCAGCTTGATCCCGTCGGCCGGGATGCGCTTCGACGGGGCCTTGACGGAGTCGGCGGCCTTGAGTTCCGGCAGGGACTCGACGAGTTCGTTGACGGTGGCCGCGTTGGTGGTGGTCTCCACGGTGCGGCCGTCGATGTTCAGCGACACCGGCTTGGCGGCGCGGTAGACCAGCTTGCCGCCATCGGAGATTTCGCCCTGGCGGATGACCCGGTCGCCGTCGCCCACCCGGACGCCGGCCTTTTCCAGGATGCGGGCGTCGTCGCCGAAGATGGTGGAGACCTGCTGGATCTCGCCGTCGACGTCGACGGTGACGCTCTTCTGGGCCGCCGCGGCCGTGCCGCCGCCGGCGACCATCGCGACCAGCAGGCCGCCGGCGGCGACGCGCCGGGTGGTGGTGGACTTGTTGTTCAGCTGGTTGACGTGGCTCTTGGAGTGGTTGCTCACGGGTCGGTGGTTCCTCTCGACGTTCCCCGGGGCGGTGGGGTCGGTGGGCTGGTGCGGCGAAAAGTGCGCCCCGATGGAAGTATTGCGGTCACGATACGGTAAAGGACCCGTCAAAGTCCAACAAATGCCCAGGTTGAACACCGGTTCGTGCGTAATTCGCACCACATTTGCCGTGATATGGCCGTTACACGACCCGAAAGTTGGTGCCACGGGGACGGCTGTGGCGGATGTGATCCGCTGGGCCGACTACAGGGCCGGGACCTCGATGCCGTAGATCCGCTCAGCATTGGCGGTGAGCCGGGCGGCCATCTCCTCGGCGGGGATGCCCCGGACCTCGGCCATGCACCGCGCCTGCCAGCCGACGAACGTCGGCTCGTTGCGCGCGCCGCGGTACGGCTCGGCCGTCATGTACGGCGCATCGGTCTCCACCAGCAGCTGCTCGGCGGGCGCCTCCTCCACCGCCAGGCGCAGGTCGGAGTTGCGCTTGAAGGTCACGTTCCCGGTGAACGACAGCACGTAACCCCGTTCCAGGGCTTCGCGGGCCACGGCGATCGGCGAGCTGAAGCAATGGAGGATCACCGTGCCATCGAACCCGTCGAGCTCGCGCATCAGGTTGTCGTCCGCCTCGCGGTTGTGGATCATCAGCGGCTTGCCCGTGGACCGCGCCAGCTCCATGTGCCAGTGCAGGGCCTCGATCTGCATGTCCAGCGGCGCACAGTCGTCCATCTTCCCGATCCAATACTCGTCCAGGCCGGTTTCCCCGATGGCCACGACCCGCTCCTCCGAGGCCATCTCGGTGAGCCTCGCCCGGGCGGCGTCGTCAAGCTCGGACGCGCGCGTCGGATGGATCGCCGCAGCCGCCCAGACGCGCGGATGCGACCGCGACGCCGCGACGGCCAGCTCCGTTTCCGCCAGGCCGTCGCCGATGGTGCAGACGCCGGCGACGCCGGCGGCCATCGCGCGGTCCATCAGCTCGGCGACCGACTCCGCATCGCGGGCGCCGCACGACGCGAGGTGCGTGTGCGCGTCGAACAACGGCGCAACGTACGGGGCGGGCTCGGCGACGGGGCGTTTTCTCTTTCCCATGGGGCCCAAGTCTAGGGGCGGCGGACGGGGGTGGACGAAGCGGCCGGCACCGCCACGACAATGCCCGGCCTAATGCCTTTAAGTTATGGTTACCTCACCTTATCCGCATAAATCCCGCACCCCGACAGACGGCCACGGTGCGGCCGTCATCGGCAACGGCAACAGCAATGGCAATGGCTACGGCGACGACGAACTCATCAGCGACTGCGCCGACCGCCCCATCGAGCCGACCACCCCATCGACCTGAACCACCCCGAATCAGCCGCGCGGCGGCCCGGACCTTTCCGGAGGACCCCGGCGACGCCGCCGCGGCACGAGAAAGGAACGAAGCATGACCAAAATGACCCGGGCGCGCACGTCCGCGCCCGACGTCGAAAAGCCCGCACCGCCACCCGGCCCCGACGACCCCACCGGGAGCATCGGCGCCGACGCGAAGGAGAAGAACATCGCCGGCGGCAAGGCGCTCGGCGCGCTGCTCGCGCCGATCAAGGGCACGCTCCTGGCGGGCAGGATCCTCGGCGCGGCATCGGCGATGCTCTCCATCGCGCCGTACGTCGCCCTCGTGCGGCTCGGCGACGTGCTCCTGGCGGCGCACGGCGCGGGGACGTCGCCGGCGCAGGAGGAGGTGAAGCCGATCGTCATGTTCTTGCTGGCAACGTTCCTGGGGCAGCTCGGCCTGCTGGCCCTCGCCCTGGCCCTGACCCACTTCGCGGACCTGAAGCTCACCGCGATGCTGCGCGACCGAATCCTCGAGCGCATCTCGCGGGCGCCGCTGTCCTGGTTCACCGACTCCACCTCGGGGCAGATCCGCAAGGCCGTCCAGGATGACACGCGCACCCTGCACCAGCTCGTGGCCCATGCGCCCGTGGAAACCACGGTGGCGGCGATCACCCCGCTGATGCTCATCGGCTACGCCGTCACCGTCGACTGGCGGCTGGCGCTGCTGGCGCTGTCGACGCTGCCCATCTACGCCGGGATCATGGCGCTGACCATGCGCGGCATGGGCGAGAAAACGGCCGAAATGGACACCCGCCTGGGCGTGGTGTCGTCGACGGCGGTGGAATTCGCCGACGGCATCACCGTGGTGAAGGCATTCGGCCGCACCGGCGAAGCCCACCGGAGGTTCCTCGACGCATCGTCGACCTTCGGCGACTTCTACTGGGCGTGGGTCAGCCCCATGCTGCGCATCTCGGCGTTCGGCGAATCCGCCATCGCCATCCCCGTCATACTCGCCATCAACGTCGCCGGCGGCGCGGCGCTGGTCGGCGCGGGCGCCGTGACCCCCGCGGAGGCGCTTACGACGACGCTCATCGCGCTGGTGGTGCCCGGATCCATCCAGATCATCGCCAACACGACGTGGTCGCACCAGCTCGCCGGCCACGCGGCGCTGCGCATCACGGACATGCTCGAGGGGCCGGAGCTGGCGGAGCGGAAGGGCACGGCCGCGGCGGCCGAAGCCGATGCAGCGGTCGGTGCCGGGGCCGAATCCGCCGAGGCGCCTGCCGAACCCGACTCCGCCGCCGGGCTCACCGTCGAATTCGACGACGTGACGTTCTTCTACGGCGACGTCCGCGCGCTGTCCGGCGTGACGCTGCGCCTGGCCCCCGGCACCGTCACCGCGCTGGTCGGCCCCTCCGGCTCCGGCAAATCGACGCTGGCCACCATGGTCGCGCGATTCCAGGACCCCGACTCCGGCAGCGTGCGCATCGGCGGCACCGACATCCGCGAAATGTCGCCCGAGCAGCTGTACGCCAGGGTGTCGTTCGTCCTGCAGGATCCGCAGCTGCCGCGGATCAGCATCCGCGACAACATCGCGCTGGCCCGCCCGGACGCCGACGACGCGACCATCCTCCGCGCCGCCCGCGACGCCCGCATCGCCGACGAGATCCTCGCCCTCCCCGACGGCCTGGACACGGTCATCGGCGACGACGCGAACCTGTCCGGCGGCCAGTGCCAGCGCATCGCCATCGCGCGCGCCCTCGTCGCCGACACCCCGATCCTCGTCCTCGACGAGGCGACGGCATCGACCGACCCCGACTGCGAGGCCGACATCCAGGCCGCGCTCAATCGCCTGGCCGCGGGCCGCACGGTCCTGGTCATCGGCCACAAGCCCGAATCCGTGCGGGGCGCCGACCAGGTCGTGCACCTCGTCGACGGCGAAGTGTCCGCGATCCTCGCGGGCGATGAAGTCTCGGAGCAATCCATCGCCGCGCTGATGGGCTCGGCGCCGCACCGCCGCCGCACCGACGGCGGCCACGACGGAAAGGACTCGACCCATGTCTAACGCCATCGAACGTGACCAGGCACCGTCCACGACATCGCCGCTGGCGGTGCTGAAGGATCCGCTGCTGCTGAAGACGAGCGCGGATCTGTTCGGCCCCGAGGGGCGGGCGCTGCTGCGCAAGTCGATCCTGTTCACCGTCCTTTCGGGGCTGGTGGACGGCGCCTCGCTGCTGGCGCTGCTGCCGGCGGCCCTGTCGTTGAGCACCGGAGCCCCCGCGTGGGGCCTCGGCGTCGGAGGGTGGCTCTGCGTCCTCCTCGCGTTCGCCGCCCTGGGGGCCGTGTTCCGCTACCTGGGCCAGCGCATCGGGTACGTGTCGACGCTCGCCTTCATGCGCACCGCCCACAAGGCCATCGGTCGCGCGTTGTCGGGCCTGCCGCTGGGCTGGTTCCGGACCGAACGCACCGGAGGCCTGTCCCATCTGGTGTCGGACGGCTTCATGAAGGCCGGCGCCGCATTCGCGCACATCATGACCACGGCGCTCGGCAATGCCGTGGCACTGCTCACGATCGTCGCGGGCACGTGGTTCTGGAGCCCGCGCCTGGGGCTGATCCTCACCATCGCCGCGCCCCTGACCATGGCCATCCTGGTCCTGGCCCAGTCCGTCAAGCGCATCGCCGGTGAACGGGCCCGCCCCGCTGAACGGGAACTCGCGTCCAGGATCGTCGAATACGCCGGGTGCCAGCCGGCGCTGCGGGCGGCCGGCCGCGCGGGCGACTTCCGCCCGCTCGTCGCCGCCGCCGCGGAGGACGGCCGGGCGCGCCGCCGCGAGCTGTGGCTGAGCCTCGTCGCGATCCTCCTGAACGGCATGATCGTGCAGGCGGTGGCGGTCACCATCATCACCGTCGCGGCATCGCTCGCCGTCGACGGCACGATGGGACCGATCGAGACGATGGCCTTCATCGGCCTCGCGCTGCGGTTCACGCGCATCCTGGAGGAACTGGGCCAGGCGTTCGTCGGCATCGAGATGGGCCGCGCCCCGATCGACGAGGCGAACCGCATCATCCGCGAACCCGTGCTGCCCGAACCCGCGGCCCCGGCGGAGCTGACCACGCCGGGCACGGTCGAGTTCGAGGACGTGTCCTTCGGCTACTCCCCCGACCACATGGTGCTGCGCAACATCGATTTCACCGCCGCGCCGGGGACGATGACCGCCCTCGTCGGCCCCTCGGGGTCGGGCAAGACCACCATCGAACGCCTGATCTCCCGGTGGTGGGACGTCGATTCCGGGACGGTCCGGGTCGGCGGCGCCGACGTCCGCGACCAGACCACCGAGCAGTTGATGGCGCAGCTGTCGATGGTCTTCCAGGACGTGTACCTCTTCGACGACACGTTGGAGGAGAACATCCGCGTCGGCCGCCGCGACGCCACCGACGCCGAAGTCCGCGAAGCCGCCGACCTCGCCGGCGTCACCTCCATCGCCGACAGGCTCCCCGCCGGCTGGTCGACCCGGGTCGGCGAGGGAGGGCGCTCGCTCTCCGGCGGCGAGCGCCAGCGCGTGTCCATCGCCCGGGCGCTGCTGAAGAATTCGCCCATCGTGCTTTTCGACGAGGCGACCAGCGCGCTCGACGCGGAAAACGAGGCGAATATCCTGGCCAGCGTCGAAAAGCTGCGTGCGACGTCGACGTTCATCGTCGTCGCGCACAAGCTCGACACCGTGCGCACCGCGGACCAGATCATCGTCCTCGGCGAGGACGGCCGCGTCGCCGAGCGGGGCACCCACGATGACCTGTACGCCGCCGGCGGCGCCTACCGCCGGTTCTGGGATCTGCGGGAGGCCGCGACCGGGTGGGCGCTGGCCGGGGGACGGCAGACGGACTGAGCGCGGCGGCGCCCCCGGGGCGTCGAACCGCGACCGGCGGGATTCTCCCCCGATGGTCCCGGCCGTGCCCGGGCCCCTCAGACCAGGGCGTACGCCCCGACCGACGCAGCCCACACCCCGAGCAACAGTCCCCAATCGGCGGGCCGGAAGGGCCGGTCGTACCGCACCGTGCGGGTCGGCCCGGCCCCGAATCCCCGTGACTCGAGTGCCAGGGCCAGGTCGTCCGCATGCCGAAACGACGCGACGAGTACCGGCACGACGATGCGCGGCGTGATCCACCGCCTGCCCCGCGAGTTCAACCGGGCCCGCATCGCCGCCGTCGCAAGGTCGTCGGAGAGGATGCGGGCGAAAACCCCGCCGACGCCGACGACGTCGACGACCCGGTAGGGCACCCGGAACCGGGTGATCATCGTGTCGCGCATCTCGCGCCACCGCAGGAACGGCAACGGGGCGGCCGACAGAACGGCCATCGCCGCCAGCCGCGACGCCAGCATCGACGCCGCGAGTGCACGGTCCGCGGTGACTCCGAGGACCGTGGGCCCCGGTGCTGCCGCTACGCCCGGCGGTGACGGCACCCCACCGGGATCACCCGGGATCCACGGCAGGAATGCGAAGAACACCAACGCGGCGATGCCCACGGTGATCGCACCCAGCATCAGCCCGTCGCGCGGGCGGAATACGGTGACGGCCGCGACGGCGGCGAGGGCGCACACGACGGGATAGGAATGCCCGTCCGCGGCCAGGGACAGCAGGATCGCCGGAACGGGAAACAGCGCCAACAGGAGAGAATGCGGGGCACGGATCATGCGGCGCCCCGATTCCGCGGCACCTCGGCGCAGACCGCCCGATCGTCGTCAAGCCGAATGCGGTGCGTGGCGACGGCCTCCGCAAGTTGCGCATCATGAGTCGAAATGAGCGTCACCCGATCGTCGGCCCCATCGGCGATGAGGTCGCGGACCCGCCGCAGACCGTCGGCGTCCTGGGCGCTGGTGGGCTCGTCGAGGAGCAGCACGCGGGGCCGGCCCGCCACGGCCGCCGCCACCGACAGGCGCTGCCGCTGGCCCCCGGAAAGAGTCAGGGGGTGGCGCCGCCCGGTCCCGGAAAGCCCCGAGCGGCGCAGGATCCGGTCGATGTCACTGGCGGCGCCGGCGCCGCCGGGTTCGCTCCGGGGACCGCCCCGCACGGCCGCGACGCGCGAAGGCCGGCGACCTCCAGCCGCCAACGCGCCCGCGAGCTCGTCGTGCACCGTGCCCGCGAACATGAGGTCCCCTCCCCGCTGCGGCGAATACCCGATCCCGGCGCGGATGCGGGCCCGCCGACCGGGGAGAATCGTCCCCGATGCCCCGCGCCGCTTGCCCGCGATGGCGTCGAGCAACGTGGTCTTGCCCGAACCGTTGCCACCGGTGATCACGGCGACGGCGCCTTTCGGAAGCGTGAAAGCGACGTCGTCGAGCACCGTGCGCCCGTGCCTGCGGACGGTGAGGCCCCGCACCTCCAGGCCGGGCATCGCCGGCTCGGGAGTCACGGGCGAAGCGGGAGCGGACGCGGCGAACCCGAACAAGGCGGGAACGGCGGCGTTCGAACCGGAGGCATCCGGCCCGGCGCCGCCATGGACGTCGCCCGGGACCCCGGCCGCGAACGCCGCCGGAATCCGCACCCCGAGGCGCGCGCACTCGTCCGCCGCACCGGCGTACACGTCCGCCGGGGCGCCATCCAGCGCGATGCTCCCGTCATGGTCGAGGACGATGACCCGGTCCGCGTGGGGAAGATGCGCATCCGCCCGGTGGTCGATGGCGATGACCGTGACGTCGCCCAACCCCCGGATGGTCCGCGAGAACGCCGAGGCGGCGGCGTCGTCGAGCTGGGAGGTGACCTCGTCGAGGACGATGACCGGCGCGCCGGGCGCCAGCGACGCGGCCAGGGCGAGCCGCTGCTGTTCACCGCCGGAAATCGCGAACGGGCTCGCCCGGTGCGGGAGGTGGCCCAGGCGCGTCGCCGCGAGCAGGTCCAGGGCTCCGCGGTCGCCCTCGGGCGCCGGGATCAGGCGGTAATCGAAGGGCGCGCGGACCTCGTCGAGCACCCCGGACGCGCACAATTGCCGTTCCGGATGCTGCCACACCGCGGCGACGATGCCTCCCCTGTCCGCGGGGGACACGTCCGCCAGCCGACGGCCCCCGACCGAAACCGAACCATGCACCCGCGCCCCCTCGAGGTGTCCCGCGCAGGCCAGGGCGAGAGTGCTCTTCCCACTGCCCGTGGGCCCCGACACCAGCGTGTACGTCCCCGCCGCGAAGTCGACGTCGAGGCCGCCGAAGACGGTGCGGCCGCCCGGGTACCCGACCCGCAGACCGCGGATCGAGACCGCGGCGGAGCCGGCATTCGCCGTCCGCGGCGCGTCCGCGCGGCTATCGGCCGACCGGGGCATCGTCCGCCTCCGCCGGATCGCCGTCCCAGTCATGCCCGACGACGCCCTGCGGATCCACACCCACGCGAAGCAGCGCGTTGACCAGCACGTACGCCAGCCACCCGTAAACGAGCCCCAAGGCCACCCGCACGACCGCAGCGGCGACCTTCAGTTCGGCGGGGATGAGGAGGAACTCCTTGTACAGGAACATGAACCCGAACATCATCGCCGCGACGAGGACGCCGGAGATCAGCGCGATGACCAGTGAGCTGCGCGGCAGCCGGGCACGCTCGGCGGCGGTGACGCGGGCGGGCGCCGCGCCCAGCTTCCGCGCGACCAAGAACACGATCTCGACGACGATGCCGCCGCAGAGGGACAACGCGCCGACGCCGATCACCGCGCCGATGAACGACGTCAGCAACGCCGCCCCGCTGCGCTGCACGAGCAACGCCGCCGCGATGATGACCAGGAACCACGGCAACGGAGCGGGGAAGCTCAACCACGGGGCGCCCGCGGCCAACGCCAACCCGAGGAACCGCGAGAGATGGATGAGCACCGCGGTGAAGGCGCCCAGGACCGCACATGCCAGCAGCGAGCGCGTCGTCAAGCGAGAATGGGCGGCCCGCGAGCGGGACGCCGGGGCGATCGTTTCCCTCATGAACCTAGCCCTCCACGTCGAGGTCGAGGTCGTCCGCGGCGTCGAAACCCTTGCCGGCGGCGAGCAGTTCCCGCATGCGCCGCAGACGGTTCAGGTCCGCCATGGTCGCCGACGACCCCCGACGCCAGTAACCGGACAGGCGCATCCGTTCGCGCGGCAACCCGAGTTCGTCGCGGCAGCGGGCCCGGATCGCCCGGATGTCATCTCTTTCGCCCGCCGCCCACACGCTTGCCCCCGCAGGCACGTCGAGCGAACGAAACACCTCGCTCAGGGGGCCGGCACCGGCGGCGGACGGATCCACGACCACCAGAGACACGTCCGCGCCGATCTCGACCCCATGGGCGGTGAGCTCGGCGATGAACAGGTCGACGTGGTCCTCCGGTGCGGCAACGACCACGTGGTCGCGGGAACCACCGCGCGCGGTGCCCGCGAGAATCCCCGCCAACGCGGGGAGCCCACTGGAATCGGCGAGGAAATGGCGCGGCTCGCCCGGCACCGGCAGCTGATGTCCCCGCGGGCCGGTGACCACGATGGCGTCGCCGGGGCGCGCCCCCGCCAGCCAGGTCATCATCGGCGACGGGTCCGCGTGCCGGACGACATCGATGTCCATGCGCCGTTGCGCCGCATCGAAGCCGGCGACCGTGTACACCCTCGAAGAGGTCGCCGGACCCGCGCCCGGCTCACCGGCGCCCGGGTCGTCGGTGCCCGCTCCCGGGTTATCGGTGCCCGCGCCAGTGATCGCGGCAGCCCCCGCGAGTTCCGGGGAGGCCACGGGCACGGCGAGGCGCACGGCGACGTTCGGTCCGTCCCAGCCCACGAGAACGTCGTCGCCGGACAACGTCCCGGAGATCCGGACCAGCCCTTCGGCGCGATCGGAGATGCCGGTGAGCGTCCATGTGCGCTGCTCCAGGCCGGCCCGATGCGCCGGGTCGTTCAGGATCGCCTCGAGCGCCGTGCGCTCCTCGGGATCGAGCACCACCGTGGATGCGCGGGGTTCTGTCGGGTTCATGATGCGCCTTTCTTCCCGGTTCCCCACCGGGGTTCTTCCCGGATGCGAGCCAGGGTCATCGTCGGGTGCACCGCGGGCGCGGGCACCAATGGATCACCATAATACCCAAGGTAAGGCTTGGCTTTCCTGTCTGGCGCTTTTCTTCCCAACGCTCCTGGCCATGCCCGGGATGGCCGTCGCCGGGTGCACTAAGCTCGCCATCATGACGGCCTACCACGGAAACCCCACGGGAGACGGCGCCGGCTACCGCATCAGCGACGCCGAGCGCGAAGCGGCGATGGCCAGTCTCGGCCGCGCTTTCTCCGAGGGCCGCCTGACCATCGACGAGTACGACGAGCGCGTCCGCCAGGTTGCCTGCGCCCGGACAGGCACCGAGCTGGTGCCGCTTTTCGACGACCTCCCCGCCTCCCGCGTGAGCGGCCTCCCCGGGCAGGCGCCGGCGAAGCTCTACGCCGGCGAGGAGATCGACGCCGCCTACCGGCACGGCAAGAAGACCCGGTTGGGGCTCCTGGGCTTGACGACGGTCGGGTCCGCCGCGGGCGCCATCGTCTGGGGTTCGATTGCCGGGTCGTCGCTGCCGGCGGTGCTGTTGCTGCTGATCCCGACGGTGTGGCTGATGCTCTACGTGATGAAGGTCGGCCCCGATTCGTGGCACGTCCCCAGCCCCCAGTCGGTCGAGCGGCAGCGGCTGCGCGAGCTGCGGTCGTCCGAGAAGCTCCGCGCCGCCGAACGGAAGGCCGCCGAGCAGGAGCGCGCCGCGAAGCAGAAGCTGCTGGAAGATGAGCGCCTCGCCGCACTGCGGCTGGAACGCAAGGCGCAGGCGGAGGAGCTGACCAGCCGCGCACTCGGCATCGTCAACAAGGCCTTCGACCCGGAGACCATGAGCAACTTGGGCGAGATGGGCAAGAGCGGGCTGAAGGGCACCGCCGGATTCTTCGGCCGGGGCTCCGGTGGCCGTGGTGCCGGTGGCGCAGGTGGTGCCGGAGATGCGGGCGGCGCCGGTGGTGCAGGTCGTACTGGAGATGCGGGCGGCGCCGGCAACGGGAACGACGCGGGCGGCCCCACGCCGGGACCTTCCGGCGGAAACCCCTACGGCCGCGGTCAGTAGTCGCCGACGACCCCTCCCCCCTCCCCCACACGCAGATGCGCCAGGTCCGTGCAGATGCGCCCGTTGCAACGGGTGCATCTGCACGGACCTGGCGCATCTGGCTCGGTGGGGCGCCGCCGGCCGTGCCGATCTGGCTGGAGCCGCGGGATCAACGGATTGACCGACGCCGGCCGTGGCCGAGGCGCCTCGGCCCCTACTGCTCCGGGTTCACCGGCGCCCACTCCGGGCCGGTCTCGGCCAACTCCGGATCGAGCTTCGCGAACAGCGGCTTCGGCTTCGACAGCGCCGTCCCCGGCACCATCTCCACGCGGCCCCACGTCGCCTGCTGCGACGCATAGTCGCCCATGATCACCGGGTACGTCCGACCCGCCTCCGGCAGGCCCACGCCCACCGGCTCGACCGGCATGTCGTCGGCGACCTCGCGGATCTCCGGCATCGCCGACCACGTCCCCTCGCGGCCCAGGGTTTCGTGGACCTTCTGCGCCGACGCCGGCAGGAACGGGGTCAGCATGGTGTTGCAGTCCGACACCACCTGCAGCGCCGTCCACAGCACGGTGGCCAGACGCTCGCGCTGCGACTCGTCCTTCGCCAGCTTCCACGGCTCCTGCGCCGCGATGTACGCGTTCGCCTCGCCCACGACGTGCATCGCGGCCGTCACCGCGGCTCGGAAACGGGACGCGGCGAGCGCCCGCCCGGCTTCATCGAAAGTGCGGGCCGCCAAATCGAGGAGCGCGGCGTCGTCGTCAAGCAAAGTGCCCGGCTGCGGGACCTCGCCGAAATTCTTGTGTGCCATGGACACGGTGCGGTTGACCAGGTTGCCCCAACCGTTGGCCAGCTCGTTGTTCACGCGGCGGACGAACTCGTCCCACGTGAAGTCGGTGTCCTGGTTCTCCGGGCCGGCCACCGCGATGAAGTAGCGCAGCGGGTCGGGGCCGAACTCGGCCAGGAAGTCCTTGACGTAGATGACCACGCCCTTCGACGACGAGAACTTCGAGCCCGACATGGTCAGGTACTCCGACGACACGACCTCCGTCGGCAGCGCCAGATCGCCCAGCTGCCCCGCCTCGCCGCCGCGCGAGCCCTTGCCCGCGTAGCCCAGCAGCTCCGCCGGCCAGATCTGCGAGTGGAAGGTGATGTTGTCCTTGCCCATGAAGTAGAAGGACTCGGCACCCGCGCCGTCCTCGCCGCCGCCGACGTTCCAGAACTCGCGCCACGCGTCCGGGCGGCCGATGCGGTGCGCCCACTCGATGGACGCCGACAGGTAGCCGACGACGGCGTCGAACCACACGTACAGCTTCTTCGCCTTGTCATCCGACCAGCCGTCGAGCGGGATGGGCACGCCCCAGTCGATGTCGCGGGTCATGGCGCGCGGGCGGATGTCCTCGAGGAGGTTGAGCGAGAACTTCAGCACGTTCGGGCGCCAGTCCTCGCGGGCGCGCAGCCACTCCGCCAGCGACTCCGCGATGGCGGGGAGGTCGAGGAGGAAATGCTCGGTCTCGACGAACTTCGGGGTCTCGCCGTTGATCTTCGACACCGGGTCGATGAGGTCGGCCGGGTCGAGCTGGTTGCCGCAGTTGTCGCACTGGTCGCCGCGGGCGCCGGACGCGCCGCAGATGGGGCACGTGCCCTCGATGTAGCGGTCCGGCAGGGTGCGGCCCGTCGACGGCGAAATGGCGCCCATGGTCGTCTGCTTGACCATGTAGCCGTTGTCGTGCAGCCCGCGGAACAGCTCCTGCACCACCGCGTAATGGTTGCGGGTGGTGGTGCGGGTGAACAGGTCGTAGGACAGCCCCAGGCCGGCGAGGTCCTCGACGATCTGCCGGTTGTACCGGTCGGCGAGCTCCTGGACGGTGACGCCCTCCTTCTCCGCCTGCACCAGCAGCGGGGTGCCGTGCTCGTCGGTGCCGGAGACCATCAGCACCTCGTTGCCCGCCATGCGCTGGTAGCGGGCGAAGACGTCGGACGGGACGCCGAACCCGGCGACGTGCCCGATGTGGCGGGGGCCGTTGGCGTACGGCCAGGCGACGGCGGTGAGGATGCGAGACATGCCTTTCAGGTTAAACCATGGCCCGGATGGCTTCGCGCAGTGTGGGCGGGGCGGAGCCACGGTCGGCGGCGCCGTGCGCGCGCCCCTTTCGCGGGGGCACCGTCGGCGGCGGGACCCGTGGCGGAGGGGGCGGTTCCCGTGCGACGATGTCCCGGTTCGCCCCGCGCACCGCACGAGGCCGCCGACGACACCGGGAGCTACCGCGCATGTCCGACCAGAAGCCCGTCGATTACGAGGTTTTCCTCTCCCTGCTCATGTCCGACCCCGGCCCGGGGGCCCGGGAAGACACGGAGGCCACCGCTTCCCCCGAACTGGGCGCCATGCTCGACGAGTTCGCCGCCGCCCACGGGGTCGATTGCGTCGACCGGGACGGGCGCACCCTCCTGATGAACGCCGTCACCCGCGGCCGCCCCGACCTCGTCGCGGGCCTGATCGAACGGGGCGCCGACGTCGACGCTTCGGATGGCCGGGACTTCCGGGCGCTGCACTTCGCGGCGCTGGAGGACGACGTCACCTGCGCCGGGCTCCTCCTCGACGCGGGCGCCGCCATCGATCCACGCGACGGGTGGGGCAACACCCCGCTGTGGCGCGCCGCGATGACGTTCGAGCCCGACGCGGCCGTCACCGCGTTTCTGCTGGCCCGGGGCGCCGATCCGTCCGTCGCCAACGACCATGGCGTGGCGCCGCAGGATCTGCTCGGCTGATCGCCGCCACCACCGCGGCACCTCCCGTGGACCGGGCTCGGGCGCGCGCCGACGCCCGCCGGCCCCCGGCTACGATCATCGGCGTGAATCCCACGCCCGCGCAGTTGGTCGCCCATCTCGTCGCCCTCGGCCACCGGCCGGCGGCGCTGGTCGGCGACTGGTTCGGGCATGCGGCGGTGGTCGCGGTGGATTGCGCGCCGCGTCCCGTCGCGGGCGGCGCGGCGTCGGCTTTTTCGCTTGACGACGCCCCATCGCCCCTCACTTCGACCGACCACGAGCCGTGGTGTTTCGGGTGGTCGCCGTACTCCGGGCCGGCGTTTTCGGCGCAGACGCGGGACGTCCTCTTTTACGACGAACCGGGCACCTGGTCCGCGGCGCCCGGCGCGTCGGCGGAGTTGGCCGGGACGTTGCCGGACCTGCTCACCGCCGCCGCCCGCATCGGCCTGCCCGATGATCCCCGGATCGACTGGGATCACGGCACCCCCGCCGCCCGCGCCGCCCACGAGCGCGGCGTGCTCGATTGCCTCGATTCCATCCGCGCCGGGGACGTCTACCAGGCGTGCCTGTCCACGCGGTTCCACGGGAAGGTCGCCGCGGCGGCGGACGAAGGCACCACCCCGAACCCGACGGTGGCGGCCGCTGCCGCGTGGTGGGCCCGTCGCGTCGTCAAGCATGAGCCGGTGCGGGCGGCGTTCCTCGCGGGCATCGACGCCGACGGGCGCGATGTCGTCGTCGCGAGCCTGAGCCCCGAGGAGTTCCTGGTGCGCGACGGTGCGACGGTGCGCGAATCGCCGATCAAGGGGACGGTGCCCGCGACCGCCGATCCGGCGGAGCTGGCGGCGTCGCGCAAGGACGTCGCGGAGAACATCATGATCGTCGACCTCGTGCGCCACGATCTCGGCCGCGTCGCGGTGACCGGCGGCGTGCGCGTCACCGATCTGCTGGCGGTGCGGCCCGCGCCCGGCGTGTGGCACCTGGTTTCCGAGGTCACCGCGACGCTTCCCGACGGCACTCCCCACGCCGACCTCATCGACGCCTGCTTCCCGCCCGCGTCCGTGACCGGCACGCCGAAAATCCGCGCGGCGGAGCTCATTTCGCGGTGGGAGCCCGAGCCGCGCGGCGTGCACTGCGGCGGCGTCGGCGCGGCGGTCGGCGATCGGCTGGAACTGAACGTCGCCATCCGCACGGCCGAGTTCCGGGGCCCGGGCGGCATGCTTTGCGACGACGGCGGCCCCGACCAGGGGCGTGCCGATCCCGAAAACCCCGCGGGCACGGCGGACGCCTCGATCACCGCGGGCACCGCCATCAC
Source organism: Corynebacterium hansenii (assembly GCF_030408795.1). NCBI lineage: Bacteria > Bacillati > Actinomycetota > Actinomycetes > Mycobacteriales > Corynebacteriaceae > Corynebacterium > Corynebacterium hansenii. Next base: position 2,482,752 of record NZ_CP047211.1, read on the forward strand.
CGTCGAGGCCGGGGTGGGCGGCGGAATCACCATCGACTCCGACCCCGCCAAGGAATGGGACGAGATCATGGCCAAGGCCGCGCCCCTGCTGGACGGCGCCTAGCGGAGCTCCCACCGGGGTTCCGGCGCTCGGTCATCGGCCCGCGACGCCGAGCGGTGCTCCGCCCGCGCCTTCGCCGCCAGCCACGCGACGAACGCCCCGACGATCACGGCAGCACACGCCGCGGCCATCGCGACGAGGGCCCCGAGAATCCGGTACCAGGCCACCTCGGTCTCCCCGCCGGCGGCGTCGCGGCAATACGTGCGGAAGGACATCGCCATCCCGCCATCGTCGGTGCCCCAGTGGTGGCGAATGGACACCACCGTTGAATCGCCGGCCGCGCAGATCCACCCGGAGAACCAATTCAGCGACTCGGGGTAGAGGGTGTACCCGATGAAGACGGGGAGCAGCATGATCAGCGTGACGAACGCCAGCGCCGCGGCGGCCATGCCGGCGATGCCGACGTAGCCCTTCGATCGATTCATGCGCCCCCCCCTGTTCACGGCGGATGCGCACACGATAACCCGGTGCCGGGCCGGCCACATTCCGTGATCAAGAGCCGCCGCCCCCGGATCCCCAAGACCCCCGGGCCCCCAGACCCCCAGGCCCCCCAGACCCCCACGAGCGTGCGGTACGGGGCCTCCCGCGCACACTCGTCAGGAGCGGCGCCGCACCTTCCGGGCCGTTCGGCCGGTTCGGCCGGTTCGGGCCTCCTTCTCCCGCGCCCGCTGCTCCCGCAACATGCGCAGATGCACCTTGCGGGCCTCCTTCTCGTCGAGCCGGCTGGGGTCGTTGGCCACGCCGCGGATCAGCGACGCGAGCAGCGCGATGACCACCAGCAGGAACGGCGAGCCGGCGACGATGATGATCGTCTGCAGCGACGACAGGATGTCCGTGCCGCCGGACAGCAGCATCGCGACGGCGATGAGCGTGGTCATCAGGCCCCACACCCCGGACACCCACGGCGTCGGGTTGACGCGGCCGCGCTGGCTCATGGTGCCCATCACCGTCGACGCGGAGTCGGCGGTGGTGATGAAGAACGTCGCCAGCAGCACCATCGTCAGCAGCGGGACGATGCCGTTCCACGGCAGCTCGCGGAGCATGGCGAAGAGCATCGCCTCCGCGCTGCCGTCGCCCCAGATGGAACGGCCGGTGCGCTCGAACTCGATGGCCGTGCCGCCGAAGATGGCGAACCACAGCAGGGTCAGCGTCGACGGCACGACGACGATGCCCACGACGAATTCGCGGATGGTCCGGCCCCGCGAGATGCGCGCCAGGAACATGCCGACGAACGGCGTCCACGACACCCACCACACCCAGTAGAAGATCGTCCACGAGCCCAGCCACTCGCCGGCGGTGCCGTCGGCGGACACCGCGGACCGCGACGTCATCTCGAAGAGCTCGTCGAGGAAGGATCCCAGCGCCATCGGGATGGAATCGAGCTCGGCGACGGTCGGCCCGGTGACCAGGACGAACACGGCGATGGCGGCGGCCATGCCCATGTTGATGTTCGACATGATCTGCACGCCGCGGGCCACGCCCGACATCGCCGACGCCAGGTATCCGACGGACAGCACGCCGATGACCACCAGCATCACGCCGAGCCCCGGGTCGGCGATGAGGCCGGTGGCGCGGAAGCCCTCGGAAATCTGGGAGGCGCCCAGGCCCAGGGACATCGCCGTGCCGAAGACGGTGGCGAAGATGGCCATGATGTCGATGATCTTGCCCAGCCATCCGCGGGAGCGTCGTTCGCCGATCAGCGGGGCGCACGCGGCGGAGATCAGCTGGGGCCGCCCCATGCGGAAGGTCGAGTACGCGATGGCGCCGCCGACGACGGCGTACGTTGCCCAGGCGACTGGTCCCCAGTGCAGCAGGGTGTGCGCGAAGGCGTCCTCGGAGCTGCCGGGCGCGTGGCCGGGCACGCCGTTGCGGTAGTGGTACAGCGGCTCGTACCCGCCATAGAACAGCAGGCCGATGCCCATGCCGGCGGCGAACATCATCGCGATCCAGCTGACCGTGGAAAACTCCGGCTTCTCGCCGTCGCGGCCCAGCCGGATGTGGCCGAAGGAGGAAAACGCCAGCGCGATCATGGCCACGAAGAAGACCACGGCGGCGATGATGAACGCCCAACCGAGCGTGCCGACGAGCCACTGGAAAGCCGCCTTCGACGCTTCCCCGAATCCCTCCGGGATCAGGATCGCCCAGACGGCGATGGCGAGCACGAGGATCAGCGCGGGCGCCGCCACGCCCCAATCGATGGCGCGCGCGAAACCGCGCCCGCCGCCGTTTTCGCCGGTCCCCTCGGCACCACCCGCATAGTCGGGGATCCCGTCCCGGACGGTGGCCGGATCCTCATGCTCGCCCATGATTTCTCCCTGCGTCGCCTGTCGCGTCACTTCGCGGTCACTTTTCGGGCGCCCCGGCGCGGGCCTTGCCGGACTTGCCGGACTTCCCGAGCTTGCCGCCCTTGCCGGTTTTGCCCTGCTTGGGGTTCCGGCCCGGGCGCGGGACCCGGCGCCCCTCGGCGGCCGCGGCGATGCGGCGTTCGCGGGCGAGCTTCAGCGCGAAGCGGCGCTGCTCCCGCTCATCGAGGTACAGCGGGTCATCCGACAGGCCCTTCACCAGCGCGAACATCAGGGCGATGACCACGAGCAGGAACGGGCTCGCCGCCAGGATGGTCACCGACTGGAGGTTCGACAGCGCGTCCTCGCCGCCGGTGAGCAGCAGCACGACGGCGATGAGCGCCGTGGAAATGCCCCACATGGCGGTGACGGGGCGCGCGGCCGTGAGGCGGCCGTTCTGGCTCATGGTGCCCATCACCGTCGACGCGGAGTCGGCGGAGGTGATGAAGAACGTGGCCAGCAGGATCATCGCCACGTACGCGGCGATCGAGCCGCCCGGCAGATCGCCCAGCAGCGCGAACAGCTGGCCCTCGGCGCTGCCGTCGCCCCAGATGGACTGGCCGATCCGCTCGAACTCGATGGCGGAGCCGCCGAAGATGGAGAACCACACCAGGGACACGATCGACGGCACGAGCACGACGGAGAACACGAACTCGCGGATCGTGCGGCCGCGCGAAATGCGGGCCAGGAACATGCCGACGAACGGCGACCACGAAATCCACCAGGCCCAGTAGAAGATCGTCCAGGTGGACAGCCACTCCCCGGCGGTGCCGTCTGCGGAAGCGCCGGTGCGCGCCGCCATCTCGAAGAACTGCGCCAGGTACGAGCCCGCGGCCGTGGGGATGGAGTTGAGGATGACGACGGTCGGGCCGGCGACGAGCACGAACACCGCCAAGACGAGCGCGGCCATCATGTTGAAGTTGGAGATGTACTGGATGCCCTTGTTCACGCCGGACAGCGCGGAGACGAGGAACGCCAGCCCCAGGACGATGACGACGCCCAGCATCAGCCACGTGCCCGGGTTGGACACCAGCCCCGTGTATTCCATGCCGGCGGTGATCTGCAGGACGCCGAGGCCCAGCGAGGCGGCGGTGCCGAAGACCGTGGCGAAGATGGCCAGCACGTCGATGAGCTTGCCGACGACGCCCTCGGCGTTGCGGACGCCGATCAGCGGGATGAACGCCGCCGAGATCAACTGGCGGCGGCCGAGGCGGTAGGTGCCGTAGGCGATGGACAAGCCGACGATGGCGTAGACGGCCCACGGGTGGAGCGTCCAGTGGAACATCGTCGTGGCCATGGCGGTGCCGACCTCGTGCCGCTCATGCCCGGGCACGCCGTTGCGGTAGAACGTCAGCGGCTCGGTGACGCCGTAGAACATCAGGCCGATGCCCATGCCGGCGGCGAACATCATCGCGATCCAGCTGACCGTGGAAAACTCCGGCTTCTCGGCGTCGCCGCCGAGGCGGATGTGCCCGAACTTCGACAGCGCGATGCCGACGATGAAGAACACGAAAACCGTTCCGGCGAGCACGAACAGCCAACCGGTGTTGGCCACGACCCACGTCAGCGACGTCTCGGCGAAGTTGGCGAAGTGTTCCGGCTTGAGCAGGCCCCACGCGACGACGGCGAGGATCAGCCCCACCGCCGGGAGGGTCACCGCCAGGTCGATGCCGGAGCCGGCGCGTCCCGACGACTTCTCCCCCGGGAGGTCGTGGTCGGCGATGGCCGGCGGCGGGATGACCTCGCCCGTGGCCACGCCCGCGGCGTCGCCGAAGCCGTCGCCGTGGTAGGTGCCTCCGGTGGCGGACCCGGAGGATCCGCCGTCCGGCCCTTCGAGTCCTTCTCTTTCGTGCGGATCTCTTTCGTGCGGTTGTCCATGTTCACGGTCAGAGGTGGTCATGTAACCACCATGGCGGGCCGTGACCTGCGATTTCAAACGTAACTGACATTCATCTCAGGAATTTCCCAGATTTGGCGCCCATGAACGCCGCCGCGGCGTCACCATTGCCACTGGTCACGCGGGGGCCCGGTAAATGCAAATCACGATTGGTTAACAATATTGGCCGAAATCCCCGCGCACGCGGGTTTCGCGGGCGACCCGGTCACTTTCCGACGTCCTCGTCCGCATCCCGCTCGGCCCGGGCGTCGAGCACAGCCTGGTACAGCTCGCGGTGCTTCACCAACCCGGCGGTGCCCGCGACCGACCGGCAGGCGTCCTTCAGGCGGTCTCCGCCGGCGACGCGGAACTCCACCTCCTCGACCAGATCCTCCGGGTTGACCGGTGCGCTGGTTACGCCGGCGCCCTCGAGCACGACCGTGATCTCGCCGCGCACGCCCTCGCCCGCCCATTCGGCGATCTCCTCGAGGGTGCCGCGGCGGGTTTCCTCGTACATCTTGGTCAGCTCGCGGCACACGGCCACGCGCCGGTCCCCGCCGAGGATGTCCGCGGCCTCGGCCAACGTCGCCGCCAGGCGGTGGGGCGATTCGAAGAAGCAGCAGGCGCGTTGCTCGGCGGCCAGCGACTGCAGCCATTCGCGGCGGGCGCCCTGCTTGCGCGGGGCGAACCCGTCGAAGATGAAGCGCCCGACCTTCAGCCCCGACAGCGCCAGCGCTGTGGTCACCGCCGACGGCCCGGGCAGGCACGTCACGGGCAGGTCCGCGTCGTGGGCGGCGGCGACGACGGCCAGGCCGGGGTCCGACACCACCGGCATGCCGGCGTCGGTGACCACGAGCACGCGGTGCCCGGAGCGGGCGGCGTCGAGAAGCTGCGCGATCCGCTGCTCCTCGTTGTGGTCGAAATTGGAGACGACCCGCCCGCGGATCTCCACGCCCAGCGCCGACGCCAGCTGGCGGGCGCGGCGGGTGTCCTCGGCGGCGATGACGTCGGCTTCGCCGAGTGCGGCGCGCAGGCGATCGGTGGCGTCGCCGATGTTGCCCAGCGGCGTGGCGGCCAGGGTGATGCCCGGCCGGAGGACCCTCCCCCCGGTGCGGGCGGCGTCCCAGCCGGCGCCCTCCCGGGAGTCGTCCATCGGAGTGCGGTCACTGTCGCCGTTGGAAGCCATGGACGCGATCCTAACGGCCCTTGCCTATCATCGTGGTCGTGACCCAGCCTCCCCACGAGCCGAGAACCGACGGCGCCGAACCCGATTCGGCTTCGTGGGAAGTTCCGGCGGCGACGACGCACACGCCGCCCGCGTCGGTGGATTCGGTGCCGGTGCCCGCGTCCGGCGGCAAGCTTCGCCGCCTGGTCCGGGCCCGCGCCGTCAAGTCCCCGCGGCCCGCGCCGCAGCCGCGCGTCCCCGTGCGGTGGACGCCGTGGGATACCCAGGTCTTCGGGGTCCTCGCGCTGTTCGCGGCGATCACGCGGTTCGTCGGGCTGGGCTTCCCCACCGACAAGGGCACCCCGGTCTTCGACGAGAAGCACTACGTCCCGCAGGCGTGGCAGATCCTCCGCTCCACGGGCGACCCGCTGCTCGGCGGCATCGAGGACAACCCGGGCTTCGGGCTGGTGGTGCACCCGCCGGTGGCGAAGCAGGTCATCGCCTTCGGCGAGTGGCTCTTCGGCTACACGCCCCTGGGCTGGCGGTTCATGTCGGCGGTCTGCGGCGTGCTGGTGGTGTTGGCGATCATGGACATCACCCGCCGCCTGTCCGCTTCGACGCTGGCCGCGGCGGTCGCCGGCGTGCTGGCCATCGCCGACGGCGTGCTGTTCGTATCCTCCCGGATGGGGATGCTCGACATCATCCAGACCGCCTTCGTCCTCGGCGCCGCCTGGGCGCTGACGGTGGACCGGGACCGGGTGGCGCGCCGGCTCGCGGAGGTTCCGCGGCCGCTTGACGACGCCCTCGGCCCGCCCCTGCCCTGGCGCTGGTGGCGGTTCACGGCCGGCGTCATGCTCGGCCTGGCGCTCGGCGTGAAATGGTCGGGCCTGTATTACATCGCGGCGTTCGGGCTGTTGAGCGTGTTCTGCGATCTGGTGGACAGGCGCCGCGCGGGCGTCGGAAAGCCGACGCTCGGGGCGCTGGTCCGCGACACCCTGCCCGCGCTCGGACACCTGGTGGCCGTCCCGCTGACGGTGTACCTGCTGTCGTGGCGATCGTGGTTCGCGGAGGAGACGTCGGTGTACCGGCACCTGCCCGCCGCCCAGCGCGACACCGGCATCCCCGGCACCGACCGGCTGCCCGAAGCCGTGCAGAACTGGCTGCACTACCAGCGCGGCGTCCTCGAATTCCACGGGTCGCTGACCACCTCCGGCGGCCACGAGCACCCGTGGGAATCCAAGCCGTGGCAGTGGATCTGGTCCGGTCGGCCGATGCTGTACTACTCCAACGACACCACGTGCCTGGGCGGCCGGGAATGCAAGGGCTGGCTGATGCTCTTCGGCACCCCGCCGATCTGGTGGCTGCTGGTGCCCGTCATGCTGTGGGCGCTGTACCGGTGGATCCTCCGCCGCGACGGCCGGTTCGCCCTGCCCGCCGTCGGATTCCTGGCGTCGTGGGTGCCGTGGCTGATCGCCTACGACCGTCAGATGTACTTCTTCTACGCCACTCCGCTGATCCCGTTCGTGCTCATGGCCATCGCGATCATCGCCGGCGACGTGGCCCGCTGGCGGCCCCGGGGAGGGCACGCGGGCATCGCGGTCGTCGCCGCGTACCTCGCCGTCGTCGTGGCCGCGTTCGTCTTCTGGCTGCCCATCATGACGGGCATCCCCCTGCCGACGGAGACCTTCGAGATGCGCCTCTGGCTGCCGAGCTGGCGGTAGCGGAACGCCCCGCCCTGCGCCGTGCCCGGTCTCTCAGTCGAACTCGCCGGGCAGGCCCCGCACCGGGCGACCGGCCGCCGCGCGCCACGCCTGCGCCATCGCCGACGGGGTGTACCCGCCCAGCCACACCAGGCCGAGGGCGACGGCGGACAGCGCCATGAGCGCCAGCCCCGCGACGTCGGCGACGCCGAGGGTGCCCAGCACCAGATCGCGGGTGGCGAAGCCGATGGAGAACATCGCCGCCGCCCCGTAGACGGGCGTCATGCCCATCGCCGCGCGCGGCCGCCACGCCGCCCTGAACATGCCCACGGCGAAGGCCAGGCGGATCGCCGCGGCATCGATGGTCGGGGCGATGATGTCGTCCAGGGCGGCCGCCGCGGCAGCGGCTTCGTCCCCGAGCGTGCCACCGAGGGCGCCGCCGAGTTGCCCGCCGGAATCCAGCGCCACCTGGTTCATGGCCCCGCCCGCCCCCAGGAGCAGCTGCACGCCCCACGCGAGATGCAGGACGCCGAGCAGGACCAGCAGCACGCGCGCGGAACCCGCGACGAACAACCACGTCCGTTCCCGGCGGCGCCGCTCCGGTTCCACCGTCGACAGGATGCGCTCCGACAAAGCGGCCATGTCGGCGGCGTCGGGAAGCGACGGCCCCGCACCCGGGCCCGCGGGGCCCGCACCGGCGGCGGCGCGCTCCCCCGCCGGCCCCATGTGCAGCGAACGGTTGAGGGCGACGGCCTTCTCGAACCACGCGCGGCACTCGTCGCAGGCGTCGAGGTGCGCGTCGACGACGTCGTCGTCGACGCCGGAGGGCTCCCCGTCCAACCGCGCCGACAATGCGGCGCGAACGTCCTCGCAATCCATGCCCGCTCCCCGCCTACCTGGTGAACATCCGGTCGAGGCTGGCCCGCCCCGCGCCGAACGCCCACACGATGATCAGGCCGCCGATGAGCGAGAGCACCAGCTCCGCGCCATCATCGCGCACGAACAGGCCGTTGCCCAGGTGCACCGCCCACAGGGCGCCCAGCATGGTCACCACGAGCACCACCGCCACGACCGGGGCCAGCAGACCCAGGATCAGCAGCGCCCCGCCGACCAGTTCGGTGATGGCCACCAGCCACACGGTCATCTCCGCCTGCGGGATGCCCGCGGAGACGAAATACCCGGTCGTCGCATCGACGCCGGTGATGAAGATCTTGTCCCACCCGTGCGCAATGAAAATGACGCCCAAGATGAGGCGGAGCACGAGCAACGCTCCATCGAATACGGCGGGTCGGTCCATGGCAAGAAGGATAGCCGGGACACCCGGAACGCGAAAAAGGGCCCTCCCGAACCCCTTCGGAAGAACCCTTGTCGCTGACACCCGGGTGTCGAGCGTGGAGCTAAGGGGAATCGAACCCCTGACCTTCTCGATGCGAACGAGACGCGCTACCAACTGCGCTATAGCCCCTCGCGCCTACGGAGCACCGGATTCCGGCGAAGGTACCGGCACCCCGTCTGCGACGAAAGCAACTTTAACAGCCCCGCCCCGGGGGCCAAAATCAGCAGGTCACTGGCCTGCGGCCCGTCGGATGTCCTGCTCCGGGGACTCGTAGGTCGAGTACGGGAGATCGGCGAAATCCGGGTCCTCGTCGTCGAGTTCGACCACGACCGCGCCAGGGCGGCGCAGGCGCTCGGGGATGCCCAGCTCCTCGTCCTCGGAATTGCGGACGCCCAGCCGCGCCATCTTCATGCGGCGGATGCGGCGCGCCCGCAGCTCGTTCTCCGCGATGACCGTGCGGCGCAGGTACACCAGGTACAGCACCAGCAGGCCCGCGCCGGCCAGCGGCAGCCACCACGTCCACCCGCCGATGAAGAAGCCCAGGGCGGCACCGACGACGATGAACGCGGCCAGGACGCCCACGCTGCGGCGCCGGCGCGCGAACCGGGTTTCGGCGTAGCGGGCATCGGACACGGGATCGAATCCGCCCCGGCCGCGGCGGCGCTCTGCGAAGGCGAGGTCGTCGTCGGTGAGGGTGTCGTCGAAGTCGTCGAGCTCGTCGTACCGGTCGCCCGCGCCGCGGTGGCCGCGCGGGGCGCCGAACGCATCGTCGTCGTAGTCGTAGTCGGAGGCCGGATCCGCATCGGCGTAGCGGGCAGCGGCATCGGAGCCGGCGTCCGCACCCTCGGCGCCGTCGCCGGAGCCCTCCGCATCGGCGTACGGGGCGGCCGCGGCTTCCTCCGCGGCGGTCTCGTCGTCGACCACCAGGAAATCCTCCGGCGTCAGGTACGCGCGGGTCTCCCCGGCGGCCGCGTAGGCGACGGCACCGCGGCCGGCGGGCTCCTCCGCGACCGCGTCGGCGTCGTCAAGCTTCGTGTCCGCGCCCTGCTCCGCGCCCGTGACGGAAACGCCGGCCTCCGCGTCCTTCGTGGTCTCCGGCTCCCCGGCCCCATCCCGCTCGGAATCCCGCTCGGAGGCACCGGCCTCCAGCTCGTAGACGACGTCGCCCTCGACGACCGCGGGCACGGCCTCGGCGTCGTCCTCGATCCGCGCACCATCGCCGGACCCATCGGCGCCACGGCCGGCCCGCTCAGCCGCGGCATCGCCATCGGCGGCGGCAGTATCGGCGGCGGCATCTTCGGGGTCATCGATGAGGATGTCGTCGTCCAGATCATCCCGCCCACGCCCCGCACGGCCCCGCACCGCGGTGGCGCCGGCCGTCGGGAGATCATCGAGTTCGGCGTCGACGGTCTCCAGCGACTCATCGACCTCCTCGCCGGGCTTGCGCACGTCGCGCTCGGTCAGCGTCGGCCGCCTTCGCTTGGTGGCCACCGTCTCGCCGCCCTGGTGGAGAAGGCGGGTACGGCCAAGGGCCTCGGACGTGCGGCGGATGGGCTGCCTGGTGTTCACCACCAACGGCGCGAGCACGAACAGCCACACCACGACGATGAGCACGAGGAGCAGAGAGCTGGACATGATAGGGGTCCCTCCTGTCGTCGGAAACGTCCCCGGTGCCGCAGGCCCTTCCCCGACCCGGCATGGGTTTCGCCCAACGTTAACGCCCGTGAGCACCGTTTCGGCCCCGCCACGCCGAACCGGCGGCGCCCCGAATTGCGGGGGTCACCTGGCAGGTTGCGGGCATTCGGGTGCGTTTCAGGGGCCTCTTCCGGGGATCTCACGCCGGGCTCAGCCAGCCGCGTCGCCCCTGCTTTTGCCCTCGGCCCCGCTTGCCCCGCTTTCACCGTGACCCCCAGCACCGTCGCCCGCAACCCCGGCACCGGCTCCGGCTTCGGCTCCGGCCTCGGCCTCGTCTTCTTCCCCGCCTTCTTCCCCTCGCAGCCTCCGCACCGCCCCCTCCGCGACGAGCGCGTCGACGGCGCAGCCCTGCGACTCCAGCCGCTCCAGCAGCAGATGGTCGCGCCACGCGCCGTCGATGTGGAACGCCTCGCGCACGACGCCGACCTCGCGGAAACCGCAGCGCCCCAGCACCTTTCGCGAAGCCGCGTTGTCGGCCAGCACCGTCGCCTCGATGCGGTGCATGCCCAGCGCCGTGGCGTGATCGCAGGCCAGGGCCAGCGCCGCGGTGGCGACTCCCCCGCCCCAATGCTCCGACGCGACCCAGTACCCCGCCCAACACGTGGCCACGGGGAAGGGCCGGATCGCGCCGAGCGTCATCTGCCCGGCGAACCGCCCGTCGAGTTCGATCGCGGCGGTGGCGGCATGCCCGTCCGACGCCGCCGCCCGCGCGCCGCGCACCATCTTCCGGTACGCCTTCGACGAACTCGCCTTCACCCAGTCGTCGTCGCCGGTGGGCTCGACGGCCCGCAGCACCGCCTCGTCGGCGAGCCGCGCCGCCCGCCATTCATCCAGGTCCGACCGCCGCAACGGCCGCAGCCGCACGACCCCGGCGCGCGTGATCAGGCGCTGCGAACGCATCTCCATGTTTTCCCCCGAACCCCGCTTCACGACGGCCCGCGTGGACCGCTACGCCTGCCGCGCCAGGAAGAGGACGTCGACGATGTCGCCCGGGCGCACGTGCGTGACGTCATCGGGCACGACCACCAGGCAGTTGGCCTCGGCCAGGCCCGCCAGCAGGTGGGCCTGCGCGCCGGTGGCGCCGCCGAAGGGCTGGACCAGGTACTCGGAGGTTTCCCGGTCGCGCATCAGCTGGCCGCGGATCAGGCCGCGGCGGCCGGCCACCGAATCGACGGGCGCGATGGCGCGGGCCGCGACGGTGCGGCGGCGGGGGTTGCCCTTGCCCAGGGCGATGCGGATCAGCGGCCGCACCATCACCTCGAACACCACCAGCGCCGACACCGGGTTGGACGGCAGCAGGAACGTGGGGATGCGCTCGTCGCCGAGCAGCCCGAAGCCCTGCACCGAGCCGGGGTGCATGGCCACGCGCTCGACGTCGATCTCGCCCATCTCGGCGAGCACGCGCCAGACTTCGTCGCCCGCCGCACCGCCGACGGCGCCGGTGATGACCAGCAGCTCGGACTTGATCAGCTGGCCCTCGATGATCTCGCGGATGCGGCGCGGCTCGCCGGCGGCGATGCCCACGCGATGCACCTCGGCACCGGCGTCGCGGCCGGCGGCGGCCAGCGCGTAGGAGTTGACGTCGAAGACCTGCCCCAGGCCGGGATCGCGGTCGACGTCGACGAGTTCGGCGCCGATGGACACCACGGACATGCGCGGCCGCGGGTGCACCAGCACCTTCGACCGGCCGACGGCGGCGAGCAGGCCCACCTGCGCCGGGGAGATCACGGAACCGGCGGACACCGCGACGTCGCCGGGCTGGATGTCGTCGCCGACGCGGCGGATGAAGTCGCCGGACTTCACGGCGCGCAGGGCGGTGACGCGGCGCTCGCCGCGGTCGGACCAGTCGAGGGGCAGCACGGCGTCGGCCAGGGTCGGCAGCGGGGCGCCGGTGTGCACGCGGACGGCCTGCTTGGGCTGCAGGCGCATCGGGTGGTGCGACCCGGCGGAGACCTCGCCGACGACGGGCAGGGTCACCTCGTCGAATTCCGCGAGGGTCTCGCCCGACTCGCCGCGGACGTCGACGGCCCGGACGGCGTAGCCGTCGATGGCGGATTGCACGAACCCGGGCAGCGGCGTCTCCGCCACGACGTCTTCGGCGCAGAGCAGTCCCAGCGACTCCGAGATGGCGATCCGCACGGGGGCGGGCATCGCCGCGTTCGCGGTGATCGCCGCGAGCTGCTCCTCGACCGACCGCATCAGGCCTCCCCGGCTGCCTCGTCGCAGAAGTCCGGCGAGTCGCCCTGCGGCAGGCGGCGCTCGAGGTAGCTGCGCAGCGACTTTCCGTAGGAGGGGTGGCGCAGGCCGAAGTCGACGCACGCCTTGATGAAGCCGCCCGGGTTGCCCAGGTCATGGCGGAAACCGTCGTGGATGACGATGTGCACCGGGTGGCCTTCGCGGATCAGCAGCTCGATGGCGTCGGTCAGCTGGTATTCGCCGCCCTTGCCGCGGTCGATGCGTCGCAGAGCATCGAAGATCGCGCGGTCGAGCAGGTAGCGGCCCACGGCGACGAACGTCGACGGCGCCTCCTCCGGCGACGGCTTCTCCACCATCCCGCGCACGCGCTTGACGTCGGAGGCCGCGGCCTCGCCATCGGCGCCCTCGGCCGGCTCCTCGATGTCGAAGACGCCGTAGTTGAACACGTCCTCGCGCGGCAGCTCCAGGGCGCACAGCACCGAGCCGCCGTACTCCGCGCGGACGGCGGCCATGCGCTCCATCACGCCGACCGGCAGGACCAGGTCATCGGGGAGCATGACGGCGACGGCGTCCTCGTCGTCGTCGAGCAGCTCCTCGGCGACGAGCACCGCATGGCCCAGCCCCAGGGGCTTTTCCTGGACGACGCCGCGCACCTCAATGACCTCGGGGGCGCGGTTGACCTTGTCGGCGATGCCGTCCTTGCCGCGCTCGCGCAGCGTCTCCTCCAGGTCCGGGCGGGGCTTGAAGTGCCCGAGCACGCCGTCCTTGCTGGGCGCGGTGACCACGGCGAGGCGGTCGGCGCCGGCGGCGGCGGCCTCTTCGGCGATCATCTCGATGCCGGGGGTGTCCACCACCGGCAGCAGCTCCTTCGGCACGGTCTTCGTGGCCGGCAGGAACCTGGTGCCCATGCCGGCGGCGGGGACGATCACCGTGCGTGCGGCGTTGCGTCCGGTGGCGCCGCGTCCGGCGTTGTCGGGGGCGTCGTGCGGAATGGTCATGCGGGCCACCCTACCGACTGTCCGGGCCGCGTCCGGGGAAGCCCGGCGGTAGTGTCGCGCACATGGGAAACGGGCTGGATGGCGGGCACGGGGGCGCGGGCGGCGCCGCGGCGGGGCCGGCGGCGGGAGGGTCGGCGGGAGCGTCGGCGAAGGGTGCTTTGCGACGCTCATTGCTCGGCGCCCGATCGGCATCCGCCCCGGAGCGCATGGCCGCCGACGACGCCCGCCTCGCCGAGCGCGTCGTGGAATGGATCGCGTCGAACCGCGATGCCGGGGATTCGCCGCTGACCATCGCCGCCCACGTCCCTGTCGACGCCGAACCGGGGGCGACGTCGCTGGCGCCGGATCAGCTGCTCGATGCCCTGGCGGAGGTCGATGGCATGCCTCCGGTGCGCCTGCTCCTGCCGGTGTGCCCGCCGGGACCGCCCGCCGCGCTGCAGTGGGCGGAGTACGCGCGGGGGCCGTGGCGGGGATCGCTGGAGCCCGGCAAGTACGGGCTGTTGGAGCCGGCCGGGCCGAGGCTGGGGCCCACCGCCATCGCCGATGCGGGGATCGTCCTCGTCCCCGGCGTCGCCGCCGACCGGTCGGGGATGCGGATGGGCCGCGGCGCCGGCTACTACGACCGCAGCCTCGCCCACGCCACGGGCCGCCTCGCGGTGATCCTGCACCCGAACGAGGTGGTCGAAGCGGTGCCGCACGACGCCCACGACCTCCCCGTCGACGCCATAATCACCGCCGAAGAGCTGATCCTCCCCGGCGCCTGAACCGTTCCCCGGCCCTCAGTCGCTTGCCCGATTACGAGCCCCTACCCGGGAGCCTGCAGGGCTTCCCCTGTTCACCGTGGGGTGCCCCCGCCGGAATCCGATGGAACCGATCGCCCGCCGCGCGCGTCCAATGCTGTGACGGCGGAAGTTTCGGACACGCCACGCGGCGCGGGATGAGGGGGACGACATGAGGGTTTCGAGTGACCGGATTGGAACGCGGGAGGGGACGAAAACCCGGGAAAGCTCCGGCGCCTCGAGGGCGGCGTTCGGGGGCTCGGCGTGGGCGCGGAAGTTCCCGCCACGCAGGCGCCGGCGGGCGATCGCACTGGCGCTGGCACTGCTCGCGGCGGCGATCGCCGTGCGGGACCTGGCCGCGCCCGACGCCGGAACCGTGCCGGCCGTAGTCGCGGCGAAGGACGTCGAGGCCGGAGCACCGCTGACGGAGACCGACGTGGAAGTGGCGGCGATACCCGCCGAGCTGCTCCCCGATCGGGCGATAGCCGACGTCGGCGACGTCATCGGTTCGGCTCCGGCCGGGCCCTTGGCCCGCGGGGAGATCCTCACCGAACCCCGCTTCGCCGGCATGGCTCTGGCGGAGGCGCTGACCGGCATGGACGACGCGCGCATCGTCGCCGTATCCCCGCGGGATTCCGGGCTGACGCAGATGCTGCGCACGGGCGACGTCGTGGACGTGCTCGCGCCGGGGCCGGAGGCCGGGTCGGCCCGGCCCGTGGCCAACGGGGCGCGGGTGGTGCTCGCCGACGACGACGGCGTGGTGCTGCTCGCCCTGCCGCCGGGAGCGGCGGCGACCGTCGCATCCGCGGGCCTCGACCTCCCGCTGACGCTCGTGCTGTCCAGGTGACTCGCGCGAACGACGACGGCCAATACACGAACCGCACACCGGTGCCCGGATGACCGCGTACGGACGATTTCCCACACGCCGTTACATGTATGAATGAAGCGCCAAGCCTTATGACATGCGCAGATACTCGACAGTAAACGGGCATTATCCAATTCAATCAGGCATTTCGGAAATGCGGGGAAGCGACGGAAATGCGGGCCGCCGAGGGCCGCAAACGCCCAGGAGGAATCTCCGAAAACACTGGTGGCGCCAACCGATTCAACCGGGGGGTATGCGACGCTCACCCCTCCTCGGTGCACGTCCGGTGATGACCGATTACTTTGGAATCGTCAGGCTTCCGCTACGAAGGGAAACAATCATGCTTGCGGGATTCAAGGAATTCATCATGCGCGGCAACGTCATCGACCTCGCGGTCGGCGTCGTCATCGGTTCCGCGTTCACGTCCATCGTCACCGCCTTCACCGAGAATCTTCTTCAACCCCTGATCAACGCCGTCGGCGGCACGGACGCCGCGGACGGCCTCGGCTTCCGCATCCTGTCCGCCAAGGAAAACACCTTCCTGGACTTCGGCTCCGTCATTTCGGCGGCAATCAACTTCCTGCTCGTCGCCGCCGTCGTGTACTTCGTCATCGTCGCCCCGATGAACAAGTTCAACAAGATGCGCGAGGCCAAGCTGGAGACCACGGCCGAGGAAGAGGTCACCGAGGCCGACCTGCTCACCGAGATCCGCGACCTGCTGGCCCGCCAGACCGGCACCCCGGACGCCCAACTGAACAAGAACATCGACGGAGACGTGAGCGACGGCGGCGCGCACCGGGCATAGGGCGCGCAGACTCCCTCCGCTCCCTCCGACTCCCCGCGGACCCGTGAAACGGGCTCAGCCCCAATGCGGCGGCATCTCGCCGCGCCAGAACCCCTCATCGAAACCCCGGACATCATCCGGGGACTCCGGTGGGGGGTTCCCGCTTTCCGGCTTCGACTTCTTGCGGGTGAACGCCGCAGGAGGGGCGCCGGCCCTGCGCCGGGGACGGCGGCGTCGTGAAGCACCGCCATCCTTGCGGTTCGCGGCCTCCCCCGAATCCGGCTCCCCCGAATCCGCCGGCTCCCCCGAACCTCCGGGCTCCCCCGGCCCGGAAGCATTCCCCCCGGCGGCGGTCACACCCGCCACCGGCCCAGATCTTCGATGACGTGCGACACCAGCGGGCCCAACGTGGCCATGCCGTCGCGCACCGCGGCGCGGCTGTCGGCGAGGTTGACCACCACGGTCGAACCGGACACGCCGGCCAACCCACGGGACAGGCCCGCCTCCGTCGAACCGGCGGCGAGACCCGACGCGCGCAGCGCCTGCTCGATGCCGCTGAGACGGCGATCCAGGACCTTGCGCGTCGCCTCCGGGACCAGGTCGCGCGGGCCGACTCCCACGCCACCGACCGTGACCACCAGATCCGCGCCGCCGACGACGGCGGTCTCCAGCGCCATGCGCACCTCGCGCTTCTCCGACGGGGACGTGACCACCGCGTCGACGCGGTAACCGTCCTCCTCGAGCAGCTCCACCATCAACTCGCCGGTGCGCTCGTCATCCGACGCGCGATCGCCGACCAGCACCACCAGCGCACGGCGCGTCTGCGCCGCCGCCGCGATCTCCCGCTCGATGGCCTCGAGATTGTCGTCATCCGGCTCGAGATCGGATTCCAGGCCCTCACCGTCGAAGCGTCCGGCGCCGTCCAAATCACCCATGTCGCATTCCTTGTCGCATATCAGTCGCCAAACGGTCGCGGATCATCCGCGAGGACGCCGGATCATCCCGGCATCACTCCGGGGCCGCCTCCAACGTGACGTCGACCGTGCGCTCTCCGCGCCCGTCTTCGTCCGTCACGGTCAGTTTGACAGTATCCCCGACCGCACGCGACCGGATCGCGGCAATCAGGGCGACACCGGAGTCGACCCTGCGATCATCCACTTTCACGATCAAATCCCCGGGCCGCAAGCCCCCTCGCTCCGCCGCACCCCCGGGCGTGACGTCGCCGACCAACGCACCGGGCAGCTGGGAGCGGGTGTCGATCGAGGCGTTGATGGCCGGCATCTTCACCGAACCGTCCTTGATGAGCGCGTCCGCGATGCGGCGGGCCTGGTTCACCGGGATGGCGAAACCGAGGCCGATGTTGCCGGCCTTCTCGCCGCCGGTGTTCGAGGCGATGACGCTGGGCACGCCGATGAGATTGCCGTCCAGGTCCACCAGGGCACCGCCCGAGTTGCCGGGGTTGATGGCCGCGTCGGTCTGGATGGCGTCGAGGACCGTGGACTCGCCGCCCGCCGACGACACGCCCACCGGGCGGTTGATCGCGGAGACGATGCCGGAGGTCACCGTCGACGCCAGGCCAAGGGGCGAACCGACGGCGACGACTTGCTGGCCGACGGACACCTTCGACGAGTCGCCGAGGGTGATCGGGCGCAGATCGTTGACGTCCTTGATGCGGATCACCGCGATGTCGCTGGGGCGGTGGCCGGCCACGTACTCGGCGGCGTGCGTGGTGCCGTTGTTGAGCACCACGGTCATGCGGGCGCCCGGCTCCTCGGCGCCGGCGACGACGTGCTGGTTGGTCAGCACGAGACCATCGGAGGACAGCACCGAGCCCGACCCGGACGCCGTGCCGCGTTCCGTGGCCACCTGGATGGACACGACGCTGTCGAGTGCGGCCTGCGCCGCGGCCTCGATCGAGCCCTTCGGCGCCGGCTCGGAGCGGGCGTTCCCGGGCCGATCCAGCGCGTTGGTCACGTTCGATCCACCCGGGGAGCCCACGGCCCCGCTGGTGATGATCGCCGCTGTGGCGCCGCCGACCGCTGCTGAACCGAGCATGAGGGCCGCGATGCCGAGGGCCCCGATGCTCTTGGCCTTCTTCGCGCGGCCGTTCCCGCCGTCGTCGCCCGGCCCGCCGTCACCGGTGGCCGGGGCCTGCCCGAAGGAGTCGGCGCCGGACCCGGGTCCGCCCGCCGGAGAGCCGTACGGGGAGGAGTCGTGCGGGGAAGAGTCATGGCCGGCTCCGTAGCGCTGGCCCGCTCCGTGGCCCCCGGTTCCGCCGGCGCCGTACGGGCCGGCGCCGGTGCCGCCCGCTCCCTGCGCCCCGAATCCCGCGGTGGGCTGGGCGCCCCACCCCGGGTCGCCGCCGTGGGACTCCGATGCGGACGCGTGCCGTTCAAAACCCCCGGGGCGGCCGTTGTCGCCGGCCCCATTGCTCCATCGGGATTGGTCGTTAGTCATGCGGACAACCATGCCTTTTCGATCTGACAGGACACTGAGAGCCTACTGCGTGGCGTCGATGAAGTTGACCACATCGGTGGACAACTTTTTCCAATGGGAGCCTATGGCCCTCACTCGACGGCCGGCTCCCCATTTCGGGTGGCCGATCCGGGCAGCCGGACGCGCATCAGGGCGCCGCCGTCATCGGAATCCTCCACCGCGATGGTGCCGCCGTGGCGGGCGATGACCTGCTTGACGATGGCCAGGCCCAGACCGGAACCCGGCATCGACCGGGACTGGATGGCCCGGTAGAAGCGGTCGAACACCTTGGCGCGCTCGTCCTCGGGGATGCCGGGGCCGGAATCCGCGACGGTGAGCTCGACCAGATCGTCACCGACCGGGCGCAGTTCGATGCGCACCGTGCCGTCCTCCGGGGACCACTTCGCGGCATTGTCCATGAGGTTGAGCACCGCGCGCCCCAGCGCCGCGGGATCGCCGAACAGGAACCACGGGTTGAGTTTCAGAATGAACGTCACGTCCGGGCGGCGCCTCTCGACGCGCTCGAGGGAAGTCTCGATGACGTCCACGACGTCGACCTCCTCGATCACCTGCTGCGGGCCATCCTCGCGGGCGAGGTCGACGAGGTCGCCGACGAGGGTCGACAGCTCCTCGATCTGGGCGATGACGTCCGACTCCAGTTCCTCGCGGTCCTTCGCCGAAATCGCCGCGCCGGAACGCGACGCCATCATCAGCAACTCCACGTTCGTGCGCAGCGACGTCAACGGCGTCTTCAACTCGTGGCCGGCGTCGGCGACGAGCTCCGCCTGTTTGATCCGCGACGCCTGCAGCGCCGCGAGCATCTCGTTGAACGACCGCGTGAACCGCGCCAGCTCATCCTGCCCGTGCACGGGGATGGGCCGCAGTTCATCGGTCTCGGCAATCCGATCGGCCGCCCGCCGCAGCCGCGCCACCTGGCGCAGGCCGGCCGTGGCCACGGTGATGCCCGCCGCCGCGGCGAAGAACACGCCGATCGCGGAGATCACGAACAGCACGCCGCCCAGCGACCGCAGCACGGTGTTGGTGGACTCGAGGCTGTTCGCCAGCACCAGCGTCGCACCCGACGGATCGTGGATCGCGTAGATCCGCTTGTTGCTGAACTCGTCGGTGCGCAGCGACTCGGTGCGGTTGCCGCTGATCACCGCCCACTCCGGGCCGCCGATGTTGATGGTGCCGCCGCGGCCGGTGACGCTGCCGCGGGCGAAGAACATCGCGTCGAGGTCCGGGTTGAGGATCTTCAGCGAGTCCGCGGTCACGATGGGCTCGATGGCGAACTCCGACGCGTAGGGCGAATTGAGCAGCTGCGTCGCCTGCGTCTTCAGGTTCTCGTCGACCTCGCGGTACAGGGTCGCCTGCACGGTGACGAACGCGGCGAGCGTCATCAGGCCGACCGACGCGGCCACGATCAGCGCGGTGAGCAACGTCAGCCGCCAGCGCAGCGACATCCGGTGGCCGAAACCCGAGTTGAAGGCGCGGTCGAATTCCTCGCCGTCGATGGCGGCCGACGCGTCGCCCTTCTTCCCGCCCTTGGCCGGCTTGCCGTTCCTGCCGTTCCTGCCGCCCGGCCACGAAAAGCTCGGCCACGACGATTCCGCCCCGGCCCCCGCCGTCTCCCCGGCGCCCGGCGTGGGCGACGCGTGGGCGCCCTCGGGGGCGCGGTCGGCGTCGTGAAGCGGATCCGCGGGCGCGGCATCCCGGGCGCCGCGGGAACGGCGCAGAATCACGGCGCGGTCTCCCGCAGGACGTAGCCGACGCCGCGGACGGTGTGGATCAAACGCGACTCGCCCTCCGCCTCCGTCTTACGGCGCAGGTACCCGATGTACACCTCCAGAGCATTGCCGGAGGTCGGGAAGTCGTAGCCCCACACGTCCTCGAGAATGGAGGTGCGCGACAGCACGCGCCGCGGGTTGTTCATCAGCAGCTCGAGCAGCGCGAACTCCGTGCGGGTCAGGCTGATGGCGCGGTCACCTCGGAACACCTCGCGGGTGTCGGGGTCGAGGCTGAGATCCTCGAACTTCAGGGCGACCGGATCCTGCGTCGTGGTGGGCTCCAGCGCGGCGCGGCGCAGCAGGGAACGCACGCGGGCCAGCAGCTCCTCCAGCGCGAAGGGCTTGGGCAGGTAATCGTCGGCGCCCGCGTCGAGGCCGGACACGCGCTCGGACACGGAGTCGCGGGCGGTGAGCATCAGCACCGGCAGGTCATCGCCCTCGCTGCGCAGGCGGCGGCACACGTCGAGGCCGTCGAGCTTGGGCATCATCACGTCGAGGATCGCCAGGTCGGGCCGGTCCGACGAGATCTTCGCCAGCGCCTGCTCGCCATCCTCGGCCAGATCCACCGTGTACCCGTTGAACGTCAGCGACCTCCGCAGCGATTCGCGCACGGCCTGGTCGTCGTCAACCACCAAAATCTTCATGCGCCCATTGTGCCGTGAACGTCTGAGCCGGCGCTGAGAGCAACGCCGGAAATCACCGGGGACATGCGACGGACATGCTCGGGAAGGCGCCGACAAGCCTGAACAAGCCCCCGAAAGACCGAAGACCCGCTCCCCCGGTGCGGGGAGCGGGTCTTGCGGCGATGAAGCCTGCGGACGCCTAGAACTGCTTGACGTCGATCAGGCCGAGCTGGGCGGCCTTGACCAGGCGGCGGGGCACCATGTGCACCTGGCCGTCGATCTTGACCTCCTGGAGGGCGACATTGTCGGCCTTCCACTGGGAACGGCGGGCGCGGGTATTGGCCCGCGACATGCGGCGCTTGGGAACTGCCATTTGGGTTTACCCTCCTTCTTAGTTCTTCTTGGAACGGCGCGGAACGCGGTTGCCGTAACGGCGCTGGAACTTCTCGACGCGGCCGGCGGTGTCCATGACACGCTGGGCGCCGGTCCAGAACGGGTGCGACTCGGAGGTCACGTCGACGACGATGAGCGGGTACTCATTGCCGTCCTCCCACTGGACGGTGCGGCCGGAAGTGGCGGTGGAACGGGTCAGGAACTGAGTGCCCGTGCCCGCATCCTGGAAGACCACCGGGTGGTAGTCGGGGTGGATGTCCTTCTTCATGCTTTCGATTCCCTCAGGATTGAACTACGGGTCGCTTCCGGGCGGCGTGGGCGGATTTTCGCTTCACGACGTATGATTCGCCGTGGAACGTGGATCGCGCCGGAGCCCGGATCGTGCCCGAGTTGGGTTCGTATGCGTGCAACATCGCCGCTGAATCGGCGATGAACCTCTAGCACCCTACACCCGCGGCCGCCCATAAGGAAAAACGCGTGGGCCGGGGCCGGCGCCGCACCCGCGGCAAATGTGCGCGCTCCCAGGCGATTAGGAATCCGGCGGGGGCGGCCTGTAGGGTAAACTCTCGCTGTTGTCTGTTTATTCGTTTGACGCCCAGTGCCCTGGCACGACGGCGCCCCGGAACAGAAGAGCACTCCCCCTCCGAGCACCTGAGCAGTGTTCACGCACGTACCGCCCGGCAGATCCGCCGGCACCACGAGCAGGAGGGGAAGCGGCGATTCTGGACCGGTGCGGCGCCTCGGAGCCGGCTGATGGGCGGCCAGGAAGCAAAGGAAAGCCCATGTCGGCGATTTGCCAGGTCACGGGACGGAAGCCGAGCTTCGGCAAGACCGTCTCCCACTCGCACCGGCGCACCTCACGCCGTTGGAACCCCAACGTGCAGCGCAAGAAGTTCTACCTCGCCTCCGAGGGGCGCACCATCACCCTGACGGTGTCCCCGAAGGGTCTCAAGACCATCGACAAGCTCGGGATCGAGGCCGTCGTGGCCCAGATCCGCGCCCGTGGGGAGAAGATCTAAATGGCACGTAATGACATTCGTCCCATCATCAAGCTGAAGTCGACCGCGGGTACGGGTTACACGTACGTCACGCGGAAGAACAAGCGGAACAACCCGGATCGCATCACGCTGAAGAAGTACGATCCGATCGCCCGCAAGCACGTCGAATTCCGCGAGGAGCGCTAACTCATGGCCAAGAAGTCCAAGATCGCCAAGAACGAGCAGCGCAAGGAGATCGTCGCCCGCTACGCCGAGCGTCGCGCTGAGCTCAAGGCCATCATCAAGTCCCCGAACACCTCCGACGAGGATCGTGCCGAGGCGCAGTACGAGCTGAACCGTCAGCCGCGCGACGCCTCCCCGGTCCGCGTCCGCAACCGTGACGCCGCCGACGGCCGCCCGCGTGGTTACCTGCGCAAGTTCGGCCTGTCCCGCGTCCGCGTCCGTGAGATGGCCCACCGTGGCGAGCTCCCGGGCGTCCGTAAGTCCAGCTGGTAAGAGGGAGACACTCACATGAAGCGCAACCACGGCAACAAGAAGGCGCGGATGGAGCAGTCCCGCCGCCCGAAGAAGAACCCGCTCAAGGCCGCCGGCGTTGAGAAGGTCGATTACAAGGACATCAACCTGCTGCGTCAGTTCATCTCCGACCGGGGCAAGATCCGCTCCCGTCGCGTGACCGGCCTGACCCCCCAGCAGCAGCGCCAGGTCGCCACCGCGGTCAAGAACGCCCGCGAGATGGCCCTCCTGCCGTTCACCAGCCGCTAAGTCGGCTGGTCGGCGGGAGCCGATCAATCGAACACCCGCCGCAAGGCTGATTCAAGCGCTGGCCGCATGACGATGAACATGCGATGACAGCGTAAACGGACCCGGTTCCGCTTCCCCCGACGGGAAGTGGCCGGGTCCGTTTTCTGATGCCCGGGCGCCCCACACAACCCATCCCCCGCCACCCCGTCCCCGCTCCCGAAAGGCTCCCATGCCCGACCTGATGCAGATCCTCACCGGCTTCGGCTCGGTGGCGCTGATCATCTTCATCGGCTGGCTCGTCGGCCGCGGCGGCGTGCTGGGCAAGAACGGCGGCTTCGCGCTGAACATGGTCGTCTATTGGGTGGCCATGCCCTGCATGCTGCTGCACACCCTGGCCCGTTCCGATGCGGGGGCGGCGCTGGGGCAGGCGTTCGCGGTGGCGGCGGGTTCGGCGCTGACGGTCGCCGCCGTGTACCTGCTGCTGGCCAAACCGCTCGTCGGCCAGCGGGGGCCGGAGCGCGTCGTCGGCGCGATGTCGTCGAGCTACAACAACGTCGCCAACCTGGGCATCCCCATCGCCACCGCCGTCCTCCACGACGCCACCGCGGTGGTGCCGGCGCTGATCTTCCAGATCGCGTTCTACGCGCCGGTCTGCCTCACGGTGCTGGACATCCTGACGTCGCGGCACGGGCGCCTGGACATCCGGCGCACCCTGATGACGCCCCTGAAGAACCCCATCTTCGTCGGCGCCGCGCTGGGCCTGGCGGCCGGGGCGCTGCCGGATGGCTTGCCGACGGTGCTGGCCTCCCCCATCGGCCTGCTCGGCCAGGCCGCCGTGCCCATGGCTCTGCTGGCGTTCGGCATCGGGCTGCATGGGACGGCGGTGCTGCGGAAGGGCACCGCGCCGCGGCGGGCGATCGTCGTGTCGTCGGTGCTGAAGAACCTCGGCCAGCCCCTGGCCGCGTGGTTCATCGCGTCGGTGCTGCTGGGGATGGAGGGCCACGCGCTGTTGGCGGCGGTGGTCATCGCGGCGCTGCCGACGGCGCAGAACGTCTACACGTTCTCGTCGCGTTTCGGGCGGGGCACGGTGCAGGCCAGGGACTCCGCGGTCGTCACCACGTTGGCGTGCGTGCCGGTGGTCCTGGTCATCGCGCTGCTGCTGGGGTAACCGCGCCACCCGTTCCGCTTTCGCCGCTACCCTTGTGGGCGTGGAACTGCTCAAGGAACTCCTGTCCGACGACCCTTCCGTCCCCCGTCTCACCTGCTACGACGAAACCACGGGTGGCCGCACCGATTTGAGCGCCATCACGCTGGACAACTGGGCGTCGAAGATCGGCAACATGCTCCACGACGAGTTCGACCTCGATCCCGGCGATTCCGCGTGGATCGACCTGCCCCCGATCTGGCAGGCGGCGTGCATCGTCGCGGGCGCCGAACGCGCGGGCATCGAGCTTTCGAGCGAGGATCCCCTGGTGGTGTTCACCACCGTCGGGAAGCTTTCCGAGTGGGAGGAGAAGTTCCCCGACGCCTACCTCGCCGCCGTCACCGATGACGTCTTCGGCCGCGGCGTCGTCGAAACGGGCGGGGAGATTCCCCCGGGCGTCATCGATTTCGGCCCGGAGGTCCGGCTGCATCCGGACGGCTACATCGGCATGGGCCCGGATGAGGGCCAGGTGCTTCTCGACGGCCTCACGCCCGCCGAGCTCGCCGCCCGCGCGAAAGAGGTCGCCGCGGAGGCGGGCCTGGGCGAAGGCGCGCGCGTCATTTCGGCCGGCTGGGCCGGGGGCCCGACCGCGGATGAGTGGATCCGTTCGGTGCTCGCGGCGTGGTCCGTCGGGGGTGCGGCGGTGATCGTGCGCGGCGGCGACGACGAGCGGATGGCGCGGATCGCCGACATCGAAAAGGCGCGGCCGCTGGGGTAGCGGCCGCGCCGTCGGAAAGCAGCCGGTTTCTCGAACTGCTGCGCTGCTGGAACTGTTGCGCTGCTGGATCTGCTGCGCTGCTGGAACTGCTGCGTGGTGGGACGTGATGCGGGACTTGCTGCGCCGTGGGGCCCACTACACGGGTCCTACTTCACGGGGACCAAATCCACGGGGATCTACTTCACGTCGCGGCGGGAGGCGGCGACGAGGCCGCCGCCGATGACCGCGATGGCCCAGGCCGCGAGGACCAGCCCGGCGTGGGTGCCGGAGATGCCGGTGTCCATCATGCCGGTGAGCTGTCGCGATGCGATCCACGGCAGGTACTTGCTGAGGGTCTGGAAGAACTCGACGGGCACCTGGCTGACGGCCATCTCGATGACCATGATCCATGCGATCGGCAGGCCCACCGCAACGGCGGTGACGGGGACGAGCATGCCGACGGCCGAGCCGATGGCGGCCCACAGGAGCATCATGCCGACCATGCCGGCGGCGAGGGCGAACTTCTCGGGGACGAGGACCCCGACCGCCGCGAGGAAACCGGCGGCGATGGCGAATCCGGCGATGACCGTGGCGGCGACGATGATCAGCTGCGCGGCCATCCGGGCGACGTGCACGCCGGGGCGGCTGTTCGCCGTGAGGTACCCGAATGCGACCCTGCGCCCGGAGATCTCGGAGGCGGAACCGGCGGCGGCGAAGATCATGGCGAGGATCACCACGATGTCCGCGCTGACCAGCACCTGGTCGAACGTCGGTTCATAGCGGAAAGCCGTCGCGCCGCCGCGCGTGGTCAGCCATGCCATCACGGGCAGGCCGACGGTGAACGCGAGAATCGAGATGATGTATCCCCACGTCGACCGCAGGTTCAACATCCGGCCGAGTTCGGAGCCGAGCAGGTTGAGCGCACCGGGGACGGGTGCGGGCTGCATGGCGAACGTCGGGGGCGCGGTGCTCGAGTTGTTCGTGGTCGTGTCGCCGGCGGTGGCTGTGTTCGCAGTCGTGCTGCCGGTGGCCCGGGTGTTGGTGGCCGTGTTGCCGGTGGTCGCTGTGTTCGTAGCCGTGTTGCCGGTGGTCGTTGTGTTCGTGGTCGGGGTGCTCATTGTGTTTCTCCTGAAGTTGTGGTGGTTGTCGCGCGGGTCGCGGTTGTCGGAGGGCGGCGCCGAGCTGGGTCCGGGAAGGGCGGACGGTCTTTTCGACGCTGACTTAGGCTGCGGCCCCTCCGGGATAGCCGCCGTCGCTGCCGTACTCCGCGTGCCGGGAGGCGACCTCCCAGTAGGCCTCTTCGAGGTTGTCGTGGCCGTCGAGAAGCTCTTCCTTGTCCCACTCCCCGATCAACCGGCCCTTGCCGATGATCACCAGCCGATCGGCGGTGACTTCCATCTCGGACAGGAGGTGGGAGGAGACGAGGACGGAGCGACCTTCGTCGGCGAAGGCGCGGATGGAGCGGCGAATCCAGCGGATGCCGTCGGGGTCGAGGCCGTTGACGGGTTCGTCGAGCACGAGGTGCGACGGGTCGCCGAGCATCGCCGTGGCGAGCCCGAGCCGCTGCTTCATGCCGAGCGAGAATCCGCCGATGCGCTTGCCCGCAACGGATTCCAGGCCGACGAGGGCGAGGCATTCGCCGACGCGGGTGTCGTCGATCGCGGCGGATCGGGCGACGGAGCGGAGGTGCCCGCGTGCGGTGAGCTTGGGGTTCATCCACCCGGCGTCGAGCATGGCGCCGACGACGCGGGCGGGGGCCCGGTAGCCGGACAGGGCGCGGCCGTCGACGAGTGCTTCGCCGCGGTCGATGCGGTCGAGGCCGAGCATGCAGCGCATGGTCGTCGACTTGCCGGAGCCGTTGGGGCCGAGGAAGCCGGTGACGGCACCGTCCGGGACGTTGAAGGTGAGGTCCTCCACGATCCGGTTGCGGCCGTAGGACTTGGTGAGATTCCTGATTTCGAACATGACCCCATGGTCATCGAAATGCGGGTGCGCCAAATCGCCCCACGGGATGGTTTCCGCAGGTCGATTTGGCGTTGCCGGGTCATACCGGGGTACTAGACGGCGGCATCAGGACACGTCGAGCGCATCGCCTTCGGGGTCGGGGCGCCGTTCTCGCCTGCGATTCTCCCTGCGAATCACCCGGCCGGGGTTGCACCACCCCGCCGGATGCTCGTTTTCGGCCGAATTGCGCTCGGGGTCGATGGATCTCGGTGGATCCCACACGACCCGGGGTTCCTCCGGGCCATTACCCGGGCGGGACCACCACTTGTCGGGGTCGGTCCTCGAGTCGTCGGTGTTCGCGTGGGTGCCGGGGTCGACGAACGTGAAGTTCGGCAGATCGGTCTTGCCGCCGAACTTCCAGCCTTGGATGTGGTGCATGTGGCACGACGCCGCCGGCGCCGAGGACATCGGTGCCGAACTCATCCCCTCCTCTCCGAAGAGAGCGAGGTACTGGTCCATCGATCCGAGCCTCCGCGACCGCCCGAAGTACAGGGTCCGGCCCCGGAAATCGAGGACCTGGAGGAACAGGTTGCGGGCATCGCAACGCTCGACGGCATCGGCCACCGTCATCTGCACGTTCGTGTCCGTTGACGCGGTTCCGTTGAGCGCCAGCAGCTCCGCCAACGTGGTCACCGCGACGATCGAGGTCGTCCCCCGCGCCGGCGTCAGACGACCACGCTTCCGCTTGTGCGTCCGCCCGCCGTCACGGTCGGAGATCCCGTAGCACGTATCGGAATCCGCACCGAAGCTCGGATCGACGACCGCGCCACCGCGACCCGACGGGGAATCATCCTCGGCCCTGCCACCGCCCTCGGGCGCCATGCCATCTCCCGGGCAAGGGTCCACGTCGGGGCCCTCGTCATTTTGCGGCCGAGAACCTCCCGCGGAGTCCACACCACCCTCGGGTGCTCCACCGTCCGGATCCGAACCCCACCCTTCACCGCCGGTCGGGTCGGCGCCGCGACCGAACCCCGCGGCCAGCGCGGCTTCCACGGCGTCGTGAAGGCGCTGGGAAGGTGTGCGCAGGTCATCCGCGGCGTCGTCAAGCAAACCACCGGGGCGCCCATGATCGGCGGCGAGCCTCTTGAACAGCGCGGCCAGATGCGGCGTGAGATGGCCGTAGATCTTGCTCATGCCGTCATGGCCCTGCTTGCCCACGCGGATCGAACGGTTCCGCTTGCGATCCTCGTCGGTGTACGGGTCATCGATCCCGAACAGCGCGCGCAGCATCGTCCCGAGCTGATCGAGGTCATCGACGCGGATCTTCTCCACCAATTCGGCGATGTGGGGATCGGCCTTTTCGGTGAGTTCCGCCTGGATCTTGAATGGCATGGAGCGAATCGCCCGGTCGATCTTCTCCACCGCATCGGCGCCGATGACGCCCTGTTCCACCTTCTCCCGCACCGCAGGCATGTACTCGGGATTGGTGGAGGAATCATACTGGGGCTCCCACTGATGCAGCCGATGGTGCGCCGCGGCACGCCGGCGACCCTCGGCGCGCGACGTGTTCGCGCACTCCGCGAACCTCTTCGCCACCGCCCGATCCGGCACATGGTGATGCGTCCGAAGCACCTTCATGAACTCCGCGTCGATGATGGCCATCCTCTTGCGCGCCCGCTCCAGGGCCGCGTACGCGTCGTCGACCTGCTGCCGATCCAGCCGGTCCCACCCACCGGTCGCCACCTCGACCGCCTCGCCGATGGTGGCGATGGCGGCGAGGAGGTCCGTGGCACATCCCGCTGGTCCGGTCATGCCCCCATCATCACGGAGCTTCACGACGATGGCCAGCCGAAACCCGAACTATTTTTCGATCTCATATGAACCCGACAAAGCGGCCGCCCACATCGCGCTTCCCGCACACGTTTTACCAACGTTGCATGCCAGAAAGGCCATTACCCCCGCACACTGCACCCATCGTTGTATTTTCGAGCGCCGACATGGATACCGCTTCCCCGTTCGATTAAGTGCGCCTCATGCACGCTCTTTGCTCGGCTGTCCGCCTGCCCAAATTCCCCGGTGCGCCTTCCGAGATTCCCAGCCAACTCCCACAACGTCCACCGGCCCGCAGCGCCCCTCCCCTACTCCAGCTCGCCGACGCCGACGCGCCCGGTGCTCAGCGCGAACAACACGGCGTGGACGCGGTCGCGGGCGCCGGTTTTCATCAGGATGCGCCCGACGTGCGTCTTCACGGTCGGCATCGCGATGTACAGCTCCTCCGCGATCTCGGCGTTCGTCCGCCCGAGCGCGATCAGCCGCAGGATCTCCTCTTCGCGCAGCGTCAGCGGGTCCGGCAGGTCGTCGCGGATCCCCGCCTCCCCGGCGGTCCCGCTTGACGACGGCCCATCGCCCCTCGTTTCCGCGCCCTTCCCGAGCATCGGCCGGACCTGCGCGATCAGGCGCGCGGCCGACCTCGCCGACAGCGCCGAATCACCCGCTGCCACGTCGCGGATCGCGGCCAGCAACTCTTCCGGCGCCGCATCCTTGAGTAGGAATCCGGAGGCGCCGGCGGCGATGGCGTCGGTGACGTATTCGTCGATGTCGAAGGTGGTCAGCACGAGGATCCTCGGGCCGCCACCCGGCCCATCCGCACCCTGCGCCTCATCCCCTCCTTGCGCATCGACCGCACCCCGGGGGCCGGCCGCGCCGAGAATCCGCCTGGTGGCCTCGATGCCGTCGACGCCGGGCATCCGGATGTCCATGAGGATCACGTCTGGCGCGTCGTGGGCGGCCAGCGCCACGGCGCCCGCGCCATCATCGGCCTGCCACGAAACCTCCATGTCATCCTGCGAATCGACGACCATCGCGAAACCGGCGCGCACCAGCGACTGATCATCGGCCAGCGCCACCCGGATCACGCCGTCGCCTCCGCCGCCGCCGTTCATCGTCTCTGCCCCATTCATCACGTCCGCCCCGCCGCTGCCGTTCATCGTCTCTGCCCCATTCATCGCGTCCCTTCCTCCGGCAGCCGCGCGGTGACGGTGTATCCGCCCGGCGCGTCATCGATGTCCAGCGTGCCGCCGTGCAGCGCCACGCGCTCCCGCATTCCCGTGATGCCCCGGCCGATGCGCGGCGCGCCGCTTCTGCTTCGCGACGCCTCCACCTCGACGTTGCCCGGCCCCGCGTCGTTGTGCACCGTGACCGTGCAGCCGCGCCTACCCCACTCCAACCGCACGTCGACCGCAACGTGGCCCGCATGTTTCAGCGCGTTGGTCAGGGACTCCTGGATGATGCGGTAGATGGTCAGCTGCGTCGTCGCGCCAACCACCGGGCGCGGCCCCTCTTCCTCGAAGGTCACGCGGAGTCCCGCCCTCGTCGATTCCGCGACGAGCTGCGGCAGCGCATCCAGGCCGGGCATGGGGGCGAACTGCACCTCCGCAGCGCCCCCACCCGACGCGCCCCGTCCCGACTCACCGCGGGCCGACTCATCCCCGCCCGACTCACCCGCGGCCGAATCCGCCGCAGGGCCGGACCGGGCCGACGCCGGGCCGTCGTCAAGCGGGGCAACCGCCCCGTCCTCGGCCGGATCCCGGAGCACCGACAGCAACTGCCGCATCTGCCCCAGGGAATCGCGGGCGGTGGAAGCGATGTTCTCCAGCGCCTCCACGGCCTTGTCGGGGTGCTTGGCGGCGATGAACCTGCCGCCGTCGGCCTGCGCGATCACGGCCGTGAGTGAATGGGCGACGATGTCGTGCATCTCGCGTGCGATGCGCGTGCGCTCCGCGATGGCGGCGAGCTCGGCGCGGTCGCGAAGGGACGTCAACTCCTGGTCGCGGCGGCGGCGGTTGGAACCCCACATCCAGAAGAAGCCCAGCACGCACAGGGCGGGCAGGGTCTGCACCAGCGCGACCTGCCACGACACGACCAGCGCCTCGCCGCGCAGCAGCATCGCCGCGGGCACGAACACCGCCACCGCGGCCCAGGCGGGCCGGCGCCACCGCACGGGGCAATGGCGGCCCAGGTGGAACATGGCGAAGGCGGTGACGATGAACGCGGAATACGTCGTCGGCAACGCCAGCAAGTGGATGAACAGCAGCACGGGCAGCGCCACGGAGGTGAACATGGGCAGCAGCCGTCGGACGGTCAGCACCGCCCCGGCGGCGATCACCCACGCCAGATGGGCGGGCGACATCCACTCCGGGTAGTCGAGGAAAGACTGCGGCCACCACGCGTTCGGGCCGAATATGTACTGCTGATCCAGGCTGCGGGTCATGGCCAGGGCGACGAACGCCCCGGCCCCGTCGACCACCGCCCGCAACCACGCGGGCAACTCCAGGCGGCGATCCGCCCACCGGGGCGTTTTTCGCTGTTCGGATGGACCTTCGGACATGCTCCCACGCTAATGCGCCGGCGGGCGCCGCCGGATCATGCCGGAGTATGAGCCCGCGGCCACCCAGCTTTTTCTTATGTTCTGCTAACTTGAGCGCATGGCGACCGTCACATTCGAGCGAGCACAGCTCACCTACCCGGGCGCGGACGAGCCCACCGTCAAGGACCTGGATCTGGACATCGCGGACGGCGAATTCCTGGTCCTCGTCGGCCCCTCCGGCTGCGGGAAGTCCACGTCGCTGCGGATGCTCGCGGGGCTGGAGGAGGTGACCGGGGGCCGGATCCTCATCGACGGCCGCGACGTCACCCGCGACGACCCGAAGGACCGGGACATCGCGATGGTGTTCCAGAACTACGCCCTGTACCCGCACATGTCGGTGCGCGAGAACATGGGATTCGCGCTGAAGCTGGCGAAGGTGGGAAAGGCGGAGCGCAACGGGCGCGTGGAGAAGGCCGCCGCGATGCTCGACCTCACCCCCTACCTGGACCGCAAGCCGAAGGATCTGTCCGGCGGCCAGCGCCAGCGCGTGGCCATGGGGCGGGCGATCGTCCGCGAACCGCAGGTGTTCCTCATGGATGAGCCGCTGTCGAACCTCGACGCGAAGCTCCGCGTGCAGACCCGCACGCAGGTCGCCGCTCTCCAGCGCGAGCTGGGCGTGACGACGGTCTACGTCACCCATGACCAGGTGGAGGCCATGACCATGGGCGACCGGGTGGCCGTGCTCGACCACGGGGTGCTGCAGCAGGTCGCCCCGCCGAAGGAGCTGTACGCCCGGCCGGCCAACGTGTTCGTCGCCGGGTTCATCGGTTCGCCGTCGATGAATCTGATGCGGGGCCGGCTTGACGACGGCGCGGTCGTGATCGGAGGCCGCCGCATCCCCGCGGACCCGGCCGTGGTCGGCGGGCTCGGCGGGCACTCCGGGGACGTCATCGTCGGCGTGCGCCCGGAGGACACGGCGGTGGCCGCGGAGGCGGGGGCGCCCGGCGCAGCCGACGGAACAGCCGGCGGCATCGGCGCGACCGTGGCGCTGGTGGAGGAGCTCGGCGCGGATTCCTACGTCTACGCCCACCCGGATGACGCGATCACCGGCGGCCGCGGGGACTCCGGCACCGCCGCGGCCGAGCCGCTCATCGCCCGGGTCGGCGACGGCGCCGCGCCGCCGCTCGGTTCGCGCGTCGTCCTCGCGCCGGACCCGGCGAAACTGCATCTCTTCGACGCGGCCACGGGCAACCGACTGAACTGAACCTCGGCCGTGCGCCCGCCGGCTGCACGCCCGCCTGCCACGCCTACCCGTTGCCTCCGCGCGTCACGCCCGCCCCCGCACCTTAAACGACCCTGTGATTCGCCCCACATAACCTTTAGACTCAAACACGTTCCCGGATTGCCGGGGACGATCACGGACACGAAAGGACGACCATCATGGTCTCATTCCGCAAGTCGCTCCTCGCCGGCATCACCGCCACCGGCCTGGTGCTCGCCGGCTGTTCCTCCGATGGCGACGGCGGCGGCGCCGGCAACGCCGCGGCCAACGAGGGCCAGGACGCCCGCGGCCCGATCACCTTCGCGATGGGCAAGAACGACATCGAGAAGGTGCAGAAGATCGCCGAGCGCTGGAACGCGGAGCATCCCGACGAGAAGGTCAAGATCCACGAGCTGGCCGGCGAGGCCGACGCGCAGCGCGAGGCCCTCGTCCAGTCGCTGGAGGCCTCGTCGGGCGAGTTCGACGTGATGGCCCTGGACGTCACGTGGACCGCGGAGTTCGCCGCCAACGGGTACCTCGTGCCCTTGCAGGACGCCATGAAGGTCGACACCGACGGGCTGCTGAAGCCGGCCGTCGAGTCCGCCACCTACAACGGCACCCTTTACGCGGTGCCGCAGAACACCAACGGCCAGCTGCTGTTCCGCAACACCGAGCTGATCCCCGAGGCCCCGAAGGATTGGGAGGGCCTGCGCAAGTCCTGCGAGCCGCTGCCGGAGGACAAGGGCTGCCTGACGCTGCAGCTGTCGCAGTACGAGGGCCTGAGCGTCAACACCCTCGACGCCATCCACGCCTGGGGCGGTTCCCTCATCGATGACCAGGGCAAGGTCACGGTCGACTCCCCCGAGGCGAAGGCGGGCCTGCAGGCGCTGGTCGACGCCTACGGCGACGGCACCATCACCAAGGAGTCCACGGGCGCGACGGAGGAGGAGACCATGCAGGCCTTCACCAACGAGAAGTCCGCGTACGCCGTGAACTGGCCGTACATGTTCGACGCCGCCGGCGAGACCCCGGTGGCCGGCAAGTTCGAGGTCACCCCGCTGGTCGGCCCGAACGGCGTCGGCGCGTCCACCCTGGGCGGCTACAACAACGGCATCAACGCCCACTCGAAGCACAAGGCCACGGCCCGCGACTTCATCGAGTACGTCATCTCCGAGCAGAGCCAGATGGGCTTCGCCGAGGAGTCCTTCCCGCCGGTGCTGGCCTCGATCTACGACGATCAGAAGCTGATCGAGAAGTTCCCGTACCTGCCGGCGCTGAAGGAGTCGCTGGAGAACGCCAAGCCGCGCCCGGTGTCGCCGTACTACAACGCCATGTCCAAGGCCATCCAGGACAACGCGTACGCCGCCATCAACGGCAGCAAGGACGTGGACAAGGCCATCGCCGACATGAAGGCCGCTCTGGAGCAGGCCTCGAAGTAGCGGGGCGCGGTGCCCCGGCGACGGGGCCCCTCCCCAAAAGCCGCGAAAACCGGGATCCAGCGCCCGTCACGCGGGTCATGACCGAACATCGAAGGAGAGTCGAGCGTGTCCACGTCGACCGTCGGCGAGCACAGTGATCGGGTGCCGCCGGACCACGCCGAAGAGTCGGATTTCGGCGATGGCATGACCATGGGCGGGACGCGTTCCCGGTGGAGATCGCGGCTGAAGGTCCCGCTGCTGGTCGGCCCCGCGCTCGCGGTGCTGGCGGTGGTGATCGGCTACCCGGTCATCCGCGCCATCTGGCTGTCCTTCCAGGCCGACCGCCACATCGACCCAGACACGGGGATGTTCGTCGAGGGCGGGTTCGCCGGTTTCCAGCACTACCTGTACTGGATCACGCAGCGCTGCATGCTTTCCGACGGCACCGTGGGCACCTGCGCCCCGGGCACGTTGTCCACGGACTTCTGGCCCGCGGTGGGCATCACGCTGTTCTTCGCCGTCGTGACGGTCACCCTGGAAACCCTGCTGGGCCTGGGCATGGCGCTGGTCATGGCCCGCGATTTCGCGGGGCGCGGCATGCTGCGCGCGGCGGTGCTGGTCCCCTGGGCCATCCCGACGGCCGTGACGGCGAAGCTGTGGCAGTTCATCTTCGCGGACTACGGGATCGCCAACAAGCTGCTGTCGCCGCTGACCGGCGAAACCATCCGCTGGACCACCGACCCGTGGGCGGCGCGCTCGGCGGTCATCGTCGCCGACGTGTGGAAGACGGCGCCGTTCATGGCGCTGCTCATCCTCGCCGGCCTGCAGATGATCCCCCGCGACGTCCACGAGGCGGCCCGCGTCGACGGCGCCACCCCGTGGCAGCGGTTCCTGCACATCACGCTTCCGCTGGTGAAGCCCGCGCTGATGGTGGCGGTGCTGTTCCGCACGCTGGATGCGCTGCGCATGTACGACCTCCCGGTGATCATGATCTCCTCGTCGTCCAACTCCCCGACCGCCACGATCTCGCAGCTCGTCGTCGATGACATGCGGCAGGGCAACTTCAACTCCGCGTCGGCCCTGTCGACGCTGGTGTTCCTGCTGATCTTCGGCGTCGCGTTCGTCATGATCCGTTTCCTCGGCGCCGACGTCTCGGGCTCGCGCGGAATGAAGAAATCCAAGAAGAGCGAGAGCACGGAGGCGAAGCAATGACCGTCGCCAAGCGAATGCGCTCGTGGGCGGGGAACTACCTGGCCGTCATCCTGATCCTGGTGTGGGGTCTGGCGCCCTTCTACTGGATGCTGGTCACCGCGCTGCGGGACAAGGCGCACACGTTCGACACCACCCCGTGGTTCACGCACGTGACGCTGCAGAACTTCGAGGATGCCCTGGCCACCGACAAGGGCAACGACTTCCTGGGCGCCATCGTCAACTCGCTGGTGATTGGCGCGGCGACGACGCTGATCGCGCTGGCGGTCGGCGTCTTCACCGCATACGCGCTGGCGCGGGTGGATTTCGCCGGCAAGGGCTTCGTCACCGGCATCATCCTCGCGGCGTCGATGTTCCCCGGCATCGCGCTGGTCACGCCGTTGTTCCAGCTCTTCGGCGAGCTGAAGTGGATCGGCACCTACCAGGCGCTGATCATCCCGAACATCTCGTTCGTCCTGCCGCTGACGGTGTACACGCTGACCAGCTTTTTCCGCGACCTGCCCTGGGAGCTGGAGGAAGCCGCCCGCGTCGACGGCGCCACCCGCGGCCAGGCGTTCCGCATGGTCATCCTGCCGCTGGCCACGCCGGCGCTGTTCACCACGGCGATCCTGGCGTTCGTGGCCACGTGGAACGAGTTCATGCTCGCCCGCCAGCTGTCGAACACGGCCACGGAGCCCGTCACCGTCGCCATCGCCCGGTTCACCGGCCCATCGGCGTTCGAGTACCCGTACGCGGCGACCATGGCCGCCGGCGCCCTGGTGACCATTCCGCTGGTGATCATGGTGCTGATCTTCCAGAAGTGGATCGTCTCCGGCTTGACGGCCGGCGGCGTGAAGGCGTGAGGGTTTCCGCTTGACGACGGCCCGCCGCACCGCGTGCACCGCCTAGACTGACTTCACATGACCGGAATGCACCAGCCCCACCACGACGCCAAGGCCCGCAGGATGCGGGTGGAGGCGGTGGCGGGGTTCATGTTTTTCTGGACCCTCGTCGTCGGAGGTTGGGCGGTCTACCGCATCGCCGTCGGGGAGCCGTCGGTGGCGCTCAGTTTCGCGCTGCTGGTCTTCGTCATCGTCGACGTGGCGATCTGGCGGAAGTGGCGCACCATGGCGTAGCCGCGGCGGCGCCCGGCCCGAACATCAGACCGTGGTCGGATGCGCCGGGACCTCCGCCGTGCTCGGATGGGGGGCATGAAGAAGCGCACGAAAATCCTCGCATGGCTCGGAGGCATCGCCGCCGTCCTCGTCGTGGCCGGGTTCGCACTCGTGTGGGTGCTCGGCCCGACGATGGGCGCGATGCTCACCGGCAAACCCATCTTCCTGGTTCCGCCGTCGCCCGAACGGTACGCGTCGGCCGCCCTGGACCTCATGGAGGGCCAGGGCATCCACGGCGATTCACCGGAGTTCGCCGAGGCGCGGGCCGAGGCCGAGCGGATGCTCGACTCCGCCGATCTCAAGGACTATTCGGACACGTGGCCGGCGCTCGACCTGGCGATCAACGCGGCGGGCGGCAAGCACTCCAAGGTGCTCCGCCCCGACGGCGGCAACGGCACCGGGGGCTCGGGTTCCGCGGACGCGGAACCGACCGTGACGTCCGAGCCGGCGCAGGGCGAGGGCGGCACCGGTGACGGCGGCAATGGCGACGGCGATGGGGCGCGCGTGCTCACGGCCACCGTCCCCACGCATGGCGGCGACGGCGGCGGCCCGGAGTCCCAGCGCTACGCCGATGCCCTCGCCTCCGGCATTGCCCGCGAGGTGAAGGCCGGTGCCTGCGGCGCCATCGTGGACCTGCGCGGCAACAACGGCGGCGACATGGGGCCGATGGTCGCGGGACTGTCGGCGCTGCTCCCCGACGGTGAATTGCTGTGGTTCGACGGCCGCGGCTACTCCACGGCGGTGACGCTGACGGGCGGTTCGATCCAGGGCGGCGGCTCCAACATCACCGTCGACGCCGGCCCGAAGGCGGAGATCCCCGTGGCGGTGCTCGTCGACGGCGGCACCGCCAGCTCCGGAGAGGCCACGATGCTGACGTTCCGCGGCCTGGACGGCTCGCGGTCCTTCGGCGCCCCGACCGCCGGCTACGCCTCCGCGAACATGACCCATGAATTCCCGGGCGGCGCGAAGCTCATGCTCACCGTGGCCAAGGACCGGGACCGCACGGGCGCCGTCCACATGGACGACCCCGTCGAACCCGACGAGGTGACGGGGCAGTCCCCCGAAGACGCGAAAACCGCGGCGCTCGCGTGGTTGTCCACGCGAGGCTGCGGTCGGTAGGCGGAGCGTGAGCGGTCGGCGCCCGGGGCGCGGCGCCCGGGGGCACGGGCCCGGGTCCGGTGCCGGCCCCTACTCCCCCATGAGGCTGTCGCGGAGGTTCTTGTCCTTCCGCAGCACGGCGTCGCGCATGTCGGCCTGGTACTTCTCCATCGCCTCGACGAGCTCGGGGTGGCCGGCGGAGAGGATGCGCACGGCCAGCAGGCCGGCGTTCTTCGCACCGCCCACGCCGACGGTGGCCACGGGCACGCCGCCGGGCATCTGCACGATGGACAGCAGCGAATCCATGCCCTCGAGGTTCTCCAGCGCGCGCGGCACGCCGATGACCGGCAGCGGCGTCGCCGACGCCACCATCCCCGGCAGGTGGGCGGCCCCGCCGGCGCCGGCGATGATGACCTTCAGGCCGCGCCCGGCCGCCGACTTCGCGTAATCGAGCATCCGCTCCGGGGTGCGGTGGGCGGACACGACGCCCACTTCGAAGGGCACGCCGAATTCGGCCAGCGCCTCGGCGGCCGGCTGCATGGTCGGCCAGTCGGAGTCGCTGCCCATGATCAGGCCGACCAGCGGCCCGTCGACGCCATTCAACTTCGCGGTCATGTTTCCCATCCTCTGCTTCGTGTGCTTCGTGCCGGTTCTGTTTCGTGCCGGTTCCGTTCAGTGCCGGCTCCGTCCGGCGCCGGCTCTACTTCTCCACGTACCCGTCGGCCCACACCGCGGTGACGATGTAGCCCGCCGCCAGGTCCGCCTCGCGCCGCGTCGCCGCGACGCCCTCGGGCGAACCATCCCGGCCCGGGACGTTGACGTGCCCGAGCTTGCGGCCGGCGCGGTATCCCTTGCCGTACCAGTGGATCTTCGCGTGCGGGAAGCGGCGCCACACCGCGGCGAAGCGCTCGCGCATGGGCATGTCCGGGTCCTCATCGGCGCCGAGGGCGTTGGCCATCACGGTCACCGCCGCGGTCGGGGCGACGTCGCCGAGCGGGTAGTCAAGCACGGCGCGCATGTGCTGCTCGAACTGGCCGGTCGCCGCCCCGTCCTGCGTCCAGTGGCCGGTGTTGTGCGGGCGCATGGCCAGCTCGTTGACGTAGATCTCCGGCTGCCCCGCGGCATCCCGCGTCTCGAACAGCTCCACCGCCAGCACTCCCGTCACACCGAGTTCTTCGGCGATGCGCACGGAAAGGTCGCGGGCGCGCGACGCCAGGCCGTCGCCAAGCCCCGGAGCGGGGGCGATGGCCTCCACGCAGATGCCGTCGCGCTGCACCGATTCCACGACCGGCCAGGCCGCGACCTCGCCGGACGGCGTGCGGGCGCACATCGCGGACAGCTCGCGGGAGAGGTCGACCTTCTTCTCCGCCATCAGCGGGACCCCGTCCGCCAGCAGCTTTTCGACGAGACCGGGCAGCTCATCGGCGTCCGGGAACCACACGCCGTGGCCGTCGTAACCGCCGCGGCGGGCCTTCAGGCAGACCTCGCCGCCGACGGCCTCCGAGAAGCCGCGGGCATCGTCGACCGACTCGATGGCGGCGAACGGCGGCACCGGGGCGCCGATCTCCCGCAGCTTCCGGCGCATGACCAGCTTGTCCTGCGCATGCACCAGCGCATCCGGGCCGGGCTGGACGGAGATGCCGTCGGCCTGCAGCGCGCGGAGGTGCTCGGTGGGCACGTGCTCGTGGTCGAAGGTCACGGCGTCGACCGGGCGGATCGTGCCGTCGGCGCGAACGCGCGCGGCCCGGCGCAGGTCCTCCAGCTCCCGGTAATCCCCCAGCTCCACGTCGCGGCAGATCTGGGCGGCCGAGGAATCGCGGGACCCCGCCAGCAGGCGCACGGACTGGCCGATCTCGATGGCGGCGGTCTGCATCATGCGGGCCAGCTGGCCATCGCCGATGACGGCGACGACGGGCATGCCCGGCGCGTGCGCCGGATTGGCGGGCACGGGACGGTCGGCGGATTCGTTCTGGCTGTTCTCCGGTGCGGTCACGCATCCATCATAGGCGGCGCCCCGGCACCGCCCCTCGACGGCGCCCGCCCCGGCGACCGTTCCCGGGGCGGCTAGGATTGGTGCCCATGCAGGTTCATGCCGTGGGATTCGATCGCGACCAGTACATCAACCTCCAATCCGAGCACATCCGCAGGCGCCGCGAATCCGTGGGCGGCCGCCTGTACCTGGAAATGGGCGGCAAGCTCTTCGACGACATGCACGCCTCCCGCGTCCTGCCCGGCTTCACGCCGGACAACAAGATCGCCATGCTCGAGCGCATCAAGGACGACATGGAGATCCTGGTGTGCATCAACGCCCGGGACCTGCAGCGCAACAAGGTCCGCGCCGACCTGGGCATCCCCTACGAGGAGGATCTGCTGCGGCTGGTCGACGTCTTCCGCGAGCGGGGGTTCCTCACCGAGCACGTGGTGCTCACCCAATACGAGGAAGGCAACGCGGCCGCCGCGGCGTTCCGCACCCGCCTCGAGCGCCTGGGCATGAAGGTGTCGCTGCACTACATCATCCCCGGGTACCCGGCCGACGCCGAGAAGATCGTCGGCGAGGACGGCTTCGGCCGCAACGAATACGCCGAAACCACCCGCGACGTCGTCGTGGTCACCGCCCCGGGCCCCGGCTCCGGGAAGTTGGCCACCTGCCTGTCGCAGATCTACCACGAGCACGTGCGGGGCACCCCCTCCGGCTACGCGAAGTTCGAGACGTTCCCCATCTGGAACCTGCCGCTCGGTCACCCGGTGAACATGGCGTACGAGGCCGCCACCGCCGACCTCGACGACGTCAACATGATCGACCCGTTCCACCTGTCCGCCCACGGCGAGCAGGCGGTCAACTACAACCGCGACGTCGAGGTCTTCCCGCTGCTCAAGCACCTGCTGGAGCTCATTTCGGGCCG
The DNA here is from genome assembly GCF_030408795.1 of Corynebacterium hansenii. Classification (NCBI taxonomy): domain Bacteria; kingdom Bacillati; phylum Actinomycetota; class Actinomycetes; order Mycobacteriales; family Corynebacteriaceae; genus Corynebacterium; species Corynebacterium hansenii. The sequence continues at coordinate 2,522,859 of NZ_CP047211.1, forward strand.
CTCGCCCTACGAGTCACCGACGGACATGGGCGTGAACATGGCAGGCTTCGCCATCTCCGACGACGACGTGTGCCGCCACGCCGCCGAGCAGGAGGTGGTCCGCCGCTACTACAAGGCGCTGGTCGACGAGCGCCGCGACGAGGCGGACCCGATCGTCTCGGACCGGATCGCCATCATCATGGGCAAGCTGGGCCTCAACCGCCGCTCCCGGCCGGTCGTCGAGCCGGCCCTGGAGCTGGCGGCGGCCACCGGCGCCCCCGCGTCGTCGATCCAGCTGGCCGACGGCGAGATCATCGTGGGCAAGACCTCCCCGCTGCTGGGCTGCTCCGCCGCGATGCTGCTCAACGCCCTGAAACACCTGGCCGGCATCGACCCGCGCGTGGACCTGCTCGCGCCGTCGTCGATCGCGCCGATCCAGACGCTGAAGACCCGCCACCTGGGCAGCCGCAACCCGCGCCTCCACACCGACGAGGTGCTCATCGCGCTGTCCGTCTCGGCCGACGGCGACGACAACGCCCGCCGCGCGCTCGACGAGCTGGCGAACCTGCGCGGCTGCGACGCCCACACCACGACCATCCTCGGTTCCGTGGACGAGGGCATCTTCCGCCACCTGGGCATCCTGGTCACCTCCGAGCCGGAGTACCAGGTCAAGCAGCTCTACCGGAAGCGGTAGGGGACGGAGGCGGCGGAGGTGCGGCGGGCTCCGCCGCACCCCCATCTCTGATGGAAGCTCTGATACTCCCCGCATCCATCAGAGCTTCCATGCAAGAAGGAAGTATGCTGCAAGCATGAACAGCATCGATGTTCCCGCTCAGATCGAGTACCTCCGCGCAATTGGCGGGGACACCTGGAACATCGAAGCGAAAAGCGCCGACGGCGGATTCCCGGGCTCGCTGGACGAAACCCTCAGCGCGTTCGCGAACATGCCCGAAGGCGGTCTGATCCTCCTCGGAGTATCAGAGAACGAAGGCGGAATCGACGTGCCGGGCGTCGCCGACCCTAAGGCCCTCATGGAGCAATTGGGATCCAAGGCTCGGCACCGTTTGCATCCGCCGTTGCAGCTTGGGGCGGTGGAAGTCCATGAGGTCGAGCACCGGAACGTCGTCGCGTGCATCGTTCCACCCCAGGACCCATCCTTGCGGCCGTTCAGGGTGGGAAAGAACGGGCCCGCATTCATTCGCTCGGCAGACGGCGACTACGAACTCAGCGAACCAGAAGTCCGGGTCATTCTCGCGCAGATGGAACCTCCCCGGTTCGACAGGAAACCGGTGGCCGGCGCCGACGTCGACTCCGACCTGGATCCGAGATTGCTGGAGGAGTACCTGAGCCAACAGCGATCCCGGGCGCCCCGCCTAAGGGGCATGGACCGCCACGAGCTCTTGGTCAGGACGAACGTCATCGACCCCGAGAGCGGGAATCCGACCATGGCGGCGCTGTACGCACTGGGGATCCATCCGCAACAGTTTTTTCCCACGCTGTCGGTGAAGGCACGGGCCCTCCCGGGGCCCGACGAAACGCCGGGGGTGCGGCTGCGCAATCAACGGGAATTCGCGGGCCCCATACCTGACCTACTCGAGTCGACCGTGGAATGGATCGTGGAGAACATCGGCTCGACGGTCGTTTTCGATGCGACGACGGGCCATGGCCGAAACGTCCCGGAACTGCCTTTGGTGGCGCTGCGCGAGGTGGTCGCCAACGCTCTGGTCCACCGGGATCTATCTCCGGCCTCGCTCACCAAGTACGTGAACGTCGTCCGGCGGCCGGGGAACGTGCTCGTGACGAACCCGGGCGGCCTGTGGGGTTTGACGGAACGGCAGCTTGGCACGACGCCCCCGAGCGCGCGAAACCCGGTCCTGTACGAAATGTGCAGATCGATCACGACCGCCGACGGGAATCGAGTGGTGGAAGCGAGCGCCACGGGCATACCGGCCATCCGCCGCGCGCTCCAGGAAGCGCACTTGTCCGCGCCCCGCTTCCGCGATCGGGTCATTTCATTCGACGCGGATCTTTCGTCCACTTCGTTGCTGTCCGCGGACGAACTCGAATGGTTGCATTCGATTCCCCAGCTCCCCCACTTGACCATCGGGCAACGCGTTGCGATCGTCGCCCTCCATAACGGAAGGGAAATCACGAACGGCGGGTTCCGCGCGGAGTTCCCGACGATGGACTCCGTCGAGGCGAGGCGCCAACTGCAGGAACTGGTCAGATTCGGACTCGCCAAGACGCGGGGAGAGCGGGGCTCGACCGTATACGTCCGGCCCGACGCACCGGATCCGGTGCCATCGGGCACGCCACGGTACCCCGGAGAACCCTCCGCCCAACGGACCCGGATTTCCTCGGAAGCCAAGAGGGAGTTGATCGTCTCGGCCCTGGCGAAATCACCATCGCCCCGATCCAGGGCGGAAATCCGGGACCTGACGGGACTCAGCGAAGGCCAGTTGAATCCCATGATCACCCAGTTGCAACGCGAGGGCGTGCTGGAGCCCACCGAACCACTGCAATCGCCGAATCAGCGATACAGATTGGCCGGGGAATCCGCCGCGAACGGATGAGCGCCGTCAGGTCATGCGGTGGACCATCTTCGCCACCTTGCGGGTGGCGGGGACGTCCCGGATCGCCATCGGCGGCCCGAACGGCGACACCCGCAGCTGCAGGACGTTGCCGCGCCGGTCGACGCCGTGCACGGTGCGCAGATCGACGGTCACCACGCGCGGCCGCAGCAGCCCCCGCCGCAGGATGATCCGCCGGTCCGTCAGCACGAACCGCTCGCCCAGCCACTCCAGGGCGGGCTTGACGACGCGCCACGCGACCAGGATCGGCCACATCATCAAGAGGAAGTCGCGCAGGCCCGCGAGATCGCCCGGCGCGATGCGGGGCGAGTCGATGAACCCGATGAGCAGCCAGATCACGCCCGTGATCGCCGCGAGTTCCAGCAACGGCCAGGTCAGCCGGCCGAACACCGGGTTGGTGTCCACCAGGACGTCTTCGTCGTCGTCCATCTCATCCCAGGGAAACGCCATGCCTACTTCGCGGCCTCCCCGGCGTACCCGCCGTCGGCGGAGCGGAGGTGCCGCACGTCGCCGGCGGTGACGGTGCGTTCCACGCCGTCGCCGTCGCGCACGACCAGCTCACCGTCGTCGAGGATGCCCACGGCCTCGCCGACCACGTCGCCGCCGCCCGGCAGCTCCACTCGCACGCGGGTGCCCAGGGTCAGGCAGGTGGCGCGGTAATCGGCCATCATGGCCTCCCGGTTGAAGCGCCACTGCCGTTCGCGGCGGTCGAGGGCGTCGAGCAGGCCCGCCGCCAGCTTCGTGCGGTCCAGATTGGATGCCCCCGCCAGGGCCAGCGACGTCGCATGCGGCACGGGCAGCTCGTCCTCGCGCAGATCCACGTTGACACCGATGCCCACCACCAGCGCAGGCGGGGCGATCGACGCGGCCTCGACGAGGATGCCGCAAAGCTTGCGGCCGCCGAGCAGGACATCGTTGGGCCACTTCAGGCCGACCTCGGGGCGCGCCGCGGCGTCGTCGTCAAGCCCCTCCCCCTCGCCCGCGACCGGCAGCCCCGCGACATCGCGGACCATGTCCACCACGGCCAAGCCCGCGACCAGCGGCAGCAGGCCGAGGTCCTCCGGCCGCACGCCCTCGGGCCGGAACAGGGCCGACGCCGCGATGGACGCGCCCGCGGGGGCCGTCCACGAACGGGACAGGCGGCCGCGGCCCGCGGTCTGCTCGGAGGCGACCAGGGCCACGCGGTCCGGCGCGCCCTCCGCCACCATGCGCGTGACGTCGACGTTCGTGGAACCCGTCGACTCCACGGCCAGCACCCGGCGCCACCGCGGCAGGGCGGCGCGCAACGCGGCGGAATCCAACGGGGATCGGGGGTCATGGCTCATGGCAACGCAGTCTAGCCGGGGGTGCGGATCAACCCGAACGCGAAAAATTCCGGCGTTCGACCGCGGCCGTTATGATCCCGTTATTTTCCCGTGACCTGGACGTATGGAAAACGCTGTTCCCCATCCAGCAAGTTACGGTTTTGGCAAGTGACATTTGTCACACAACGTTGGCTTCACCTTTTCGCTCCCAAACGCTATCTTCCTCAAACATGACCTTCTCCTCACGTTTGCTCCCCGCCGATCAGGACACCGCCGCCGCGTCCGCCGCCGAGTTCGGCGACGACCGCCCGCCGCAGACCACCGCGGCGAAGAACGAGGACCTGCTCCGCCGCCGCGCCGAGGCCACCATGCCCGTCGGCCCCGCCGCGCACCAGAAGGTCCGCGACAAGGGCCGGATGACCGCGCGCGACCGCATCGCGCACCTCCTCGACGAGGGCTCCTTCGTCGAGACCGACGCGCTGGCCCGCCACCGCACCAAGGACTTCGGCATGGACGCCAAGCGCCCCGCCACCGACGGCATCGTCACCGGCTGGGGCACCGTCGACGGCCGCGAGGTCTGCGTCTTCTCGCAGGACGGCACCGTCTTCGGCGGCGCCCTCGGCGAGGTCTACGGCGAGAAGATGGTCAAGCTGCAGCAGCTGGCCATCAAGACCGGCCGCCCGATCGTCGGCCTGTACGAGGGCGCCGGCGCCCGCATCCAGGACGGCGCCGTGTCCCTCGACTACATCGCCCAGACCTTCCACTACAACGTCAAGGCCTCCGGCGTCGTCCCCCAGATCTCCGTCATCTTCGGCGCCTGCGCCGGCGGCAACGCCTACTCCCCCGCCCTGACCGACTTCGTGGTCATGGTGGAGAACTCCTCGCGCATGTTCGTCACCGGCCCCGACGTCATCAAGACCGTCACCGGCGAAGAGATCAGCCAGGAAGAGCTGGGCGGCGCGACCACCCACATGGAGCTGGCGGGCAACACCCACTACACCGCCACCGACGACGAGGACGCCCTCGACTGGGTCCGCGACCTCCTCGACCACCTGCCGGACAACAACCGGGTCATCCCGGAGATTATCGAGGACGACTTCGACCACGAGGTCAACGAGGACGACCTCGCCCTCGACTCGATCATCCCCGACAACCCGTCCCAGCCGTACGACGTCCGCGACGTCATCGGCGCCATCGCCGACGACGGCGACTTCATGGAGATCCAGGAGGGCCGCGCCGACAACGTCGTCATCGCGTTCGGCCGCATCGAGGGCCGCGTGGTCGGCTTCGTGGCCAACCAGCCGCTGCAGTTCGCCGGCTGCCTGGACATCGACGCCTCCGAGAAGGCCGCGCGCTTCGTGCGCACCTGCGACGCCTTCAACATCCCGCTGGTCCTGCTCGTCGACGTCCCGGGCTTCCTGCCCGGCTCGGACCAGGAGTACCAGGGCATCCTGCGCCGCGGCGCGAAGCTGCTGTACGCCTACGCCGAGGCCTCCGTCCCGAAGATCACCGTGACCATGCGCAAGGCCTACGGCGGCGCGTACTGCGTCATGGGCTCCAAGGGCCTGGGCGCCGACCTGAACCTGGCGTGGCCGACCGCGCAGATCGCCGTCATGGGCGCCGCCGGCGCCGTGGGCTTCCTGCACCGCCGCGAGATCAAGGCCGCGCTCGAGCGCGACGGCGACGCGTCGGAGCTGGTCAAGGAGTACGAGCAGGCCTACGAGGACCACATGCTCAACCCGTACCTCGCCGCCGAGCGCGGGCTCATCGACGAGGTCATCCTCCCGTCGGAGACCCGCACCCGCATCGCCCGCAACCTGCGCCTGCTCCGCGACAAGAAGGTCTCCTGGCCCGCCCGCAAGCACGGCAACATGCCGCTGTAGCGGCCGCCCGCGGGGCGGTGGCCGGAGCGTTTTCCGGCCACCCCCGCGACGCCCCCCGATACTCCCCAAAGCGAACGCCGGTTGCCCCCATTTCCCGTACCGAAGTTCCCTGAACGTAGACTCGTGAACATGACGACTGCCGCAAACACCTCCACCGGCAACGAGCCGGACAAGTCCACCACCGCTGGCAAGCTCGCCGATCTGCGCGCGCGCCTCGCCGAGACCCAGGCCCCCATGGGCCAGGCGTCCATCGATCGCGTCCACGACAACGGCAAGCTCACCGCCCGCGAGCGCATCGAGTTCCTCCTCGACGACGGTTCCTTCGTCGAGATCGACGCCCTGGCCCGCCACCGCTCCAAGAACTTCGGCCTGGACTCACGGCGTCCGGTCACCGATGGCGTGGTCACCGGCTACGGAACCATCGACGGCCGCAAGGTCTGCGTGTTCTCCCAGGACGGCGCGATCTTCGGTGGCGCGCTCGGCGAGGTCTACGGCGAGAAGATCGTCAAGATCATGGACCTGGCCATCAAGACCGGCGTGCCGATCATCGGCATCAACGAGGGCGCCGGCGCCCGCATCCAGGAGGGCGTCGTCTCCCTGGGCCTGTACTCCCAGATCTTCTTCCGCAACACCCAGGCCTCGGGCGTCATCCCGCAGATCTCGCTGATCATGGGCGCCTGCGCCGGCGGCCACGTGTACTCCCCGGCCCTGACCGACTTCATCGTCATGGTCGACGGCACCTCGAAGATGTTCATCACCGGCCCGGACGTCATCAAGACGGTCACGGGCGAGGAGGTCACCCAGGAGGAGCTCGGCGGCGCCGGCACCCACATGGCCACCTCGGGCACCTCGCACTACACCGCCTCCGACGACGAGGACGCCCTGTCCTTCGTCCAGGAGCTGGTCGGCTACCTGCCGTCGAACAACCGCGCCGAGCCGCCGCGCATGGAGGCCGAGCCGTTCGAGGGCTCCATCGCCGACAACATCAACGAGACGGACCTCGAGCTCGACACGCTGATCCCGGATTCCCCGAACCAGCCGTACGACATCAAGGACGTCATCACCCGCCTGGTGGACGACGGCGACTTCCTGGAGATCCAGGAGGACTACGCGCAGAACGTCGTCATCGGCTTCGGCCGCGTCGAGGGCCGCTCGGTCGGCTTCGTGGCCAACCAGCCGATCCAGTTCGCCGGCTGCCTGGACATCAAGGCGTCGGAGAAGGCCGCGCGCTTCGTGCGCACCTGCGACGCCTTCAACATCCCGATCATCATGCTGGTCGACGTCCCGGGCTTCCTGCCGGGCACGTCGCAGGAGTTCGACGGCATCATCCGCCGCGGCGCGAAGCTGCTGTACGCCTACGCCGAGGCGACCGTCGGCAAGATCACGGTCATCACCCGCAAGGCGTACGGCGGAGCGTACTGCGTCATGGGCTCCAAGGACATGGGCGCCGACATCAACCTGGCGTGGCCGACGGCCCAGATCGCCGTCATGGGCGCGTCGGGCGCCGTGGGCTTCATCTACCGCAAGGAGCTGAAGGCCGCCGCCGCGGAGGGCAAGGACGTCGCCGCGGTGCAGAAGGAGTACGAGGCCGAGTACGAGGAGACCCTGGTCAACCCGTACATGGCCGCCGAGCGCGGCTTCATCGACGCCGTCATCCCGCCGTCGGAGACCCGCGGCCAGATCATCGAGGGCCTGCGCCTGCTCGACCGCAAGGTCGTCAACGTGCCCGCCAAGAAGCATGGGAACATTCCGCTGTGACCGATAACGCCACCGACACCACCGCCGACAACGCCGAGGGGCAGGAGGCCGCCAAGGCCCCGTTCCTCAAGGTCCTCAAGGGCAATCCGACCGATGCGCAGGTCGCGACGCTGGCCGTGCTGTTCGCCGGCATGGCCAACGGCGCCGCCGACGCCGGCCCGAAGGGCCCCCGCAATCAGTGGGGCAACCTGGACGAGCGCCTGCAGCAGCCGCTGAGCTTCAACCCGGGCAGCTTCCAGAACGTCCAGTTCTACTAGGCAGCTTCCCCGGGGGCCGCTTCCGCTGGGCCGCTCCACCGGGCCGCTTCCGCTGGGCCACTTCCCCCGGCGCCACTTCCCCCGGCGCCACTTCCACTGGGCCGCGGGGCGCCCCGCGCGCCCGCTTTGCGACGACGCCGCCGTCTCCCCTTCACCGGGGAGGCGGCGGTTTCGCCGTTTCGACCCGCTACCGTTGTCTGCCATGAGCACGGAACACGCCCACCGCATCGTCTTGGCCTCCAGTTCCCCGTCCCGCCTGATGGTCCTGCGTTCGGCGGGCGTCGAACCGGAGGTGTCGCCGCCGGAGGTCGACGAGGACGCGATCCTCGACGAGTTGGCCGCTCGCGGGGCGGACGCGGGCACCGTCGTCAAGGCGCTCGCGGAGGCGAAGGCGGCCGCGGTGGCCGGCGACCTGTCCCCCGCCCCCGGCGCGGGTGCGACGGTGGTCATCGCGTGCGATTCGATGCTGCTGATGGGCGGGGAATTGTCCGGCAAGCCGCACACCGTGGACGAAACGGTGCGGCGGTGGCGTGCGCAGCGGGGCCGCGACGCCGAGCTGGTGACGGGTCATTCCATCACCGCGGTGCTGCCCGACGGGAGCGTCCGCTCCGCGACGGAGGCGGTGTCGACCGTCGTTCGCTTCGGCGAACCGTCGGACGCGGACATCGCGGCCTACGCGGAGTCCGGCGAACCACTCGGCTGCGCCGGCGCGTTCACCCTCGAAGCACTCGGCGGCTGGTTCATCGACGGGATCGACGGCGACCCGTCGAGTGTGCTGGGGCTGTCGCTGCCGCTGATCCGCCGGACGCTGGCCGGTTGGGGCCTGGACGTCTCGGCGTTCTGGAACCGGCCGTCGGGGGCCGCCTGACCCGCCGGTGGCCCGCTCCCCCGCGTACCCGGCGGGGAACTACGCGGAGGCCTGCTCGGCGCCGAACCTCTCGGTGACGCGCTTGATGGCCTCGTCGGCGACGAGCTCCTGGATGCCCATGTCCAGCTCCGACGTGAAGCCGACGCACGAGCAGTTGATCTCGCCCAGGACGTAGGCGTCGCCGCCGTCCTCGGCGTCGTCGAGCATGAAGTCCGCCGTCCAGATCAGCGGGATGTTGTCGCCGCCGAGCTTTTCGGCGATGACGGGGCGGGCCTCGGCGAACAGGTCCACGAGTTCCCGCCAGTCCTCCGGCTTGTCGTAGGTGTACGTCGCGCCGGAGAAGAGGGTCGCGGAGAAGTTGTCGCCGCCGGCCGCCGGCTTCTTGTGCACCACGAACACCGGGTGCGGGCCGACCATGAGCACGCGGACCTCGCCCTCGACGATGCGGGGCATGAAACGCATGTCCACCAGCATGCCGTTGTCGCCGACGATGTACTGGTCGCAGAAATCCATGAACTCGCCGAGCTCGCGGATCTCCGTGTGGTTGTCCACGGCCTCGGTGCACTTGAGCTTCGTGTCGAGCGGCAGGGCGGTGCCGGGCTCGACGGTCGCGGCGAGCTCCTTGTCCTCCAGCTGCACGCGCCAGATGCCCGACCCCGTGGAGCCGCGGTTCTGCTTGAGCACCCGCTCGCCGTAGGACAGGGACGCGGGGAAGGTCCCGTGGAACGACTCCACGTCGTAGTAGGCCGCGGTGTCGGTGGGCACCAGGTCCGTGCCGTTGAGCTTCACCAGCGCGTCCTTGGCGCCGTAGGCCATCATTTCCTCGGGGGTCGACATGCCGACCAGGCCGGCGTCGTCGGAAAGCCGCGTCAGCAGTTCGAAGTAGCCCTTCTCCCCGCCGGGGATGTTGCCCGGGTTGACGCGGGAAATGTAGCCGTCGTAGTTGGCCGACACGTGCGAGTACAGCGCCTCGGCCCACTCCGGGCGGTAGTAGACGACGTCGGCGCCCCAGCCCCGGGCCCGGATCGATTCGACGATGGGCATGGTGTCGCGGCGATGGCCGTCGAAGTATTTGTCGGATCCGCCCTCGACCTCGAAGACGACGATCTTCTTGTGCATTTTTGCTCCTTCAAAGCATGGGGCCGGGGTCGCCGGCACCGAATCCCCGTACTGGTCGGGGCCCCGGAACACGCGGGGTGGGTGCACGTTCCGCGATAATTTTAAAACCTCGGCGGCGAAGTCATCGGGCCAATGGCGGCCGCCGTCACCCCCGGCCCCCTCCGGTGCGGAAAGGCCAGTTCACGCCGCACATGTGGGCGGGTGCGGGGGCGGCCGGGGCGATGGCCGTAAGGTGGTGATCACCGTAATGCGCCGACCGCGCCGGCGCGGCACCCTCACGAAGGAGCAATGATGGCGGTCCCGTTCGACCCGCACCCTCAGTTCCAGCAGTACGCGCACCCCGAGCGCCTGGTGTCCAGCAATTGGCTGGCCGCCCGCCTGGGTTCGCCCGGTCTGCGCGTCGTCGAATCCGACGAGGACATGCTGCTGTACGACATCGGGCACATCCCGGGCGCGGTCCGCATCGACTGGCATTCCGACCTCAACGACGCGACGATGCGCGATTACGTCGACGCCGAGGCTTTCGCGGAACTCATGCGCTCGAAGGGCATTTCGCGCGACGACACCGTGGTCGTCTACGGCGACAAGTCCAACTGGTGGGCCGCGTACACGCTGTGGGTGTTCGAGCTGTTCGGCCACCCGGACGTGCGCCTGCTCAACGGCGGCCGCGACGCGTGGATGACCGAGGAGCGCGACACCAGCTTCGAGGTGCCGGAGTACCCGCGCACCGATTACCCGGTGGTCGAGCGCGACGACGCCACGCTGCGCGCCTATGCCGCCGATGCGCGGGAGATGATGGGCCGGGGCAACCTCATCGACGTGCGCACGCCCGAGGAGTACTCCGGCAACCGCACGCACATGGTCGATTACCCGCAGGAGGGAGTGCTGCGCGGCGGCCACATCCCCACCGCGGTCAACGTGCCGTGGAACCAGTCGGTGCACCCGAATTCGCGGTTCCGCTCGCGCGAGGAGCTGGAGGCCATCTATTCCGGCGTCGGCGCGGACGACGAGACGATCGTGTACTGCCGCATCGGCGAGCGTTCCGCCCACACGTGGTTCGTGCTCCATCATCTGCTGGGCCACGGGAACGTGCGCAACTACGACGGTTCGTGGGTCGAGTGGGGCAACATGATCCGCATGCCCATCGCCCGCGGCATGGAGCCGGGCGAGGCGCCGGAAGCGTAGGCGCCGCGGGCGTGGGCCACGGGGCGGACGCGCGGGTCGTCTCGTTTGCTTGACGACGCCATCGGGGCGGGTTCGCCGCTTCCGTTCCCGAACCTCATTCACCCCCGCCGCGATCCCCCCGAAACCGGGCGCATCCCAGACTCGGCACCCCGGGGAAGGGCGTCGCTCCGGGGGTTCCCGCGGCTTCGGGCCGTGCGATGAAATGCGATGTTTGCCCGGGGGAAGCATCGGGGCGAAATCGGGGCGCGGGTCGAACGTCGTTCAAGTTCACGGGGCGTCCCCATCGTGGGGTGGGCCGACAAAGGCCGCCGCCGCCACCTGTGACAGAATGGGCGTATTGGGTTGGACGGTGTTAGCCCGTACATGCGCATGAAGCATGTGACGCGCGCAACCGTCGAACCCCGATGACTGTCGCACCAACGCCGGTCGGACGAGCCGTCCGGCGCCCACGAAAACAGGAGGGTTTCGTGTCCGAGCAGACCACCGAGAAGATCACGAAGGTTCTCGTCGCCAACCGCGGCGAGATCGCCGTTCGCGTCATCCGCGCAGCCAAGGACGCCGGCATCCCGTCGGTCGCCGTTTACGCGGAGCCGGACGCCAACGCGCCCTTCGTGACGATGGCCGACGAGGCGTTCGCGCTGGGCGGCCAGACGTCCGCGGAGTCTTACCTCGTCTTCGACAAGATCCTCGACGCCGCCAAGAAGTCCGGCGCCAACGCCATCCACCCGGGCTACGGCTTCCTGTCCGAGAACGGCGACTTCGCCGAGGCCGTCGAGAACGCCGGCCTGATCTGGATCGGCCCCTCGCCGGAGTCCATCCGCTCCCTCGGCGACAAGGTCACCGCGCGCCACATCGCGCTGAAGGCCGACGCGCCGATGGCCCCGGGCACCAAGGAGCCGGTCAAGGACGCCGACGAGGTCGTCGCCTTCGCCGAGGAGTACGGTCTGCCGATCGCCATCAAGGCCGCCTTCGGCGGCGGCGGCCGCGGCATGAAGGTCGCCTACGAGATGTCGGAGGTCAAGGACCTCTTCGAGTCCGCCACCCGCGAGGCCGTCGCCGCCTTCGGCCGCGGCGAGTGCTTCGTGGAGCGCTACCTGGACAAGGCCCGCCACGTGGAGTGCCAGGTCCTGGCCGACAAGCACGGCAACGTCATCGTCGCCTCCACCCGCGACTGCTCCCTCCAGCGCCGCTTCCAGAAGCTGGTCGAGGAGGCCCCGGCCCCGTTCCTCACCGAGGAGCAGGACCAGCGCCTTCGCGAGTCCGCCAAGGCGATCTGCAAGGAGGCCGGCTACTACGGCGCCGGCACCGTCGAGTACCTGGTCGGTTCCGACGGCCTGATCTCCTTCCTCGAGGTCAACACCCGCCTCCAGGTCGAGCACCCGGTCACCGAGGAGGTCACCGGCCTGGACCTGGTCCGCGAGCAGTTCAACATCGCCGAGGGCCGCGAGCTCACCCTCAAGGAGGACCCGGAGCTCCACGGCCACGCCTTCGAGTTCCGCATCAACGGTGAGGACGCCGGCACCAACTTCATGCCGGCCCCGGGCACCATCACCAAGTACGAGGAGCCGTCGGGCCCGGGCGTCCGCATGGACACCGGCATCCGCGAGGGCGACGTCATCGGCGGCCAGTTCGACTCGATGCTGGCCAAGCTGATCGTGTGGGGCAAGGACCGCGACGAGGCCCTCCGCCGCTCCGCGCGCGCCCTGGCCGAGTACAACGTCGAGGGCCTGGCGACGGTCATCCCGTTCCACCGCCACATCGTCGAGAACCCGGCGTTCGTCGGCGACGGCGAGAAGTTCGACGTCTACACCAAGTGGATCGAGGAGGAGTGGGACAACCCCATCGAGCCGTACGCCGGCGACTCCGAGGTCGACGAGGACGAGGCCGTGCCGTCGCAGAAGGTCACCGTCGAGATCGACGGCCGCCGCGTCGAGGTCGCTCTGCCGGGCGATCTGGCCCTGGGCGGCGGCGCCGGCGGCGCCCGCAAGAAGGCCAAGAAGCGCCGCTCCGGCGGTTCGAAGAAGGCCGCCTCCGGTGACGCCGTGGTGGCGCCGATGCAGGGCACCGTCATCAAGGTCGAGGTCGAGGAAGGCCAGGAGGTCAACGAGGGCGACACCGTGGTCGTGCTCGAGGCCATGAAGATGGAGAACCCGGTCAAGGCCCACAAGTCGGGCACCGTCACCGGCCTGGCGGCCGAGGCGGGCGCGGGCGTCGGCAAGGGCGACGTCCTGATGGAGCTGAAGTAGGTTCCACTCCTCCGGCCCCGCGGCCGGAAACGAACCACGGCGGTCCCCGCCGCACCATCCGGTGCGGCGGGGACCGCTTTTTTCGGCGCCGCGCCCGCCGGGCCGTTGCCGCGGCAGCCGATTCCGTCAACCGATTCCACTACCCTGGAGGGCAGTGACATCGCCTCTTTCGGGCGGTTCGATTCGCGGTGCGCCCTCCCTGAACGCACCGCCGCATGAGAGGAATGCCCCCATGGAACCCATGGAACTCAATGCCGGCCGTTTCCATCTCCGCCCGCTGCGCCAGGACGGCCGCGTCGACGACGCGCCGGCGCTCACCATCGCGCATGGCCGCGGCGTCTACCCCGAGTACTTCGAGGACGCCCGCGCGGACTGGGAGAACGACCGCGTCTACCGCTGGGCCGTCGCCGAGCAGACGAACATCGAGTTGCTGGCGGAAGTCGCGGTGACGCTCGTCGGCGACGACGGCGCCGAGGTGGTCATCCACGTCGCGGGCGACCCGGACCGCGTCGTCGAGGTGGATGACCCGACGCTGGAGCCGGTGACCGTCGCCGACGCGGCGGACGCCGCCAAGCACGTCGTGGGCCGCTGGATCGAGGGGTACCTGGGGCGTAAACCCATGGCGCCGCGCCCGTTCCCCGGGCACCAGGGCCAGACGCGCCCCGTCGACGAGCGGTAGGCACCGCCCAGCCGGGTCGACGAGCGGTAGGCGCCACCCGACCGGGTCGACGAGCGGACGAGCGGCAGACACCGCCCCGCCGGGTCGACGAGCGGACGAGCGGCAGGCGCTACTCCGCCGGGGCCACCACGAGCAGGAGGTCGCCGCCCTCGACGCGCGTCGGGCCGGTGAGGGCCACCCGCTCGACGACGCCGTCGCAGGGCGCGGAGATCGCGCCCTCCATCTTCATCGCCTCGATGCCGCCGACCTGGTCGCCCTTGGACACCCGGGTGCCCGGTTCGGCGGTGACGGTGACGACACCCGCGAACGGCGCCGCGACGTGGCCCGGATTCGACTCATCCGCGCGCTCGCGCTGGGGAGTTGCCGTCTCCACGGAGCGGTCCCGGACCGTGACGGGCCGCAGCTGGCCGTTGACCGTGCACATCGCGGTGCGCAGGCCTTTCCCGTCCGGGCCGGACAACGATTCCAGCCGGACGATGAGGTCCACGCCGCCATCCAGGTGGACGACGGTTTCCTCTCCTTCCCGGAGCCCGTAGAAGAACTGCGTGGCGGTGAGCACCGACACGTCCCCGTAGGCGTCCCGGTGCTCCCGGAATTCCTTCGCCGGTCCGGGGAAAAGGATCCGGTCGAGTGTGCCGCGCAATTCGGCGCGGCCCTCTCCCCCGGCGCCGGCGCCCGCCGCCAAGATCCGCTCATCGCCCGGATCCACGTCGATCGCCGGCTCCGGCGGCACGGTGCGGCCGTCGAGGATGCGGCCGCGCAGCGGCTCCGGCCATCCCCCGGGCGGCACGCCGAGATCGCCGCGGAGGAACCCGAGGACGGAATCCGGCAGGTCGATGATGCCGGGGTCGTCCGCGAACTCCTCGGCTCCGACGCCCGCCGCGACGAGCTGGAGGGCCAGGTCGCCGACGACCTTCGACGACGGCGTCACCTTCGGCGGGCGGCCGAGGATCCGGTTCACGCCCGCGTAGGCGTCCTCCACTTGCTCGAACCTGTCCGCGAGGCCGAGTGCGCCGGATTGGGTGCGCAAGTTGGACAGCTGCCCGCCGGGGATCTCGTGGTCGTAAACGCGGCCGGTGGGTCCGGGGATGCCGGATTCGAACGGCGCGTAGATGGCGCGCACCGCCTCCCAGTACGGCTCCATGGACTGCACGGCGGCCAGGTCGATGCCGGTGTCGCGGCCCGTGTGCGCCAGCGCCGCCACCAACGCCGCCATGGAAGGCTGGCTGGTGGTGCCCGCCAGCGGCGACGCGGCCACGTCGACGGCGTCCGCTCCGGCTTCGATGGCCGCCAGATAGGTGGCCAGCTGCCCACCGGCGGTGTCGTGGGTGTGGACGTGGACCGGCAGGTCGAACTCCGAGCGCAGCGAACGCACGAGGGTGACGGCCGCCGACGGCCGCAGCAGACCGGCCATGTCCTTGATGGCCAGCACGTGGGCGCCCGCGTCGACCGCCTTCTCCGCGAGGCGGAGATAGTAGTCCAACGTGTAGAGGTCCTCGGCCGGGTCGGACAGGTCCCCGGTGTACGCGAGCGCGACCTCGGCGACCGACGTGCCGGTGGCCCGCACCGCATCGATCGCGGGGCGCATCCGCTCGACGTCGTTGAGGGCGTCGAAGACGCGGAACACGTCGATGCCCGATTCGGCGGCTTCGGCGACGAAGGCGTCGACCACCGGGGCCGGGTACGGCGCGTAGCCGACGGTGTTGCGGCCGCGGATGAGCATCTGCAGGCACGTGTCCGGCATGGCCGCGCGGATGCGGTCGAGCCGCTCCCACGGGTCCTCGTGCAGGAAGCGCAGCGCGACGTCGTAGGTGGCGCCGCCCCACACCTCGGCCGACCAGATCCCCGGCAGCAGGCGCGCCGAATGCGCGGCGGCCCGCTCCAGACCCGACGTGCGCAGACGTGTCGCGAGCAACGATTGGTGCGCATCGCGGTAGGTGGTGTCCGTGACCGCGACGGCATCGCTCCGCCTGAGCCGGCGGGCGAACCCCTCGGGCCCCAGTTCGCGGAGCAGCCGGCGCGACCCCGGCGGCGGGGGCTGCGACAAATCTACGGCGGGGAGTTTCGTGGAGGGCCGCACGGCGTCCGGGCGCGGACCGTTGGGCTGGTTGACGGTGACGTCGACGAGGTAGTTGAGCAGCTTCGACGCCCGGTCGGCCGACGGCCGGCCCGCGAGCAGGGCCGGGTGGTCGGCGATGAAGGAGGTGCTGACCCGCCCGCTGAGGAAATCGGGTTCCTCCAGCAGCGCCCGCAGGAAACCGAGGTTCGTGGCGACGCCGCGGATGCGGAACTCGGCGAGCGCCCGGCGCGCCCGGGCCACCGCGGCGGGCAAATCTTTGCCGCGGCAGGTGAGCTTCACCAGCATCGAATCGAAGTGCGGGGACACCTCTCCGCCGAGCTGCGCCGCGGAATCCAGGCGCACGCCCGCGCCGCCGGGCGACCGGTAGACTGTGATGCGGCCGGTGTCCGGGCGGAAATCGTTGGCCGGGTCCTCCGTGGTGATGCGGCACTGCAGGGCGGCGCCGCGGATCCGGATCCCGTCCTGCGCGAGACCGAGGTCCGCGAGGGTCTCCCCCGCCGCGATGCGCAGCTGCGCGGCGACGAGGTCGACGTCGGTGATCTCCTCGGTGACGGTGTGCTCGACCTGGATGCGCGGGTTCATCTCGATGAACACGTGGCGCCCCGAGGCATCGACGAGGAATTCGACGGTGCCGGCCCCGCGGTAGCCGATGTCGCGCGCGAACGCGACGGCGTCCGCGCAGATGCGGTCGCGCAAATCGGGGTCGAGGTCCGGGGCCGGGGCGATCTCCACGACCTTCTGGTGCCGGCGCTGCACGGAACAATCGCGCTCGTACAGGTGGATGACCTCGCCGGTGGCATCGCCGAGAATCTGCACCTCGATGTGGCGCGGCTCGATGACAGCCTCCTCCAGGTACACGGTGCCGTCGCCGAACGCCGCCAGCGCCTCGCGGGAGGCCGCGGCCGCGGCGGAGGCCAGTTCATCCGGACCGCCCACGAACCGCATGCCGCGCCCGCCGCCGCCGGCGACGGCCTTGACGAACAGCGGGAACGTCATCCCCCGCGCGGCGTCCGCGAGCGCATCGAGGTCGTCGGTGGGCTCGGACGACGCGAGCGTCGGCAAGCCCGCCGCCCCGGCCGCCGCGACGGCCGCCGCCTTGTCCCCCGTGAGATCGAGGACCTCCGGGTCCGGGCCGATGAACGTCAGCCCGGCCCCGGCGCACGCCCTGGCGAAATCGGCGTTCTCGCTGAGGAAACCGTAACCGGGGTACACGGCGTCGGCGCCCGCGCCGCGGGCCGCCTCCACGATGGCCCCGACGTCCAGGTAAGCGCGGACGGCATGGCCCTCCTCGCCGATCTGGTGCGATTCGTCGGCCTTCGCGCGGTGCACCGCATTGCGGTCCTCCCACGGATACACCGCCACCGTGCCGATGCCCATCTCCGCGGCCGCCCGAAACGCACGGACGGCGATTTCACCGCGATTGGCCACCAACATCTTTCGGATGGGGCGATGCGCCGGAGGCGCGCCCGTACCCTGATTCACTGTCCACAATCTCCTTTTCGTCTGATGGTCGCCGCGCCGGCGGCCGCGGAGGGCCGCCGGCGCGGGGCCGGGAACGTCGGCTCTACGCCGCCGACGGGCTTCCGATCTCGCGCTGCTCCGGGCCGTTGTAGGCGCTCAGCGGGCGGATCAGCGAGTTGTCGCGGTACTGCTCCACGATGTGCGCCGTCCACCCGGCGACGCGGGCGATGACGAACAGCGGGGTGAAGAAGTCCACCGGGAAACCGAGCAGGTGGTAGGCCGGGCCGGCGGGGAAATCGAGGTTGGGCTTGATGCCCGTCCGCTCGTCCATGGCGTCGCGCATGTTCTCGTACATGGCCACCCACTTCGCGCCGTCGTGGCGCTCGGCCAGGGCCCGGAAGGAGGCCTCCATCGACGGCACGCGGGAATCGCCCTTCTTGTACACGCGGTGCCCGAAGCCCATGATCAGGTCCTTGTTGTCCAGTGCATCGTTGACCCACTGCGCGGCCTTGTCCGGGTCGTCGATCTCGAGCATCGTGTGCATGACGAACTCGTTGGCGCCGCCGTGGAGCGGCCCCTTCAGCGCGCCGATGGCGCCGGTGATGGCCGAGTACACGTCGGAGCGGGTCGAGGTGATCACGCGGCCGGTGAACGTCGACGCGTTGAAGGAGTGCTCGGCGTAGAGGATCAGCGACTTCTCGAAATCGCGGACGTCGTCGACGTTCGACGCCGGGGAGTCGGAGCCGTTGCCGAAGACCATCGACAGGAGGTTCTCGGCGACGGACTTCGACGGGTCGGGGGCGACGATGTCCTTGCCCTCGCGGCGGCGGATGTCCATGGCCAGGACCATCGGCAGCTGGGCCAGCAGGCGGTGGCCGACCTCGGTGATGTGCTCGGCGTCCGGCGTGAAGTGATCTTGGTCCTTGGTGCCCATGTAGGACACGGCGGTGCGCATGACGTCCATCGGGTGGCAGTCCCGCGGCAGCGAGTGGATGAGGGCGATCAGGCCCGGATCGAGGCTGCGGTAGGAGCGGCCCTTCTCGTTGAACTCGCGCAGCTGCTCGGCGGTGGGCAGCTCGCCGTTCCACAGGAGGTAGAAGACCTCCTCGAAACTGCAGTTGGCGACGAGATCCTGGACCGCGTAGCCGCGGTAGGTCAGGGAGTTGGTCTCGGGCATGACCTTCGAGACGGCGGTGTAGTCGGCGATGACGCCGTTGAGGCCCTTGCGGACGTCGGGGGTGTGATCAGTCATTGGAGGCTCCGTACGTGAAGAGGGTGGAATCGAAGGAATTGAAATCGGCGTAGCCGTTGAGCTCGTAGAGCCGGCTGCGGTGCTGCATCCGGTCGAGCCAGGTGGCCTGGGTGCCGTCGGCGGCGAGGTCCCGAAGGGCCTCCTCCACCGCGCCCATGGCGACGCGGAGAGTGGTCACCGGGTAGATGACGGCCTCGTACCCGATGCGCTCGAGGGTTCCGGCGTCGATGAGCTCGGACTTCCCGAACTCCGTCATGTTGGCCAGCAGGGGCACGTCGACGGCTTCGCGGAACGCCTCGAACTCGGACTCGTCGGCGAGGGCCTCGGTGAAGATGAGGTCGGCGCCCGCGTCGGCGTAGGCGCGGGCACGATCGATCGCGGAGTCGAGGCCCTCCACTCCGCGGGCGTCGGTGCGGGCGCAGATGACGAAGTCCGGGTCCCTGCGCGCGGCCGCGGCCGCCCCGATGCGCCGCACCATCTCGTCGGCCGGCACGACGACCTTTCCGTCGAGATGGCCGCAGCGCTTCGGGTTGACCTGGTCCTCCAGGTGGAGGCCCGCGATGCCGGCATCCTCCATCTCGACGACCGTGCGCGCCGCGGACATGGGCTCGCCGAACCCGGTGTCGGCGTCGATGAGCACCGGCAGCCCGGTGACCCGGGCGACCTGGCGGCCGCGGTGGGCCACCTCGGTCAGCGTGGTCAGCCCGATGTCCGGCAGCGCCATGTCGGCGGCGACGACCGCCCCGGAGACGTAGACGCCCTCGAAGCCGATGTCCTCGATGAGGCGCGCCGTCAGCGGGTTCATCGCCCCGACGAAACGCTGGATGCGCCCGGAGGCCAGCCCGTCGCGGAACGCCCGGCGGCGATCTGCCGGGCTCGCCGCGGGACTGAACGGCGAACCGGCGCCGGAGGTTGCGGCAGAAGTTGCGTCGGCGGCCATCAGAAGATGCCCCCGGGAATCTGCGGGGCGCGGGCGAGCACGTCGTCGGAAAGCACGAAGCCGAGCCGGCCGAGCTCGCCCGGCGCCAGGTCGGCCGCGTTGCGGGCGGCCTCCAGGAAGCGGTCCTGCTCCGCGTCGTCGACGATGCCCTCGGCGAGGACGCGGAACTTGTTCTCGTACTGCTCGCGGGCGAAGGGGCGGTCGCCGAGCGGATGGGCGTCGGCGATGGCCAGCTCGTCGGCGATGACCG
Organism: Corynebacterium hansenii; assembly: GCF_030408795.1. Classification (NCBI taxonomy): domain Bacteria; kingdom Bacillati; phylum Actinomycetota; class Actinomycetes; order Mycobacteriales; family Corynebacteriaceae; genus Corynebacterium; species Corynebacterium hansenii. The sequence goes on from NZ_CP047211.1 coordinate 2,542,711, forward strand.
TGCCGTCCTTCAGCGTGACCTCCGCGCGGCAGCCGAAGGCCTTCTCGTTCGGGTCCTGCGAGTGGTAGCGGCGGGTCCACTCGGGATCCTCGACGGTGGAGATCTTGTTCCACAGCTCGACGGTCGACGGGCGGGCGGCGCGCTCCGGGGCGTAGCTGTCCTCGTGGTGCCAGCCGCCGTCCTCCAGCGCGACGGCGAAGATGTACATGACCGAGTGGTCGAGGGTCTCGCGCGAGGCCTTCGGATCGAACTTCTGCGGGTCGTTCGAGCCGGTGCCGATGACCACGTGGGTGTGGTGCGACGTGTGGAGCACGATGGACTCCACTTGCGACGGATCGCCGATCCGGTCGCGCATGCGCCGGGCGAGGTCGATGGGCGCCTGCGACTGGTACTCCGCGGAATGCTCCTTGGTGTAGGTGTCCAGGATGGCGCGCTTCTCCTCGCCCGCGGCGGGCAGCGGCACCGTGTACTCCTTCTCCGGGCCGCCGAGCAGCCAGGCGATGACGCCGTCCTCGCCCTCCCAGATCGGGGACGGGGCGCCCTCGCCGCGCATCGCGCGGTCCACGGCCTCGACGGCCATCTTGCCCGCGAAGGCCGGGGCGAACGCCTTCCAGGAGCTGATCTCGCCCTTCCGCGACTGGCGCGTCGCGGTGGTCGTGTGCAGCGCCTGGCCGACGGCCTGGTAGATCGTTTCGGCGTCGAGGCCCAGCAGGGTGCCGATGCCCGCGGCGGCCGACGGGCCGAGGTGGGCGACGTGGTCGATCTTGTGCTCGTGGAGGCAGATGCCGCGCACCAGGTCGACCTGGATCTCGTAGCCGGTAGCGATGCCGCGGATCAGGTCGGCGCCGCCGAGGCCCTTGTGCTGGGCGACGGCGAGGATCGACGGGATGTTGTCGCCCGGGTGCGAGTACTCGGCGGCGAGGAAGGTGTCGTGGAAGTCGAGTTCGCGCACGGCGACCCCGTTCGCCCAGGCGGCCCACTCGGGCGAGACCGTGTCGCCGACCCCGAAGACGGTCGCGCCGGGCTCCGCCGGGTGGGCCAGGGCCTGCGCGCGGGCGGTGGACACCGGGCGGCGCAGGACCGACGCCGCGGCGACGGCCGCGTTGTCGATGATGCGGTTGACGATCATCTCTTCGACGTCGCCGGGGACCGCCACCGGATCCACCGCGACCTCGGCGATCTTCCACGCGAGGTGTTCGCCGCGCGGGAACTCCTCGGCGGAACGGCGGGTGCGGACGATGTGGTTCTCCATGGTGCTGGTGATGCTCCTAGGTCTGGTCGATCCCCCACCCATCCGGGGAGATCTGCGTCACAGCCGAACCTAAGCAGTGACATTCGACACCGATAGAGTTTCCCATCGCGTATTTTTGTTTCCACAGGAGAGCGAAATTGCGAAACTTGCGTAATTGCCTGGTGAGAAGGCATTTCAGCATCGCGCGGTGCCAGGGAAGGAGGATGCATGTCACGGGTTTTCGCGGGTGCGCGCATCCGCGCGATGCGAAAGGAGCGCGCGCTGACGCAGGTCGAGATGGCACGGAAGCTCGGCTTTTCGACGAGCTACCTCAATCAGCTGGAGAACGATCACCGGCCGCTGACGGTGACGACGCTGATGCGCCTGACGTCCGTGTTCGACGTGCCGGCCGAGTACTTCTCCGGCGAACGCGCCTCCCGCACCGCCACCGCCCTGCAGCAGTCGCTGTCCGACGCCCTGGGGCGCACGCCGGCGCTCGGGGAGCTGTCGGACTTCGCCACGCGGTTCCCCGATCTCGCGCAGGACATGCTGACCATGTCCCGGCTCGCGTCGGCGCGGTCGGCGGCCCCGGAGCCGGGCGGCCCCCGGCGGCGCAGGAACCCTCCGCTCCCCCGCATGAGCTGGTCAGGGACTTCTTCCACGCCAACGCCAACTACTTCGACGCCGTCGACCGGGAAGCCGAGGCGCTGTCCGAGCGCCTGCCCGTGCCCCGCGGCGAACGGGCCGACGCGCTCCGGCGCATCCTCGAATCCGAGCACGGCATCGCGGTCACCCGGACGCCCGTCGCCGACGACTCGGGCGACGGGCACCTGCTGCCGCGCCGCGTGTACGACGCCACCGCCCGGAACCTGCGCCTGCGGGGCGATCTGACCCGCACCCAGGCGACGTTCGAGATGGCCATGCAGCTGGCGTTCCTGCGCCTCGGGGAGCTGCTGCGCGGGCAGCTGGACCCGGGCGCGCTGCCGACCGCCGACTCCATGGAGCTGGCCACCTTCGGGCTGGCCCAGTACTTCGCGGCGGCGGTCGTCCTGCCGTACGCGCCCTTCATCCGGGAGGCCGAGAAACTCGCGTACGACATCGACCAGCTCAAGATCCGGTTCGGCGCCGGCTTCGAAACCATCGCCCAGCGCCTGTCCACGCTGCAGCGGCCCGGGATGTCGGGGGTGCCGCTGTTCCTGCTGCGGTCCGACCGCGCCGGCAACATCTCCAAGCGCCAGTCGGCCACGGCGTTCCACTTTTCGCGCCACGGCGGGTCGTGCCCGCTGTGGGTCCTGCACCGCGCGTTCGATCAGCCGCAGACGATCGTGCGGCAGGTGTCGAGCATGCCCGACGGCCGCGCCTACCTGTGGATAGCCCGCACCGTCGCGCACCCGCGCGGGGGTTTCGGCGTCGACCCCACCGAGTACTCCATCGGCCTGGGCTGCGATCTCGACGACGCCCACCGGCTGGTGTATTCGCGGGGCCTGGAGCTCAATCCGGACCGGGCGGTGCCCATCGGCCCCGGCTGCGCGACGTGCCCGCGGACGGCCTGCATGCAGCGGGCGTTCCCGCCGGCGGGGACGGCGGTGCTCATCGACGAGAACATCTCGCCGTCCGTCCCGTACGGGCACGCCGAACCCGGCACGGGGATTGGCACCTGATGCGCGGCGCCCGGCCCGTAGACTCATGGGCGTGAGAATCCCCGGGCAGTTCAAAACCGAGTTCGACGCGCAGGCCCGCGCGCTGTTCCAGCCGGGCGGCGGAGCCGTCGTCGCGGCAATCGACCAGGGCACGACGTCGACGCGGTGCATCCTGTTCGACAGGGAGGGCCGGCGCCGCGGCACCAGCCAGATGGAGCACCGGCAGATCATGCCGCGGCCGGGGTGGGTCGAGCATGATCCGGAGGAGATCTGGCGCAACACCCGCCGCGTCATCGCGGACGTCATGGCGGACGAGGAGTGGACGGCCGCCGACGTCGCCGCCGTCGGCATCACCAACCAGCGCGAGACCACCATCGTGTGGGACCGGCACACCGGCCGCGCCATCCACAACGCCATCGTCTGGCAGGACACCCGCACCGAGGAGATGTGCAGGAAGCTTCGCGACGAGGTCGGCGAGGAGAGGGTCCGCCGCATCACAGGCCTTCCGGTCTCGACGTATTTCTCCGGGCCGAAGATCGCCTGGATCCTGGACAACGTGGAGGGCGCCCGCCGGCGGGCGGAGGCCGGCGACCTGCTGTTCGGCACCGTCGACACGTGGCTGACGTGGAACCTCACCCGCCGCGAGGGCCGGGCGCTGCACGTCACCGACGTCACCAACGCGTCGCGGACGATGCTCATGAACCTGGAGACCCTCGAGTGGGACCAGGGCCTGTGCGAGGCCATGGGCATCCCCATGGAGATGCTGCCGGCCATCGCGAGCTCGTCGCAGTACCTGGGCAAGGTGCGGTGGAACGGGCCGCTGCACGGCGTGGCCATCGGCGGCATCCTCGGCGACCAGCAGGCCGCCACGTTCGGCCAGGCCTGCCTGGAACCCGGCGAGGCGAAGAACACGTACGGCACGGGCAACTTTTTGCTGCTCAACACGGGCACGGTCGCGCAGCGCTCCGACCACGGGCTGATCACGACGGTCGCCTACCGGATCGGCGACGAACTGCCCGTCTACGCGCTCGAGGGGTCCATCGCTGTGACGGGGTCTCTCATCCAGTGGCTCCGCGACAACCTCGGCCTGATCCCGGATGCGCCGTCCGTCGAAAAGCTCGCGAAAACGGTCGACGACAACGGCGGGTGCTACATCGTGCCGGCGTTCTCCGGGCTGCTGGCGCCGCATTGGCGGCCCGACGCGCGGGGCGTGATCGCGGGGCTGACCAGGTTCATCAACAAGGGCCACATCGCCCGCGCCGCACTGGAGGCCACCGCCTACCAGACGCGCGAGGTCGTCGAGGCCATGAACCGGGACTCCGGCGTGACGCTGACCGCCCTGCGCGTCGACGGCGGCATGGTGCCCAACGACCTGCTCATGCAGTTCCAGGCGGACATCCTCGACGTGCCGGTGACGCGGCCCGTGATCACCGAGACCACCGCGCTCGGCGCCGCCTACGCGGCCGGCTTGACCGTGGGGTTCTGGGAATCCACCGACGAAATCCGGGCGATGTGGCGCGAGGACGTGACCTTCGAGCCCGCCATGGACGCCGAGCGGCGCGACGCCCTGTTCGCGGAATGGGGCAAGGCCGTCGAGCGCACCCTCGACTGGGTGGAGGACTGATCCGCCGGGGCGGTTGAAGGCCTGCTCCGCCGCTCACGCGGGGCGGGGCGGACGGGAAGGGTGCGCTGCTCCCTCCCCCGCCCCCCGGCGTCACTCCCCCGCGTCCGTCGTCCCCGCCGGGCGCAGCAGGTAAATGTCCATGATCCACCCGCGCTCGGCGCGCAAGGCCGCCTTCAGGTCGGCCAGCTCCGCGCCGATGTCGCCGACGCGGCCCCGGCGCAGCTCCTGCATCGGGGTGCCCAGGTAGGCGCCCCACAGGATCTCCTCGTCATCGGCGGCATGGTCGAGCCACGCCGCTCCCCCGTCGAGCATGACCACGGCGTCGGTGCCGGCGGGGCGCTCGCCCAGCCGGCGGCCGGTGGTCACCAGGACCGGGCGGCCGATGCGGTTGAGCGTCGTCGCGTGCGCCGCGGTGAGCGCCTGCACCGCCGTGATGCCCGGGATGACCCGGACGTCGAGCGTCGCCCCGAGCCCCCGGATGCGGTCGAGGATGCGCAGCGTCGAGTCGTACAGCGACGGATCGCCCCACACCAGAAACGCGCCGCGCCGCGGACCGCGGTCATCGGCGGTCAGGGAGCGCACCATGGCGTCGTGAAGCAGCTCGGCCCGCGCCCGATGCCAATCGCGGACCTCCCCGCCGTAATCGGCCGGGTCGCGGTCGCGCGGGGGATCCGGGACGGCGACCAGCTCCACGTGCGGAGCGTGGGCGGCGAGGATGGCGCGGCGGGCGTCCAGCAGATCGGACTTCGCCTCGCCCTTGTCCAGCGCGAACACCACGTCCGCGCCGCGGAGCGCCTCGATGGCCTCCAGCGTCAGATGCGCGGGGCTGCCGGCGCCCATGCCGATGACGTCGATGGCCAGAACGGCCGATGCGGCGTCTCCCACGGGCTAGCGCGCCGCGCCCGCGGAGGTGGCGTCGGCGCCGAACGCGCCGTTCATCTCCTCGGGGCTCAGGGCCGACAGCGTGCCGGCCGTGTAGCGGTTGGCCCACGACTGTTTCAGGTACACGTCGCAGGCGTTGCCCAGGTACTTGGCGTCGTAGTTGTTGAGGACCATCACCGGCTTCAGCGTGCCATCGTCCTGCAGGGCGGAGACGACGAGATGCGGGGATTCCGCATCGTTGGTCACCTGGCACACGAACTGGATGCCGTTGACGTCGGTGAACGTGGGCTTCAGCACTTTCTGGACCTCGCTATTCTCGATTCGGCCGCCGCCGGTGGTCGACGGGGCCGTGAATCCCATGGTAGTCGGGGCCGGGGGCCGCGGCCCGGCCCCCGCGCGCGACGGGGGGACCGGCGTTAGCCGTGATTCACGCACGCTGGGACGATGCCGGACAAATGTAGCGATGATCACGGCTTTCGGCCCCACCCGGCCAGTGGGGTAAAGTTGTGGCGTCGCAGCGGGGGCGCGCGCGGAACGCACGCCGAGGTTTCGGTGAGAGGCTCGCGTAAAGTCCGCGGGAAGCCCGCGGAAACCGCGCCCGCAGCCGACGATCGCCCCAGTAGCTCAGTGGATAGAGCACGGCTCTCCTAAAGCCGGTGTCGCAGGTTCGATTCCTGCCTGGGGCACGACGAAACCCCTCCACCCGCACGAATGATGGAGGGGTTTTCCCGTCGCAAAGCCCGCACTCCCCGTTGTCCGCACATTCCCCGCAAATTGATTTCGCGCGCGCCCCGCGGGCACCCCGGGACCGCGGCACGCCCAGGCGACTGCGCCACCCGCCACCCGAACGGGGGAACGGGGTCGCCCGCGCCGCGCAATTTTGCCCGTTTCGCGCTGGTCAGACGCATGCGATCACCGTTCACCCGCTGAGGCGGGAATCTCACCCGGCGGAGCCCCGCCGAACATGGTTACTGTCGATGGTGGAAATGGTGCATTCGGAAATCGGGTGCACCTCGGAAGAACCGGGGACCCACCCAAGAACCGTCCAGGTTGCGCGAGGGTTTTTCGGCGCTCCCGCCCACAGTGGAAGATCCCACGGAAAGGACTGCACAATGCCCGCCTCCAGGAAGCCCGCATTCACCGACGTCGACGGAGTGAAGGTTTTCGCCCGCCTGACCGACATCGACGGCAACCTGCGCCTGCGCCTCGTCGACGAAAACGAGAAGCAGATTCTCCTGCTGAACTTCTACGACGCCAAGCAGCTCGGCGCCGCCGTGGAGATGTTCCTCGGCCAGCGCTACGGCGCGAATTTCTCCGAGCTCGACGGCAACATTTCCCTCGAGGACCGCAAGGAGCTGTTCCACGAGGAGCTCGAGGAACTCGAGGAGAAGCTGAAGAAGGAAGCCGAAGAGGAAAAGGCCCGCCGCGCCGCCGGCCAGGCCTAGTCAGTCGACGGAACGCCCGCATAGGCTGCGAGCGTTCCGCGCGTTGCTTTGCGACGCCGACCACCGCCCCGCGGAAGGGGCGTGGTCGGCGTCTTGTGGCGTTTTGGGGCAGGGGCGAGAAGCGCCCGCCCGCCGTTCATCGGCGGCGGCGCCGCTCACGCCCGCCGTCTAACCGGTCGAATCGGCGCCCGACTGGTCGGCCGCGCCCGCGGCCGGGGCTTCCGCCCCGCCCGTGCCGGCCCCGGTGCCGGCACCCGTACCCGAGTTGCCCGAGTTGCCCGAATTGCCGGAGTTGCCCGAGTTACCCGAACCACCGGTATCGCCGCTCGGGGTCGAGGTCGGCACCGTCGGCTCCGTGGTGGTCGTCGTCCGCGTGGTGTCGGCCGGCCGGCTGCTGGTCGCCGCCGACGAGCGGCTGCTCGTGCTGGACTTCGGCTTCGAGGACGACGAGGTCGAGCTGGAGGAACTCGTGGAATCGAGCTCATCCACGACCTTGAAGCTGACCGAATCCGTCGCCGACCCCTTGCCGCTCTTGGAGGTCACCGTCGCCTTCGCGCGGTACGAGCCCTTCTTCAGGCCGGAGACGCCGAAGGACTGCTTGCAGGCGACGCCCTTCTTCTGATCCGTCTTGACGGTCTTTCCGCCGGCATTCTCGATCTCCAGCTTGATGTCGCACTTGCCGGCCGCCGTGTCGCCGGCCTTGTCCAGACCGCGCACGGCCAGGGTCACCGGCTTGCCCTCCAGGAAGCTGGACGTGTCCGCGTCGAAGCTCGGGCTCGACTTCGCGGGCAGCGCCACCGACGCATCGGCTACGTCATCCGCGCCCTTCTTGTCGGACTTCTTCTCGTCCTTCTTGTCCGACTTCTTGTCGGCCTTCTTCGCGTCGCGGTCGCCGGCGTCTTCGTCGTCGGCCTGCGCCTGCGCCGGAACACCCGCGCCGGCCCCGTTCTCGTCTTCGGCCGGGCGCGTCGGCTTCTCGCCGTCCGCGGGATCCCATTCCTCGCGGGGCGCGGGCTCGGCGCCTTCGGAGGCGAGCAGCTCCTCGTTGGGCTTGACGCCCATGTCGGCGGGCGTCGTCGCGAGCTCGGGCCGTTCGGGCACGACGATCTCGTTTTCGTTGAACGTGATGTCGTACGAGTCGCCCTCCTCGTAGATGTTGGTCACGTTGATGGTCGTGTAGTGGTACTCCGGCGCGTAGACGTAGATGACCCGGTAGGGGTCGTACCCCGGCCACGGGGCGACCGACGACGGGACCACGTACCCGGCCCAGCGCTGCGCCAGCGGGTTGCCGCAATCGCACTTCACGCGCGGCACGCCGTATGCGTCGACGAGCACCGCGGTCCCCGCCTGCAGAACCGCCTGGTAGGGCAGGGCCCGGCCGTTGGCGTAGGAGTGGTTGGTCACCCAGGTGTCGTGCATCAGCACGACGGGCTTCAGCGACCGGATGTAGTCGTCGACCTGGCCGTCGGACAGCCCCAGCGCCCCGGCGAAGGCGGAGCGCCGGTCCGGCATGCTCCGCAGGTTGCGGATCAGCCCCTCCTGGTCGCAGACGGCCCGGTTGCCGCTGCCGCCGTAGAGCTGATCAGCGCCGCCCTCGACCCCGCCGGCGAGCTGTTCGCGGGCGACCGGGACGATCTGGTCCCGGTCCACTTCCGACACCGAGTCGGTGAACGGCGACGGGCCGGGATCACCGGCGGAGATGTAGGACATTTCGGCCACGTTGCGGTCGCCGCCCGGTTTCCATCCGGACCAGGCGAGCCCGCCGCCGACGAGCACCGCGGCGAGGAACACCGCGAGCCCCGCCCACAGGAACTTGGATCCACCTCCCCCACGTGCCCGAGCCTGCGGTGGGAATGGGGCCGGGGATCCGTATCCCGGGGGTGGGGTGGTCATGTCACTGTCACTCCTGAGAAAGGGGCGGGCGACGCCCCGTTGGCGCCAGTGCCCTGTGCCGCCCAGCGTAAAGTCGCCGCAACCGCCCGGCGAGCCGGCTCCGGCCCCTTTTTGCGGTGCCCCCGTTTGGGATGGAAACCACCTGGCCAGCGGCGCTTTCGGAGCGCCCCGGGATCGCCTGTAACGCAGCGGGCGACCTCCTTGAGGGGTAACGCCGGAAAACGGCGTTCCCCTGGGCGCATTTCCGGTGAAATGCCCGCGCACGGGCCCGACCATGTAGGCTCACCCCGGACTCGAACGCGAGAAATGGATCAGGGACCCCGGGGAGGCAACGCCATGAAGCGCACCATCATCGCCGCCGCGGCATGCGGCGCCGCTCTGCTGACCGCCGCCTGCGCCCCTCAGGACGGGGTCGGCGGTGCCCCGGCGCCGTCGGCGGACGCCGGCGCCGCCACCGCCTCGAACGCCGCGGACCGGGGCACGCCGACGTCGGCGAGCGAAGCGGAGACCACCGCCGCCGCCACCACGGAATCACTTTCCGACGGGCCGACGACCACCTCGGAGGAACCCACATCCGCGATGCCCCCGAGCCGCGGCGAGACCACTTCGACGTCCACGTGGACGTCGTCGAGCACGACGTCGGCGACCCGCACCGCCGACGGCCGGGCCCGCGTGGGCGCGCCGTGCCCGGGGCTGCAGGGGACCCTGCGCCCCGCGGTCAACGGCCAGATCCTCATCTGCGCGGGCGCTCCGGTTCCGCGGTGGACGGTGATCCTCGAGGAACCCTCCCCCACCGAGCCGACCGGCGAGCCCACGACGCCGACGGAAGAGCCGAGCGAGCCGTCGAACGGCAACGACGGGGGCGCCGGCGGCGGAGACGACGCGGCCGGGCGCGGGCGGGGCAACCCCGCTCCCCCGCGGACGACGCCGGAGCCCTCCCGCCCGGCGTAACCCGGCGCAGCTCAACGGACCCGGCGCAGCTCGACCAGCCCGGCGCAGCCCGCCCGGGCTACTTGCGGCGCTTGCGGTTGTAGAACGGCATCGGCACGACGGTGGCGGTGCGCTCCTCGCCGTCGATGTCCAGCTTCATTTCCGTGCCCTTGGTGGACAGCCACCGCTGCACGTAGGCGAACGCGATCGGATGGCCGAACGTCGGCGACACCTTGGTCGAGGTGATCACGCCGGCCTCGTTGCCGTCGGCGTCGCGAAGCACGGCCCCGCGCTCCGGCGCGACCTTGCCCTCGATCTGCAGGCCGACCAGCAGCTCCTTCGGCTGAGGCTGATTGACCAGGGCGTTGCGCCCGATGAAGTTGCCCTTCGTCGGGCCCATCACGGACTTCAGGCCGGCCTCCAGCGGGGTGCGGTCCCGCGTCAGCTCGCGGCCGTACAGGGGCATGCCCGCCTCCAGGCGCAGGATGTCGCGGCACAGCAGGCCACACGGGCGCACGCCGAGATCGGCGCCGTCGTCGGCCGGGTCCTCGGGATCGGCAACCGCCGCGCCGGCGGCCAGCAGGGCGTCCCACACCTCGGCGCCGCGCTCGGCGGGCGGGAACACCTCGAAGCCGTCCTCGCCGGTGTAGCCGGTGCGGGCGACGATCATCTCCACGCCCGCCACCTCCAGCGACGTGCAGGAGTAGTAGCGCAGCGCGTCGAGCGTGCCATGGGAGTCGGCGGGCACCACCCGGCGCAGCAGCTTCGCGGCCTTCGGGCCCTGCACGGCGATCAGCGCGATCTCGGAGCTGCGGTCGACGACCTCGACGTCGTAGCCGCCGACGCGCTCGCACAGCGTGCGGTAGACCTCGAGCATGTTGCCGGCGTTGTTCACGAGCATGAACTCGTTGACGCCCAGGCGGTAGACGATCAGGTCGTCGATGATGCCGCCGTCCTCCTGGACGATCATCGTGTACTTCGCCTTGCCCAGCGCGATCGGCTTGATGGCGGAGATGAGGGTGTGCGCCAGGAAGCGGGCGGCGTCCGGGCCGGAGACGCGGATCTCGCCCATCAGCGAGAGGTCGAACAGGCCCACGGCCTCGCGCACGGCCTTGTGCTCCTCCAACTCGGAGGCGTAGCGGAACGGCAGCTCGTACCCGCCGACGTCGCGCATCTCCGCGCCCAGCGCCACATGCCGGTCATGCAGCGGGCTGCGCAGCGGCGTCGCCCCGGAGTTCGGGTTGGCGGTCGAGTCGTTCATGGGTGCCTCCTGCTGTTTCGTCACGTGCCCGACGCCGGCGGGCATGGTCGGCCACCACTCTATCCCCGCCCCGGGATTTCCGCTTACGCCAGGTCAACGGCGTACCCGGCGACGGCGGCGGAACCCCGGAAAAGCGCGGACCCCGCCCCTCGCCGCCGGAGTCGATCCGGGGTTGGGGGACGGGGTCGGGTGCGGGAGCGGGGGCGCCACCGTGGGGACGCTCACCCGGTGCGGGCGATGACCTCCGCACGCGGGGTGCTCCGCGGGTGTCGCGCCTAGTGGTCGACGGCGGCTTCGGTGCCGACGCCGGTGAGGGAGCGGACCTCCATCTCGGCCTGGAGGTCGTCCAGGTTGTCCGGCTTGCCCACGTACGTGGCGATGATGCCCGCGATGAACGCCAGCGGGATGGACACCAGGCCCGGGTTCTGCAGCGGGAACCAGGCCCAGTCGGCGTTGGGGACCATCGAGGTCTTCAGGCCGGACACCGCCGGCGAGAAGAAGATGAGCAGCAGGGCCGAGCCCACGCCGGTGTACATCGAGGCGACGGCGCCCGCGGTGTTGAACTTCTTCCAGAACAGCGACAGCAGGATGGTCGGCAGGTTCGCGGACGCGGCGACGGCGAAGGCCAGCGCGACCAGGAAGGCGACGTTCTGCGACATGGCCAGGATGCCCAGGACGATGGACGCGATGCCGAGCACGACGACGGTGATGCGGGAGACGCGGACCTGCTGCTCCTCGGTCGCGGTGCCCTTCTTCAGAACGGCCTGGTAGAGGTCCTGGCCGACGGACGCGGAGGCCGTGATGGCCAGGCCGGCGACGACCGCGAGCACGGTGGCGAAGGCGACGGCGGAGATCAGCGCCATGAAGATGGAGCCGCCGAGCTGGAGGGCCAGCAGCGGGGCCGCGGCGTTGGCCTTGCCCGGGGCGGCGTTGATGGCGTCGGGGCCGACCAGCGCGGCGGCGCCGAAGCCCAGGATGAGGGTCATCAGGTAGAACGAACCGATGAGCACGATGGCCCAGGTCACGGACTTGCGGGCCTCACGGGCGGTGGGCACCGTGTAGAAGCGCATGAGCACGTGCGGCAGGCCGGCGGTGCCGAGCACCAGGGCCAGGCCCAGCGAGATGAAGTCGAGCTTGGTGATGGCGTCCTTGCCGTACTTCATGCCCGGCTCGAGGAGCTGGGAGCCCTTGGTCCCGGCCTCCGCCGCGAGGGCGGACGCGTCGTGCTTGGCGACGGCCTGCTCGAGCAGACCGACGAAGCCGGACTTGGCGGTGAAGAACACCAGCACGGTCATGATGGCGACGCCGCCGACCAGGAGGACGGCCTTGATCATCTGGACGTAGGTGGTGCCCTTCATGCCGCCGATGAGGACGTAGGCGATCATGACGATGCCGACGATGGCGACGACGATGGACTGCTCGAGCTTGCCGTCCAGGTTGAGCAGCACGGCGACGAGCGAGCCGGCGCCGGCCATCTGGGCGATGAGGTAGAACAGCGTGACCGCGAGCGTGGTGACGGCGGCGGCGGTGCGGACCGGCTGCTGGCGCAGGCGGAAGGCCAGCACGTCGGCCATGGTGAACTTGCCGACGTTGCGCAGCGGCTCGGCGACGAGCAGCAGCGCGACGAGCCAGGCCACGAAGAAGCCGATGGAGTACAGGAAGCCGTCGTAGCCGGTCATGGCGATGGCGCCGACGATGCCCAGGAAGGACGCGGCGGACAGGTAGTCGCCGGCGATGGCCAGACCATTCTGGGTGCCGGAGAACTGGGCGCCGCCGGTGTAGAAGTCCGAGGCGTCCTTCTTGTTGCCGCCCTTGGAGACGCGGGTGACGACGACCATCGTGATCACGATGAACGCGACGAAGACGATGATGTTGAGGATCGGGTTGCTCTCGCCGAGGTCCGAACCCTGCGCGAGGAGGTTGAGGGTGTTCATCGCTTACTTGACCTCCTTGGTGGCGGTGCCGAGCTTCTCGGCGATGGCGCCGGACTCCATCTCTTCGCGGATGGCGGCCTGCTTCGGCTCGAGCTTCTTGTTGGCGAAGCCGATGTACCACCACGTGATGAAGAAGGTGGTCACGAACTGCAGGAGACCCAGCAGGATGCCGAGGTTGCCGACGATGGGCATCTCGGTGCCGAACAGGTCGGGCATGTAGGTGGCCAGGAGCACGTAGCCGACGTACCAGACGAGGCCCGCGATGGTCAGCGGGATCGTGAAGGATCGGAACGTCGTGCGGAGCTCCTGGAACTCCTCGGTGCCCTGAACGTAGCGGTACTCCGCTGCGGTGGGCTTGTGCCGGTTTACCGGCTTGGGGGTTGCGGACACTGTGTGCCTTTCCGGTTCATCATGTACGGACAATCACGGTTCACGCCGGCCTGAACGGCGCCGGCCGTGGGTGACACCTCACTCGGCGAACGCGTTGTGCGTCGCGTCACACCTGGATATGTGCGCCCATGAAGTTACCTGGAACACCCCGACCTGCGAAACACGTCACACTCACAGCGGGATTTAAGGAAGTTCACGCCACCCCCAAAGGTCCGGCCCACCTGCGCGAATGGCAACTAACGGAGTTACCCCCGAATGAACCGCATTTCAGTTAATTCCCATTAACTGTTTTGTCCTCGAAGGTGATTCGCCCGTTTCCGGTTGACCTGCCACACGGTCTCCACGAGCACCGCGCCGGCGATCCCGGTGAGCACCGCCGCGAACCCGGTCACGGTCGGCACGGGATGCAGGTGCAGCGCCGCGGCGATCGGTCGGACCAGGAAAATCACGGGGTACGCGCCGCCCGCCACGGCCAGCAACGCGATCTTCCACGGCTCGTAGGGCCTTGCGACGACGGCGAGCACCCAGAAAGCCGAGATGATCAGGACCACCAGCGTGGCCGTCGAGGCGGCGCCTTCGACGGCCGGCTCGGCGTCGGGGCCCGGGTAGGCCCACAGCCAGAACGCGAAGGTGAGCGCGCCGACGATGAGCCCCGACGGCAGGGCCAGGCGGAACACCCGCGACGAGAACCCCGGTTTGGCGCGCTCGTGGTTGGGTGCGAGCGACAGCACGAAGGCCGGGATGCCGATGGTGAACCAGCCGGTGACGGTCACGTGGATGGGCTCGAAGGGGTACGCGTACCCGATGATGCCCACCGCCAGCGCCAGGAAGACCGAATAGATGGTCTTGGTCAGGAAGAGGTTGGCCACCCGCTCGATGTTGCCGATGACGCGGCGGCCCTCGGCCACCACGTGCGGCATGACGGCGAAGCGGTTGTCCAGCAGCACCAGCTGGGCGACGGACCTGGTCGCCGGCGCGCCCGCGCCCATGGCCACGCCGATGTTGGCGTCCTTGAGTGCCAGCACGTCGTTGACGCCGTCGCCGGTCATGGCCACGACGTGCCCGCGCGACTGCAGCGCCCGGACCATGGACCGCTTCTGGTCCGCGGTGACGCGGCCGAAGACGTTGCCCTCCGCCACCGCATCGGCGAAGGCCTCCGCCTCCTCTTCTCCCGCGTTCGGATCGGGCAGTTCGCGGGCGTCGACGGGCCGGTCGGCGCCCGGCAGCCCCAGCGTGCGTCCCACCGCGCCGACGGAGGCGGCGTTGTCGCCGGAGATGACCTTCACCGTCACGTTCTCGCGGTCGAAGTACTCCAGCGTCTCGCGGGCGTCGGGGCGCAGCGTCTGGTCGAGCACCACCAGGGCGACCGGCTCGAGCATTCCCGGGTGCTTTTCGACGGGCTCGCCGGGGCCCACCACGACGTCGGACACCGAAGCGACCGCGGCGCGGGCCAGCAGCAGGACGCGGAGCCCTCCTGCCATCAGCTCGGACGCCCGATCCAGGGCGGGCGAACCGTCGGCCGCGAGGATGTCGGGGGCGCCGAGCACCCACGTCCCCGCTTCCGCCCCGTCCGCGGCGAACGTGGCGCCCGACCACTTCCTCGCCGACGTGAACGGGATCTTGTCGGTCGCCGCCCACCCGGGGTCGGCGACGCCGCTTTCCGCCAGGCTCTCGTTGATGGCCATCGACGTCGCGTTAGGGCGTTCCTCCAGGTGCCCCAGAGCCGCCAGGACCCGGCGGACCTCCTCGACGCCGGCGTCGTCGTCAAGCGGGAGGATCTCGCGGAGGTGCATGCGGTTTTCCGTCAGCGTGCCCGTCTTGTCCACGCACACGACGTCGACGCGGGCGAGCCCCTCGATCGCCGGCAGCTCGTTGGTGAGCACCTTGCGTCGGCCCAGGCGGACGATGCCGATGGCGAAGGCGATGGTGGTCATCAGCACCAGGCCCTCGGGGACCATCGGCACCAGCGACGCGACCATCGCCAGCAGCGACTCCCGGAACGGCAGCCCCGAGCGGAACAGCTGCGTCCAGATGACCAGCGCCCCCGTCGGGATGAGGATCCACGTGATCACGCGGAGGATCTTGTTGATGCCCCGCAGCAGCTCCGAATCCGTCAGCGTGAACTTGCTGGCCTCCGCGGCCAACTGCGCGGCGTACGCCTCGGCGCCGACCTTCGTGGCCTGCTGCGTGCCGCTGCCCGACACGACGTGCGAACCCGAGTACAGGGGGTCGCCGACGCTCTTGTGCACCGGCTTCGACTCGCCGGTGAGGGGCGACTCGTCGACGTCGAGGCCGTCGACCGACCGCGCCACGCCGTCGACGATGATCTGGTCGCCCGCGCCGAGCTCCACCAGGTCGTCGACGACGATCTCCTCGCGGTCCATCTCCCGCGCCGGCCCGCCGTCGCGGATGACCATCGGCCGGGCGCGGCCGACGATGGACAGCTTGTCCAGCGTCCGCTTCGCCCGCAGCTCCTGCACCACGCCCACGATCGAGTTGGCGATGATCAGCAGCCCGAACGCGCCGTTGACCCACGACCCCGTCCACAGCACGATCGCCAGCAGCACCGCCAGGATCGCGTTGATCCGCGTGAACACGTTCGCGCGGATGATGTCCGTGACCGTGCGGCCCGACGTCGGCGGCAGGTGGTTGACCAGCCCGGCGCTGCGCCGCTGCCCGACCTGCTCCGCCGTCAGCCCGCCGGGGCCGGTGGCGAAGGCGGTCGCGGCTCCCCCGCTTTCCGGACGCATCGGCGAACCGCCCCTCACTTCCCGCGGAACACCGGGTCGCGCTTCTCGGCGCGGGCCCGGCCGGCTTCGGCGGCGTCCTCCGACGCCCACACGGCCTCGTACAGCTCGCGCTGCTCCGGCTTCGGGGGCAGGTTCGTCTCGTCGTCGTTGAGCACCATCTTGTGGTACTCGAGGCTCATCGGCGCGAAGGAGGCGATGCGCTCGGCGACCTCGCGGGTGACGTTCGAATCGCCCAGGTAGGACGCCAGGCCGCACGACTTCGCCTCGGCCTGGTCGATCTGCTCGGCGGCGAGGAGGATGGTGCGCGCGCGGGCGCCGCCGACGAGCACGCGGGTGCGGCGGATGGTCCATGCGTCGACGGCGATGCCGAGCTTGACCGGCGGGATCATGAACCAGCCGCGCTCGCCCACCACGCGCAGGTCCGCCGCCATCGACAGCTGCATGCCGGCGCCGACCGCCGCGCCCTGGACGTCGGCGATGATGATGCGCGGGCATTCCTGCAGCGCATGGAGCATGCGGGCGAGCTGGACGTGGAAGTTGCCGTCGCTGTGCTGCCCGCCGAGATCGGCCCCGGCGCAGAACGCGCGGCCCTCGCCGCGGATGACGATGACCCTGCACTCCGCGCGGCCCGGCGCGGCGTCCACCGCGTCGGCGATGTCCGAACACACTCGTGCGTTCAGGGAGTTGCGCTTGTGATCGCGGTCGATGGTGATCGTGGTGATCGGCCCATCGCACTCGACGCGGATCTCGGAGTTCCCGGGGTTCTCAGACATGGGTCCAAACCTACCGGCGCGCGGCGGCGGCCGTTCACTCGTCGCCGAAGAAGCGGGGGTCGCCGCCGATGCGCGACTCCGGGTCGGCCAGCCCGGCGATGGCCGACATGTGGGCGTCGGTCAGCTCGAATCCGAGCACCCCGAGGTTTTCCGCCATGCGGCCCTCGTCCGCGGACTTCGGGATCGCCACCAGGCCGCGCTGCAGGTGCCACCGCAGGGTCACCTGGGCGGGAGTGCGGCCGAGCTCGGCCGCGATGTCGGCGATGGGCCCGGACCCGAAGCGCTTGGCCCGGCCGAGCGGGGCCCAGGACTGCGTGACGACGCCCCGGCGCGCGTCGTCGGCGACCTGCTCGTCCTGGGGCAGGCCGGGATGCAGTTCGATCTGGTTGACCGCCGGCGCCTCGGGCAGTTCGTCGAGGACCTCGGAGTAGAAGTTGGCGACGCCCGCGGACCTGGTCAGGCCTTCGTCGCGGAGTGCCATGATCTCGCCGTAGCTCTCTGCGAAGAGGTTCTGCTTCGGGCACGGCCAGTGGACCAGCAGCAGGTCGACGTGGTCCAGGCCGAGGCGCCGCAGCGAGTCGCCGGCCGAGCGGCGGGTGTCGGCGGCTCGCTGGGCGTCGTTCCACACCTTCGTGGTCACGAACAGGTCCTCGCGCGCGACGTCGCCCGCGGCGATGGCGTCGGCGATGCCCTGACCGACGCCGACCTCGTTGCCGTACAGCGAGGCGGTGTCGATGTGCCGGTAGCCGATGCCGATCGCGTGGCGGACGCAGCGGCGGGCGGTGTCGTCGTCCATCCGCCACGTGCCCAGGCCGATCTGGGGAATCGAGTTTCCGTCGTTCAGCGTCAGGGAGGGAATGGTGCCGTCGAATTCGTCATTGGCCATGCCCCTTTTGTACTCCCGCGCCGCCGGGCCCGGCTACCGGGCGTCGTCGTCCTGCATCTCCTCGGCCACCCGCGCGGTGTTCGCGGCGCCGCCGGTGGAGCGGATGTCGGCGCCCGCTTCCGCCGCGGCACCGGGGCGGATTCCGGCGAGCTCCGCGGTGCCCACCTCGCCGTCGTCCTCGATCCCCGGCTTCGTGCCCCCGTGCAGCTCCGGGTACCAGAACCGCTCCGGGTCGGCGATCTCCCAGTCCGCGGCCCAGGCGTGGAACCGGGTTCCGGACAGCAGTTCGCCGGGCTCGAGCCAGTTGTACAGCTCGGCGTAGGTCTCGGCGTACTCGTCGGAGGTGCGGCGGAAGAGCATCGACGGCGACAGTTGGTCGAAGCTCTCCAGGCCCATCGAGGCGAGCATGCCCACGGCCTCCTGGACGGTGGCGTCGTGGAAGTTGCGCACGCGGTTGGCCTTGTCCTCGACGTCGATGGCCTTCCAGCGCTTCGGATCCTGCGTGGCGACGCCCACGGGGCACTGGTTGGTGTGGCAGAGCTGCGACTGGATGCAGCCGGTGGCCATCATCATGCCGCGGGCCGAGGCCATGAAGTCCGCGCCCTGGCACATGCGCTTGATGATGTCGAAGCCGGTGACGATCTTGCCCGTCGCGCCGATCTTGACCCGGTCGCGCAGGCCGGCGCCGACGAGAGCGTTGTGCACGAGCACCAGGCCGTCGGTCAGCGGCATGCCGACGCGGTCCGAGTACTCCAGCGGCGCGGCGCCGGTCCCGCCCTCCGCGCCGTCGACGACGATGAAGTCCGGCGTGATGTTCTCCTCCACCATCGCCTTGCACACGGCGAGGAACTCGATGCGGGAGCCGGCGCAGATCTTGAAGCCGACGGGCTTGCCGCCGTTGAGCTCGCGCATGGTGCCCATGAAACGGACCAGCTCGCGCGGGGTGGAGTACACCCGGTGGAAAGGCGGGCTGGTGACGCCCTTGCCCACCGGCACACCGCGGGTCTCGGCGATGACCTCGTCGACCTTGTCGCCGGGGAGCATGCCGCCGAGGCCGGGCTTCGCGCCCTGGCTGATCTTCAGGTAGGTGGCCTTCACCTCGGGCAGCGCGGCGCGTTCGCGGAATTTCTCCGGGTCGAAGTCTCCGTCCTCGGTGCGGCAGCCGAAATAGCCCGAACCGATCTCCCAGAACAGGTCCGCGCCGTACTCCAGGTGGTACGGGGAGATGGAGCCCTCGCCGGTGTCGTGGACGAATCCGCCCATGGCCGCGCCCTTGTTCATGGCCAGCACCGCGTTCGGCGACAGGGCGCCGAAGCTCATCGCGGCGATGTTGAAGATGGACACGTCGTAGGGCTGCGTCGTCTCCTCGCCGCCCAGGCGCACCCGCGGGTTGGCGTTGACGGAGCGCGACGGCGCCATGGAATGCGGGATGTACTCGTAGCCGGGTTCGGTGATCTTCCGCTCGGTGCCGAAGGATTTCTTCGACCCCAGGCCCTTGGCCCGCTCGTAGATGACGGACCGCGTGTCGCGGTCGAAGGGCGTGCCGTCGAAGTTGCGCTCGATGAAGTACTGCTGCGTCTCGGGCCGGATCGATTCCAGGATGTACCGCGCGTGGCCGAGGATCGGGTAGATCCGCAGCAGCGTGTGTTTCTTCTGGATGAGCACGTCGTAGACGGCGACGAGATCGAGGAACACGAACACCGCCAGGAGCACGGCCCACCAGGGGCTGACGAAGACGGTGAGCGCCAGCGCGATGACGTTGGCGACGAAGAGGATGCCGAGGATCGTTGGCCGAGTAATCACGGTTACCAGGGTACGTGTGTTACTCGTCACAAGGCATTTTCAATTTCAAACGGGGAATTCTCGCCGACCCCATTGACAAACCGTTGGGTTTTCACAACACTCGGTTGCATGAGCCCGGTGAAACGTGGTCCACAGAGGCCGATCTTCAATCGCATGGCGGTGCTGCGCGCGGAACGCGGGCTCAGCCGCGCGCAACTGGCGGAGGCGGTCGACGTCAACCCGCAGACCATCGGGGCGCTCGAGCGCGGGGACCATTACCCCAGCCTCGACCTCGCGTTCCGCATCTGCGGGGTCTTCGGCCTGCCCGTGGAGGCCGTGTTCTCGCGCGAGGAATTCGCGCCGATGTCCGCCACCCTCTATCCGCGGGCCGGGGAACCGGCCCCCCGACCAGACCGACCGTCCACCGGCGGAACCCCCGCCCAGGAACAGGAGACGCGATGAACCCCACGAACCCGACAGCCGGCGGCCATTCGGCCGGCGGGATCCTGGATCGCTGGCAGGCGCGGCGGGAACGGAAGTTCCACGAGCGCCGCGAGCAGATGGCGGGATGGTTCCCGAAGCTGCGCAACCGCGCCATGCGGCGGCGCCTGGTGGTGGCGCAACTGGTGATGCTGGTTCTGTTCGCCGTCGCGGGCGTGCTGCTCGCGGCCGCGCTGACCGGCGCCATCGCCACCTGGTGGAGCCTCGTCTGGATGGTCGTGACCTTCATCGCGCTGCCGACGTGGACGATTTTGGGCATCGTCACCGACAACATCGACGGAGCCCCGGCGTCGTGCCTCGACGAATACGAGCGGGAGCGCGTGGAGGGGCTGCGCAGCCTCGCCTACCGGGCGTTCACGTGGCTGGGGCTGTTCACGGCCCTCGCGCTCATCATCGTGGGCACGTGGGTGATGAACGACGCCCCGGATTGGGCCAGGTACGTGCCTTACTTCGCGGGCATCTCGTTCCTCGTCTGCTTCCTGGCCATCCTCTCGCTGCCGACGATCGTCATCGCCTGGACCATGGCGGACGACTGATGGCCGCCGCCGACCCGCACACGCACCCCGACAACCGACCGACCGAAAGGAACACCGCCATGAAGGGACGACCCCTCATCATCGACGGCCTGCGCAAATCCTATGGGCGATTGCAGGTCCTCGACGGCATGAGCCTCACCGTCCGGCCCGGCGAAATCTACGGATTCGTCGGTGCGAACGGCGCGGGCAAGACCACGACCATGCGCATCGCGCTGGGCGTGCTGACCACCGACGGGGGCGAGGTCCGCCTGGGCGACGAGCCCCTGGACGACACCTCGCGCCGCACCATCGGCTACATGCCGGAGGAACGCGGCCTGTACCCGAAGGAGAAGGTGCTCGACCAGCTCGTCTACTTCGCGCGGCTCCACGGCATGGACGCCGCGACCGCGAAGGACCGCGCCGGCGAGCTCCTGGAGACGCTGAACCTCACCGAACGGGCCGGCGACAAGGTCGACACCCTGTCGCTGGGCAACCAGCAGCGCGTGCAGCTGGCGGCCGCGCTGGTCCACGACCCGGAGGTCCTCGTCCTCGACGAGCCCTTCTCGGGTCTCGACCCCATCGCGGTCCGGGTGATGTCGCGGGTGCTGCGCGAGCGCGCCGACCGGGGCATCCCGGTCGTGTTCTCGTCCCACCAGCTCGATCTGGTGGAGCGCCTGTGCGACCGAGTCGGCATCATCCGCGACGGCAGGATGCTCGCCGAGGGCACGGTCGCGGAACTCCGCGCGACCGGCCCGTCGCTGATCGGCGTCGACGTCCCGTCCGCCCCGGAGGGCTGGGCCGACGGCGTCCCCGGCGTCGCGTCCTCGCGCGTCGAGGCGGGCGGCCGGACCGTCGTCACGCTTGCCGACGGCGCCCCGGCCGACGTCGACCAGCAGTTGCTCGATCTCGCCCGCTCCCATGGCCCGGTGCGCTCCTTCGGGCCCGTCCACATTCCGCTGACCGAGCTGTACCAGGAGGTCGTGCAGTCATGAGCACCCCAGTCAAGGACTCCCCCACCACCCGCTCCGGCGGCTACCGCGCGTCGACGGCCATCGGGCTCGTCGCCAAGCGCGAGTTCCGCGAGAACCTGCTGAAGAAGGGTTCCCTGGTCACGCTGGTCCTCGGCATCGTCCTCGCCGTCGGCGGCGTGCTGGCCGCGGCGTACTTCACCCGCGACGACGGGCAGGGCACCGAGCCGACCGTCATCGCCGTCGTCGGCGAGGCCCCGTTCGCCGATGCGCTCGCGCAGGCGCCGGAAGTCCCCGGCCAGAAGCCCGTCGAAACCCGCGCGGCCGCCTCTGAGGACGAGGCGCGGTCCATGCTCGACGACGGTTCCGTCGACGCGGTCCTGCTGCCCGCCACGGGCGACGGCGGCCAAGCGGCCGGTCCGAACCAGTGGGCGCTCCTGCAGGACCGCGCCCCCGACTCGCTCGCCACGACGCTCAATGCCGCGCTCGCCCAGCATCTGCAGGCCGAGGCCATCGCCGCGCAGGGCGGCGACCCCGCCGCGGTCGCCCAGGCGGCCGGTCAGGGCTCGGTGAAGGCGCAGAGCGTGAAGGACATCGACGCCGCCGCGCTGCTGGTCGTGGGCGTCGGCGTGATCGTGATGATCACCGGCATCATGATGTTCGGCGGCGCCGTCGCCAGCTCCGTGATCGAGGAGAAGTCCTCGCGCGTCGTCGAGATCATGCTGGCGACCATCCGCCCGCTGCACCTGCTCGCGGGCAAGATCATCGGCGCCGGGCTCGCGGGCGCCCTGATGATGGCCGCGATCGTCGCATCCGCTTCGGTGACCATCGTCATCACGGGGCTGGCCGAGAACTTCTCCATCCCGTGGAGTGCGGTGGCGACGCTGCTGCCGTTCTTCATCCTCGGCTACACCCTGTTCGCCGCCCTGTACGCCACGGCCGGCTCGCTGGTCAGCCGCATGGAGGACTTCGGCGCGGCGCAGATGCCGGTGCTGATCCTGTCCTTCGTTGCCATCTACGTCCCGGCCTTCGGCTGGTCGGCGCTGGACTCCACGTTCATGCGGGTCGCCTCGTGGATCCCGCCGGCGTCGGTGACCACCGCGCCGCTGCAGTACGCGATGGGCGGCTTCTCCGGGTGGCAGCTGCTGGGCTCGGGCGCGATCCTCGCCGCCGCCTGCGTGGTCATGCTCTTCGTGGCGGCGAAGATCTACCCGCGCAACGTGCTGCGCACCGGCTCCCGGGTCACCTGGATGCAGGCCCTGAAGGGCTAGCCCCGCCGCCCGGTCTCCGCGAACGCCCGGACCTGGTCCGCGGTGCCGTAGGAGGCCTGGGCCCCCTCGCCGCCCGCCGCGTAGGCCGACACCACGGCCGCGAGGCGGGCGGCGTCGCACACCGGCAGACCCGAGGCCAGGCCGGCCATGAGGCTGCCCATGTAGGAATCGCCGCAGCCGGTGGTGTCCACGACGTCGACGCGCAGGGGGTCGATGCGGGTGGCGGTGACCGCGGCGGTCGCGGCGTCGCCCGGATCCTCCCGGTCGCCGGTTTCCACGACCACAGATCCCGCGCCACCGAGGGTGACCACGGCGGTGCGGATCCCGTGCTTCGCGGCCAGCGCCGTCGCCGCGTCGGACCAATCGCCCGTCTCGGCGCCTTCCGCCGCCGCGGCGGAGCCGACCAGCGCGGCCAGCTCATGCTCGTTGACGATGAGCACGTCGACCAGGTCCAGCAGCTCCGCCCGCACGTCGCGCACGGGCGAGAGGTTGAACACCACGGTCACGCCGGCCTCCGACGCGATGCGCGCGGCCTCGACGACCGCGTCGTCGCAGACCTCCAGGCACAGGCCCAGCACGTCCGCGCCGCGGATGGCGTCGGCGTGCTTCGCGACGAACCCGCCGTCGACGGTCCCGTTCGCGCCGGGGGAAATGACGATGCAGTTCTCGGCGTCATCGTCGACCAGGATCATCGCGGTGCCGGTGGCCGCCTCCGATTCGGACAGATGCGAGACGTCGACTCCCGCGGCGACCAGCGAATCGCGCAGCATGCCGCCGTTCGGGTCGGCGCCGACCGCCCCGACGAACGTCGCCCGGACGCCCAGGCGCGCGACCGTCGCCGCCTGATTGGCGGACTTGCCGCCCGGCAGCACCTGCAGCGGGCCGCCGGCGATCGTCTCCCCCGGCTTCGGCAGCTCGGCCACGCGGACGGTCAGATCCGCGTTCGCCGAGCCCATCACGGCCACGGCGCCCGGCGCGGACGCCAGGGCGTCGAAAAGCGGGCCCGCGTCAGTCATCGGCCGCCACCGCCCCGACGCGCGCCATGAACTCGGAGAGGAACCGCTCCACGTCCACCCCGACGGCCACCTTCACGTTCTTCTCCGGGTCGTTGAGCCGGACCTCGTCGCCGATGGTGCGCCCGCGGGTCTCGCCCTCGAGGTCGACCTTCATGTTGTGCTCGATGACGGTGACCAGCGACGGGTCGACCGCGACGCCGACGGCCAGCGGATCGTGCAGCCCGCAGCCGCCCAGGTGCGGGGCGGTGGTGTCGTAGGCGCGGATGTAGTAGTCCGTCATGTCCGCCAGCACCCGGCCGGCGTCGGTGCCCAGGTCGCGCCACCGCTTCGTCTCCTCGTAGGTGAGCAGCGTCTGCAGCGTCACGTCGAGGCCGATCATGGTGACGTCGGCGCCGGAGCGGAAGAGCTTGTCGGCGGCCTCCGGGTCCTGGTTGATGTTCGCCTCGGCCCACGGGCGGACGTTGCCCGGCACGGTCAGGGCGCCGCCCATGATGACGATGCGGGCGTTCCGCGCGAACTCCGGGTCCCGGTCGATCGCGGCGGCGAGGTTCGTCATCGGGCCGGTGGCGACGATGACCAGGTCATCGCCGTGCTCGCGGACCGAATCGACCAGGAAATCGACCGCCCCGCGCTCGTCGGCGGGCCGCCGCGACTCGGGCAGCTCCACCTCGCCGATGCCGTTCTTGCCGTGGATGAACGCCGAGATCTCCAGCACCTCGAAGCCGTCCTTGGCCGAGGCGTGCGGCTCGCCCCGGAACACCGGGACGTCCGGGTGGCCGAAGAGGTCCAGCAGGGCAAGGTCGTTGGCGACGCCGTCCTTCATCAGGACGTTGCCGTAGGTGCCGGTGACGCCGATGAGCTCCAGCTCCGGAGAGCCGAGCGCGTAGGCCAGCGCCAGGGCATCGTCGATGCCCGTGTCGAGGTCGAGGATGGTCTTCATCGCCGGGTGTTTTCTCCGTTTCGGCGCCCGTCTCCAGCGGCGGCCCGATCGCCGGGCGCCTTCGACGCGCGACCGTGGCCCTGTCAATCCCCATTATCCAGGTTTCCGCCCGTCCCGCGGCCCGGACCGCGGGGCCGGACGGCGGGGCCGCCCGCGGGAGGGGTGGGCGGCACGGATGGGACGGGCGGGGCGGAAATCATTCCGTTCCCATAACCTGGGGGCATGTCACGCACGAGCGCACGCGAACTCATCGATTCCGTCATCGACCGCGGCACTTACCGCAGCTGGGACACTCCCCCGGACTACGGGGACATCGGCGACGACTACGCCGCCACCCTGGCCCGGGCCCGCGAGAAGTCGGGGGTCGACGAGGCCGTGCTCACCGGCGAAGGAGAGGTCGGCGGGCGCCGAGTGGCGGTGATCTGCTCCGAGTTCTCGTTCCTCGCCGGTTCGATCGGCGCGGCGACGGCTCGGCGGATCATCCGCGGCATCGAGCGCGCCACGGCCGAGGGCCTGCCGCTGCTGCTGTCGCCCACCTCGGGCGGCACGCGCATGCAGGAGGGCACCCCGGCATTCGCGATGATGGTGTCCATCACCACCGCCGTCGCCAGGCACAAGGACGCGCACCTGCCCTTCCTCGTGTACCTGCGCAACCCCACCACCGGCGGCGTCATGGCGTCGTGGGGCTCCTCCGGCCACTTCACGTTCGCCGAGCCGGGCGCGCTCCTCGGTTTCCTGGGCCCGCGGGTGGTCGAGCTGACGACGGGCACCGGCATCCCGGAGGGCGTGCAGAGCGCGGAAAACCTGTACGAGCGCGGCATCATCGACGGCGTCATCTCGCCCGAGGGGCTGCGCGGTTCGGTGCGGCGGACCGTCGACGTGCTCATGCCGGACGTGGAGACCGCCGAGCCGGCGCCGCCGGCGGACGCCGTGCCCGACGGCCGCGGCGCCTGGGAGTCGATCCTGCGCACCCGCGAACCGTCGCGCCCGGGTGGCGGGGACATCCTCGCCGCGCTCGAGGACCGTTCCGTGCCGCTGTCGGGCACCGGCGACGGCGAGAACGACGACGCGGTGCGAGCCGTGCTGGCCCGCATCGCCGGGCGCCCCGTCATCATCGTCGTGCAGGACCGCCACCGGCAGCCGCCCCTGGGGCCGGACCCGATGGGCCCGGGGTCGCTGCGCTTCGCCCAGCGGGCCATCCGCCTGGCCGAGAGCCTGCGGATTCCCCTGGTCACGGTGATCGACACGCCCGGCGCCGAACTGACCAAGGAAGCCGAGGAAAACGCGATGGCCGGCGAGATCGCCCGCACCCTCACCGCGCTCCTCGACGTCCGCGTGCCCACCGTGTCCATGATCCTCGGCCAGGGCTGCGGCGGCGGCGCCCTCGCGATGCTGCCCGCCGACCGGGCCCTGGCCATGCACGACGCCTGGCTGTCGCCGCTGCCGCCCGAGGGCGCGTCGGCGATCATCCACCGCGACACCGAGCACGCGCCCGAGATGATGGAGGCCCAGGGCGTCGCCGCCGAAGCACTGCTGTCCGCCGGGGTCATCGACGAGATCATCGCCGAGCCGGAGGACAATGACGAGCTGGTCGACCGGGTCCTGGGCGCGATCGCCCACGCCCTGTGGACGCTGGAGACCGCCCCCGAGCGCGTCGGCCGCGAGCAGCGCTTCGCCCATTACCGGGAGTTCGCGCTGGGCTCGTGACGCCGGTGGCCGGACACGCGCAAGGGGCGCGGCGGGCGGATCGATCCGCCTGCCGCGCCCCTCTTCTTCGCGCCGCCGTTTCCGGCCGAGCGCCGTTACTTGACGTCGAGCAGGTCGATGACGAAGACCAGGGTCTTGCCCGACAGGAAGTGGCCGGCGCCGGCGGGGCCGTAGGCCTTCTCCGGCGGGCAGATCAGCTCGCGGCGGCCGCCGACCTTCATGCCGGGGATGCCCTCCTGCCAGCCGGCGATGAGACCGTCGAGCGGGAACTCGATCGACTGGCCGCGGTTCCACGAGGAGTCGAACTCGTCGCCGGTCTCGAATTCGACGCCCACGTAGTGGACCTCGACGCGGGCACCCGGGGTCGCCTCGGCGCCGTCGCCGACGGTGATGTCGTTGATGACCAGATCAGTGGGGGCCGGGCCGGACTTGGCGCCGAGTTCGGGCTTCGTCATGGTGAGTCTCCTCGTATCGGCGGCTCGGCGGGCGCGGCGCACCCGACGCGCCGCGTCGGTTCGGTTTCTTTCCAAAGGAGTGTAGTGCACGTGCGTCCGCCGGGGCGGCGGATGGCGGCGGCGTTTGCCGTGCCGCGAAACGACCGCGCCCCGCCCGACCCATGGGGCCGGACGGGGCGTTGCCGCGGTGAGCCGTGGCTTCTAGCGCTCGTCGCGCGGGATGAAGTTGCGCTCGTTCTCGCCGGTGTAGATCTGGCGGGGGCGGTTGATCTTCGAGGCCGGGTCGGTGACCTGCTCGTTGAAGTGGGCGATCCAGCCCGGCAGGCGGCCGATGGCGAACAGGACGGTGAAGAAGTCCGTCGGGAAGCCCATGGCGCGGTAGATCAGGCCGGTGTAGAAGTCGACGTTCGGGTAGAGCTTGCGCTGGACGAAGTAGTCGTCGGCGAGCGCGATCTCCTCGAGCTTCATGGCCAGGTCCAGCAGCTCGTCGCCGCCGAGGTGGGCCAGGACCTCGTGCGCGGTCTTCTTGGCGATGGCGGCGCGCGGGTCGTAGGACTTGTACACGCGGTGACCGAAGCCCATCAGGCGGACGCCCGGCTCCTTGTTCTTGACGCGGTTCATGAAGTCGGTCGCGTCGCCGTCGTGGTTGTTCTTGATGTCCTCGAGCATCTCCAGGACGGCCTGGTTGGCGCCGCCGTGCAGCGGGCCGGACAGGGCGTTGATGCCCGCGGCGATGGAGACGAACATGTTGGCGCCGGAGGAGGCGACCATGCGCACGGTCGAGGTGGAGCAGTTCTGCTCGTGGTCGGCGTGGAGGATCAGCAGCTTGTCCAGGGCGTCGACCAGCACCGGGTCAACCTCGTACTTCTCGGACGGGAAGCCGAACATCATGCGCATGAAGTTCTCGCGCGCGTTCAGCGAGTTGTCCGGGTAGAGGTACGGCTGGCCCTGGGAGGCGCGGTAGGCGTACGCGGCGAGCATCGGGACCTTGGCCATCAGGCGGGCGGTCGCGAGATCGCGCATCTCCGGGTCGGACGGGTCGAGCTCATCCTGGTAGTAGGAGGAGAGGATGTTGACCGACGAGGCGAGGGTGGCCATCGGGTGGGCATCGCGCGGGAAGATGGAGAAGGCCTTCTTGAAGTCCTCGTCCAGCAGCGTGTGGTGGCGGATGTCGTAGTTGAACTTCTCCAGCTGCTCCTTGGTGGGGAGCTCGCCGTTGATCAGCATGTAGGAGACCTCGTTGAACGTGGCCTGCTCGGCCAGCTGCTCAATGGGGTAGCCGCGGTGGCGGAGAATGCCGTTGCCGCCGTCGATGTAGGTGATCGCGGAGGTGGTCGAGCCCGTGGCCGTGTAACCCGGGTCGAAGGTGGTCAGACCGGTCTCGGCGAGGAGCTTGCCGATCGCGATGCCGTCGTTGCCCTCGGTCGCGTTGACGATGTCCATCTCGAACTCGCCACCGGGGTAGTGGAGCACGGCCTTGTTGTTCTCAGTAGCCACAACTTCCCTTTCGCTGAAAATGTGTCGTTCAGGCAATCCGGCGTTGTCTCGCCGGCCACGGCCCACACTATCCGCGCGGCCCCGTGGGGTCGCGCGGATGGTGCCCGGTGCAGATCGGCCGAAGAACTTCCTCTGAACTTCTTCGCCCGCTTAACACCGGGGCCCGGCCGAGCCATACTCAACCGCCAGCAGTGGATTGCGACACACTCTAGCAAAGAATGTGAGGGCGACAACACCCTTACCCCCGCAGTTTCGTGCCCGCGGCAGCCGAACGGCCAGCTTAGCCCTTCCGAAACCGCGGGGCAACACCCCGTTTAAGCAGGTCACCATATGCGGCGCCCATTCATGGACAACCTACCCGCTTCCACGTCCCGAAGTTTCCCGCCCCTCCCGCCATCCGCCTCCCCCTTTAGGAATGAAAACACCTCTACCGCCCCGGAACAGCCGAAACGCACGCCGGAACGGCCATCCATGTTGCACAACTTACACTTTGCATTCTTTGCAAATTGCTAACTTTGCGAACACCGTTTCGCCACACCCGGAGGCCCCCTCGCCGACTGCGCGCGCCCCGGGGGTTTCGGGGGCGATCCCCCTCCCGTGCCCCGCCCGCCGCCGGGGCTATAGAGTCTAAGTGGCCCATATCCCACCGAAAGGTTGCGCCCAATGAGCGATCAGTTCCCCTCCCTGCCCGCCGAGTTCCTCCCCGGCGACGGCCGCTTCGGTTGCGGCCCGTCCAAGGTCCGCCAGTCCCAGATCCAGGCCGTCGTCGACGGCGCCGCCGGCATCATGGGCACGTCGCACCGCCAGCCGGCCGTGAAGAACGTGGTCGGCGAGGTCCGCGAGGGCCTGTCCGAGCTCTTCTCGCTGCCCGACGGCTACGAGATCATCCTGTCCCTCGGCGGCGCGACCGCCTTCTGGGACGCCGCCACCTTCGGTCTGATCGAGAAGAAGTCGGCGCACCTTTCCTACGGCGAGTTCTCCTCCAAGTTCGCCAAGGCGGCCAAGCTGGCCCCGTGGCTCGATGCCCCGCAGGTCATCGAAGCCGAGCCGGGTTCGGCCCCCGAGGTCGTCGCGGGCGAGGAGGGCGTCGACCTGATCGGTTGGGCCCACAACGAGACCTCGACCGGCGCGATGGTCCCGGTCACCCGCCCGGAGGGTTCCGAGGGCCAGCTCGTCGCCATCGACGCGACCTCGGGCGCCGGTGGCCTGCCCGTCGACATTTCCCAGGCCGACGCCTACTACTTCTCGCCCCAGAAGTGCTTCGCCTCGGACGGCGGCCTGTGGCTGGCCGCGATGTCCCCGGCCGCCCTGGAGCGCATCGCCAAGATCAACGCCTCGGACCGTTTCATCCCCGAGTTCCTCAACCTGCAGACCGCGGTGGACAACTCGCTGAAGAACCAGACCTACAACACCCCGGCCGTGGGCACGCTGCTCATGCTCGCCGATCAGGTGAAGTGGATGAACGCCAACGGCGGCCTGGACGGCATGGTCGCGCGCACCACCGAGTCCTCGTCGCACCTGTACGAGTGGGCGGCCGGCCGCGCCGAGGCGTCCCCGTTCGTGGCGGATGAGGCGACCCGTTCGCTGGTCGTCGGCACCATCGATTTCTCCGATGAAGTCGACGCGGCGAAGATCGCCAAGACCCTGCGCGCCAACGGCATCCTGGACACCGAGCCGTACCGCAAGCTGGGCCGCAACCAGCTGCGCATCGGCATGTTCCCGGCCATCGATCCGGAGGACGTCGTGAAGCTGACCGGTGCCATCGACTGGATCCTGGACAACGGCCACGCGTCCGCGTAACCCGCGCGACGCCCCGTTTCGGGCGAGCCCCCGCACACGCCGCACCATCGCAATGGCGGCCGAGCGGGGGTTTCGTCGTTTAGCATGGGGGAAAGCACACGGCGGTAATCCCCAGGAGGTTTTCGAATGCGGGAATTGAAGCCCATCGCGGACGTCCGCGAGCCGGGGACCATCATCCTCGTCGCCGCGGATGCCGGGGAGGGTGGCGGGGAGCGGTTCGCCCTTCCGGTCACCGACGAGTTGCGCGAGTTGGTCGCCGCCGTGCCCGTCCCCGACGGGGATCCGCTTGACGACGATGCCGCCGCCCCGGTTCGGTCCGCCACCGCGCAAGGAGTCGCAGAGCAAGGAGCCACCGCGCAGGGAGTCGCGGCGCAGGGGACCGAGAAGGAAGGGGCCCCGGCCGGGGAAGACGCCGACGGGGAAAAGGGAACCGGCGCGGACGCCGCGGACGGCTCCCCCGACCGCCCCGCTCCCCTCGAATCCGTGCCGGACGAACCGCGGATGGTGCTGCGCCCCCGCGAAATCCAGGATCGGGTGCGGGCGGGCGCGTCGGTCGCGGAGCTCATCGAGCTGACGGGCATGCCGGCCCGCAGGATCGAGCCCTTCGCGCATCCGGTGCTCGCCGAGCGCGCGCGGATCGCGGAGCTGGGCAAGCAGTCCCGCCCGCGCCGCGCGGACGGTCCGGCGCAGCTGACGCTCTGGGAGATCCTGGCCACCGCCTTCGCGGCGCGGGGCCTGGACCTGGCCACGTCCGAATGGGATGCGTGGCGCGACCCGGCCGGCCAGTGGATCATCGGCGTGACCTGGTCCGCCGGCCATTCCACGACCACCGCGGAGTGGGCGTTCCACGCGGAGGGCGCGACATCGTCCACGGTGGCCCGCAACACCATCGCCGCCGAGCTGGTCGACCCCGATTTCGCCCGGCCCCGCAGGAACCTCGCGTCGGTCGAGGGCGAGGCCCCGGGCCTGCGCCCGGCGCCGCCGGTCGAGGAAGCGCCCGGCCCCGTCGACCACGGGGCGCCGGAGGGGCTCGGCGACGGCGACGACGACGATGACTTCCTGCGCCACCCCGACGAGGACGCGGCGCCCAGGCGCAGGCGCAAAACCGTCATGCCCTCCTGGGAAGACGTCCTGCTCGGGGTGCGCCCCACGGACCGGAAGTGACGGCCGGAAATGGGATCGCCCCGGGGGCCGCGCGCCGGCGTCGCCACGATCTGGTTCGTCGCGGCCGCCGAGCCGCTGGCCGTGCTCACCGCCGAACCCGGGCATGACCGCGGATTCGGCCGCAAGTACCTGGCGCTGCTGGACCCGCGCCTGACCGTCACTCCGATCGGGGATTTCCCGCTGAACAGATCCGCGCCGGCCGGCGCCGGGGAGTTCTACATCGGCGGCTACGACGGGCTGGCCGTGGTGCAGACGGTGCTCGACGACGTCACGAAGCTCTCGGAGCTGCCGCAGCGCTTCCTGCGCGGCATCGCGGCCACCGACGTGTACGCGTTCTCGTCCGACCCCGGCTCCGGTTTCGGGGCGTTCGCCCACTGGCGCGCCGGCGAACTGAAGCGGGCGTTTTCGGCGACGCGGTTCACCATCTTCGAGGACGTCGGGCTCCCCGGGGTCTTCGAGGGCGATTTCTGGGCGGGGCTGCGCAAGCCGGCGGCGGAGGAAAAGGCCGGCGACGAGAATACCGACGAGGCGAAGAACGACGAGGCGAAGACCGGCCGCACCGACGGCACGGGCGCCGGCGGGAACGGCGGGGAGAACCCCATCCTCCCGGGCGTGGCCATGCCCTTCGTGCCCTCCGAACTGTGCGCCGCCGCGGCGGAGGGCTGGCTGGGCTTCGATCCCGCCGACCCGGGCCCGGACATCCCGGTGAGCGCATTCGCCGTCGACGGGCGCAGGGCGTCCGCGGGTGAAGCCGTCATGGCCCGGCGCGGCGCCGCGCGGGACATGCCGCACGCGGCAGCCGGCAACGTCGACTACGACGACTACGAGGACCATGCGACGCCGGAACCGGAGGATTCGGCGGAGGGCATCCGCCGGGTCGGCCGCGCCGCCGCGGACGGTGCCCGCGCGATCGGCGAAGGCGTGCGCGGCCTGGGCCGGAGGGCCTGGGCCAAGGTTCAGAAGCGCAACCGCTCGTAGAACGCGATCGCCGCGGCGGTGGCCACGTTGAGGCTGTCCGTGCCCTCGGCCATCGGGATGCGGGCGCGGACGTCCGCCGCGCGCATCGCGTGCTCGGTCAGGCCGGGGCCTTCCGCGCCGACGAGGATGGCCACCTTGTCGTGGGCCATCGCCTCCCACAGCGGCACCGACCCCTCCCCCGGCGTCATGGCCACGATGCGGAAGCCCTCTCGCCGCAGGCCGTCCAGCGAGCGCTGCCACGTCGTCGTGGTGCCCGGCAGATGCGCGAAGGGCGTGCGCAGCACGTGCCCCATGGACACCCGCACCGACCGCCGGTACAGCGGGTCGGCGCAGGCGGCGCCGAAGAGCACGCCGTCGACGCCCATGCCCGCGGCATTGCGGAACATGGCGCCGATGTTCTCGTGATCCCCCACGCCCTCGAGGACCAGCAGCGTGCGCGCCCCCGCCACGACGTCCGCCACGGCCGGTTCGGGCGCGCGGTCGGCGACGCCGAGCAGCCCGCGGTGCATGTCGAATCCCACGGCGGCCGCGAGCACGGGGCGGTCCACCTCGTACCACGGCACCGACAGCGCCGCGGCCCGTGCGGCGGGATCTCCGGAGGCCAGGTCGTCGTCAAGCGCATCCAGGCGCGGAGGCGTGCCCACGATGCAGCGCAAGGGGAACCTCGACCCCGCCAGCCGGGGGACGATCAACGCCCCCTCCGCGATGACCAGCCCCTTGCCGCCCGGCAGGTCCGGGCGGGTGTCGGAGCGGTTCAGGTCGCGGACGTCATCGAGGCGCGGATCGGCGGGATCGTCGACGCGGATACGGTGCGGGGATCGGGACGGGCTCGGATCGGGCACGGCTACGCGCCCAGGATCGCCGACACCGGCTCGATGCCGAAGTACACCAGGAACAGCGCGGCGACGACGTAGAGCAGCGGATGGACCTCGCGGGCGCGGCCCGAGAACAGCGCCAGCAGGGCGTAGGTGACGAAGCCGACGCCGATGCCGTTGGCGATGGAGTACGTGAACGGCATGATCACGATGGTCATGAAGGCCGGCAGGGCGATGTCGAAGCGGGAGAAATCGATCTCCTTGATCTGCGCCATCATCATCGCGCCGACGATCACCAGGACCGGCGCCGCCGCCTCCACCGGCACGATCTCGTACAGCGGCGTGAGGAACATCGCCAGCAGGAACAGCACGCCGGTGACCACGTTGGCCAGGCCGGTGCGGGCGCCGTCGCCGATGCCGGCGGCGGAGTCGACGTACACCGTGTTCGACGACGACGACGTCGCGCCGCCGACCACCGCGCCGAGGCCCTCGACGACCAGGGCGCGCTTCATGCCCGGCAGCACGCCGTCCTCGCCGGCCAGGCCGGCCTGCTTGCCCAGGCCCGTCATCGTGCCCATGGCGTCGAAGAAGTTGGCCAGCACCAGCGTGAACACCAGCATCGTCGCGCCGATGGCGCCGAGGCGGATGAACGCGCCGAACGGGTCGAACTGCCCGAGCAGCGACATGTCCGGCAGACCGCCGATGCCGTCGGGCGCCCCCGGCACCGCCAGGTTCCACCCGCGCGGGTTCGGCTCGCCGTCGACGAACGACGGGCCCGACTTGGTCAGCGCCTCGACGATCAGCGCGATGACCGTGTTGACGATGATGCCGATGAACAGGCCGCCCGGCACCTTCCGCACGACGAGGATGCCGCAGATGAAGATGCCCAGGACGAACACGGCCGTCGGCCACGAGGTGATGTGCCCGCCGATGCCCAGCTGCACCGGCACCGTCGTGCCCGCGGCGTCCGGGATGCGGCGGACCAGGCCGCCGTCGACGAAGCCGATGATCGAGATGAAAAGGCCGATGCCCACGGCCATCGCGGCCTTCAGCGACGGCGGGATGGCGTCGAACACCGCCGAGCGGAATCCCGACACCGCCAGCGCCACGATGATCAGGCCGTCGATGACCACCAGGCCCATCGCCTCGGCCCAGGTCAGGCCCTCGTTGGCGACGAAGGTGACGGCGACCAGCGTATTGATGCCCAGGCCCGCGGCGATGCCGAAGGGATACCGGGCCCACGCGCCGAAGAGGATGGTCATGACGCCCGCGGCGAACGCGGTCACCGCCGCGACCTGCGGCACGGACAGCGCCGTGCCCTCGACGTCCTCGATGCCGCCGAGGATCAGCGGGTTGAGCAGGATGATGTACGCCATCGCGAAGAACGTGACGACGCCGCCGCGGACCTCCGTGACGACGCTCGATCCGCGTTCGGTGATGCTGAAGTAGCGGTCCAGCGCGGACGCGGGGCCGCGGCGGGTCGCCCCGGCCTCCCCCTCGTGCTCCGCGGGCTCCACCTTGGATTCGGCCATGCGCTTGGGCTCCAGTCTGGAAGGCCGGCCGCCGCGGGTCAGCGCCGCGGCCGGGAAACGTTCATGCGGCTCTCAGAATCGCACCCCCGGGCCCCGGCGGGCAACACGGGGCTCCGGCCGCCGCCCGGGCCCCGGTCAGTTCCCCCGCAGATCCGCGCGCTCGATGATCTCGTGGTCGTCGTAGGCCTCCCCCTCCGGCGCCCCCGCGCCGGTGACCTCCGGGGTGGCGGAGTGCGCGCCGCAGCCGTGGTCGACGTGGACGACGTCGCCGTCGAACGCCCACTCGTTGACGCACGCCCCGAAGTCCGCGCCCAGCGGCCCCTCCAGGGCGATGAAGAACGCGCACGTGCCGCAGTGGCGCAGCGCCTCTTCGGCGAATTCGCCGCGGGGCCCGGTGTCGCCGTCGAGCCAGCGTTCCGCGGCGAGCCGGAGCCCCTCCGCGGTGAGCTCCCGGTCCTCCGCGTCGGCCGTCGTCAGGCGCGGGTCGTCGGCCGCCGGCGGCAGCAGGTCCCGGGGGCCCAGGTCGCCGGGGCGCAGGCGTTCCTCGTACGGGACCCACTCCGGGGCGCGCAGGGCGCTGTCGCCGGGGACGAGCGCCACCTCGCTGATGGTGATGTGGTCGGTGCCCGGTGCGCACGCCAGCACCACGTGCCATTCCCAGCCGCGATAGCCGGGCAGGTCCGCCGCGAAGCTGTGCACCGCCGTGCCGGGGTGGGTGACGTTGACCCCGACGTGGTCCCCCGCGGGGCCCTCGTCCATGTCGTCGACGGCGGCGCGGGCGATGTCGACGGCCCGGTTGCCCAACAGGGGGCCGCGGGAGCGGCGGCGATTGCGGGAACGGCGTCGTCGGTTGTCTGTCACACGGGTCATTCTAGAGTGGGGGCATGAAGCTCAGCGCGCGGGCCGCCCTGGCCGGCCTCCTGCCGGCCGTCGTCCTTCTCGCGGGTTGCTCGGGGGATCCGCTTGGCGACGGCCCGGCGCCCGCGACGTCCGCCGCCCCCGTGGAGCGGACCGCCGTCGATCCGGTGCCGGCCGGCGTCCCGCGCCTGCGCGTCGAGGTCGTGGCGGAGCACCCCTTCGACGCCGGCGCGTTCACCCAGGGCCTGGAGATCGACGGCGACGGGGCGCTGCTGGTCGGCACGGGGCAGTACGGCCAATCCGCGATCTGGCGGGTGCGGGATTGGCGCGCGGGATCGCCCGCGGAGGACCGCCGCGAGCTGCCGCCGGAGCTTTTCGGCGAGGGCATCGCGCGCGCCGGCGACACCGTCTGGCAGTTGACGTGGCGGGAGGGCGTCGCCATCGCCCGCGACGCGGCGACCCTGGAGGAGACGCGGCGGGCGGCGTACCCCGGCGAGGGCTGGGGGCTGTGCGGCCAGGGCGACCGGCTGGTGATGTCCGACGGCTCGCATTCGCTGACCTTCCGCGATCCCGCGACCTTCGCCGAAACCGGCCGCGTGGACGTCACCGCCGGCGGGGCCCCGGTCGGCAACCTCAACGAACTCGAATGCGTCGACGGGCCCGGCGGCCCGGAGGTGTGGGCCAACCGCTGGCTGACAGACGACATCGTCCGCATCGATCCGGCCACCGGCGAGGTCACCGGCGTCGCCGACGCCGCGGCACTCGCCCGGTCGCTGCCGCCGGAGGCCCGGGCGGGGGCCGACGTACTCAACGGCATCGCCCGCATCCCGGGGGCCGACCGCTTCCTGGTCACCGGCAAGTACTGGCCGACCCTGTTCGAGGTCCGGTTCCTCCCGGTCGGCTGACCGCCGTTAGAATTGCCGCCGTCCGGCACCGCGCGGCGCCGGGGACGACGAGCAGAGGAGCGAGCCCGTGGCGGCCAAGGCGAACAAGAAGACGTGGCGGATCATCGGCGTGATCGTCGCCGTCGCGCTGATCATCACGGGAGTGGTCCTCGTCCTCGACCGCGCCAACGACGGCACCGTCGAGGATCCCCGGGCCCTGACCATGACGGTGCGCGCGGGCGACCGGGAGATCGAGGTCTCCCCCTACCGCGTGTGCAACATGTTCGAGAAGGGCGAGGGCGCCTGCACCACGGACGAGGGCGCCACGGCGCGCGTGTCCCTCGGCGCGGAGGACACCGCGGAGATCGAGGTCCCCGACGAGGTGTCCTCGGTGACGTGGGTGCTGCAGCGCTTCTACGTCGACGAGACCGTCAACTCCGCGGACCGCAAGGAGCCGGGCAAGGCGAAGAAGGAGACCGTCGCGGGCTCCGCGTCGGTCAACGGCGAGCGCACGCCGCTGGGCGTCGTCGAGGTCTCGGCGACGATCATCGGGCGCGACGCCGCGGGCGAGGAAGTGCCCTACGGAATCACCTGGTCCGTGGCCAACGACGCCGGCCGGAACTGATCGCGCGGAGGGGCGCTCTAATTCTCAGCGGTCGAGTTCGCGGGCCACGGCGCGCAGCACCTCGGCCACCTGGTGGCCGCTCTTGCGGTCCGGGTAGCGGCCCGATCGCAGGTCGCGCTGCACCGTCGACTCCAGCATCGAGATCATGTCGGAGATCATTCCGTTGAGATCCTCCGGCGAGTGCCGCTTGGCCTGCCGGCGTCCCCCGCCGCCTCCGCGGCCGGCGCGCGGCGCCTCCTCGATGACGTTGATGTGCAGCGCCTGGGGCCCGGGGCGGCCATCGGCGTAGTCGTACTCGATCCGCTGGCCCTTCACCAGTTCCTCGACGCCCTCGGGCAGCACGGCATGGCCGACGTAGACGTCCTCCCCGCCGGGGTTGGACACGAAGCCGAAGCCGCGATCCTTGTCGTACCACTTGACCTTGCCGATGGGCACCGGGGCCACCTTTCTCTCGTCGCCGTCCCGGAGACGGGATCCGCGCCCCATGATCCCGCATGTTGCCGAATGATCACGGGTTGTCCCTCGCCGGGTGAAACACCCGATTATAGCGGACGGCCCAAAACCGCCCGAAGATCACGGCCCGATAACGTGACCTTGGTCACATTTCAGTTCAATCACATCCGTAACATGCGCCACGCAATGCAGGGTGACCAGCGGCGACGTCGCAAAGCAGGTGCTTTTCGACGAAAACGCCGCCCCAAATGATTCGGCCGGATAACGTGACTATTCCGTTACCAACCGCTAGCGTACGCAGACGACGCACCACGGCACCTCCGCCGGCCCTCGCCCAACCCCGTCCGGGACGGCAGCACGGAGACCCGTGGCAGGCGAAAACTTCATGGACGCAATCCTGATCGAGACGGGGTCGGGGAAACCACCGGTGCGAACCGGATGGGACGGGCATCCACCGCGATGCCCCGATTCCCTGGGGTGAAGCCGGACGAACCACGTCCGCCGGGCATCCCCACCGCCCGAACCCGACAGCTAACCCCGACGGCGAATCACCGAAATCAACGAGAGGGAAACAACAGACATGGCCCGTCACGCCAGCAAGAACCGCAGCTTCGTCTCCACTTCCGCCAAGGTCGCCCTGACCGGTGCCATCCTCGGCGCCGGCGCCGCCATGGCCGCCCCGACCGCCACCGCCGCCCCGGATTCCGACTGGGATCGCCTGGCGCAGTGCGAGTCCGGCGGCAACTGGCAGATCAACACCGGCAACGGCTACTACGGCGGCCTGCAGTTCTCGGCCGGCACCTGGTCCGGCTACGGCGGCCAGGAGTTCGCCCCCACCGCCGACAAGGCTTCCCGCACCGAGCAGATCTACGTCGCCGAGAAGGTCCTGGCGCAGCAGGGCTGGGGCGCCTGGCCGTCCTGCTCCGCCCAGCTGGGCCTGACCTCCGGCCCGACCGAGCGCGCGCACCCGAGCGCCGGCGGCGGCGCCAACTACGCCGGCAACCAGGCCGCGCAGTCCGAGTCCCCGGCCGCCGCGGCCCCGTCGCTCGACGCCGCCTCCATCCAGGGCATCCTGTCCGAGATGCAGGGCGCCCGCTCCATCGAGGACCTGAACTCCATCCTGGGCAAGGCCCGCACCGCCGCGTCCGGCCAGGGCGTCGCGCTGCCGACCGAGATCACCTCGCAGTACAACGAGGTCCTGAAGCAGTTCCTGGGCAACGTCCCGGGTGCCGCGGCCCTCGCCTAAGACATCCGCTCCGGGCCGCCCCGACGGGGCCCACGAGAGCGAAACGAAAACCCGCCTCCCGGCGACGCCGGAGGCGGGTTTTCCCATGCCCGTGTTTTCTCATGTCCCGGTCATCTCATGCCGGAGGCGGATGGCCGGACGTTCGGGGCATGACGGATGCCCGATGGCCACCGCATCGCCGGGGCCATCGGGCTCTGGCCGCGCCGCGCGCGGCCGCCGTCGCTACTTGTTGATGACGGTGGTCGGGTGAACGTAGTTGAGGGACTCGACCGGGACCGGGAAAGTGGTCTCGCCGAAGGGGGAGTCGGCGCCGGCGAAACGGCCCACGAGCTCGGTGACGGCGTGCTCGCCCGGAGCGAGGTCCTGCGGCCAGCCCGGATCAACGTACTTGTTCTTCTTCTCAACGTTAGCCATGCTCATCATCATCTCAGAAACGCCGACGCCAGTCACGTTTCCCGGGGCTAATGTGGGAAGCGACATGACCCACGCCACCCCCTTCCCCCCGTTCCGACGTTGGCTGGCGGCCCGTTCCGACGGGTTCCTGGCCGAGGTCCTGCGCCGGCGCCCCGATGCGCTGTCGCCGCCGCCCCGTTCCTCCGATGCCCTCGCGGGCCGGCTCCAGCTGCGTTCCTCGGTGCAGCGGGCGCTGGCCGACGTCGACGCGCTCGGGCTCGGGCTGCTCGAGGCAGCCGTCGACCTGGGCGGGGACGCCGAACCGGTCGCGGCGGCGGACGTGATCGGGAAGCTGCGCGACGACCTCGCCGCGGCGGGAGTGCCCGCCAAGGAGCGGCCGACCATCGCGCATGCCCGCGAGGCCCTCGATGAGCTGCGGCGTTCCGCGCTGATCCACGGGGACGGGCCGGGCGGGGCGGGCGCGTTCTCGGGCCGCTCGACGCGCAAGTCGTCCGGCGAATGGGAGGATCGGCTGCTCGTCGCCGACGAAGTCGTCGCGGCGCTGCCCGCCGGGTGGCGCCTGATCCCCCGCCCCGGCGAGCCGACCACCGGCGAATTGCGCGCGGCCCTGGCCGCCACGGACGACCGGCAGCGCAAGTTGCTGGGCACGCTGGCCGACGCCGGGGGCCTGGGCACCACGCGCGACGCCGCCGAGGACGCCGACCCGTCGCTGCCCGTGCCGCGCCTGATCGCCGCCGGGCTGCTGGAGCGCATCGACGATTCGACGGTGCGCCTGCCGGGCCGCGTCCGCGCCCTGCTGCGGGGGTCCGTGCCCCCGGATGGCCCGCCCAACCTGCGCCCCGGCCCCGCCGACGCGGTGGAGCTGCGCGACCCCGACGGAGCCGCCGCGGCCGCCGCGCTGGAATCGATGCGCACCGTCCGCGCCCTGCTGGAGCTGCTCGGCGAGCGCGCGGCGCCGACGCTGAAGGACGGCACGATCGGCGTGCGGGAGCACCGCCGGCTCGTGGAGGCGCTCGGGGTCGGCGACCTGGAGCTCGCCCGCATCGTGGCCATGGCGGCGGCGGCCGGGCTCGTCCACGTGGGCACCCCGCGGCCGCTGCCGGAGGACGATTCCGGCGGCGATTACCTCGCCCCCACCGCGACGGCGGATTCCTTCCTCGAGGAGCCCGCCGGGCAGCGCTGGGCCCGCCTGATCACCGGGTGGCTCGCGTCGGAGGAGGCCCCCTGGCTGGTCGGTGCGGATGGCCCCAACGGCAAACCCCTGGCGCTGCTGTCGCCCGACGCCCGGCGCGCGGGCGCCCCGGAGCTGCGCACCCGCATTCTCCGGATCCTGTGCGAGGGCACCGATCCCGGCTTCGGCGTCGCCGACGTCCGCGCCCGCTTCGCCGCGCGCGCCCCGATCGCGTCGTCGCACTGCCCGGACGACGTCCTCGCCGAAATCCTCTCCGAGTTCGCCCTGCTGGGCCTGGCCGTGCCGGCGGGCGGCGGTGCCGGAGGCGTGCTCGGCGCGGGCGCCTCGGGGGCGGGCCGGGCCGCGGCCGGCGAGGCGGGCGAGCTTCACGACGGCGACCTGGCCGGCGCGCTGGCGTCGCTGCTGCCGGCCCCCGCGACCCAGTTCATCGTCCAGGCCGACCTGACTCTCCTGGTGCCGGGCCCGGCGGAGGGCTCGTTCCTGGAGAAGCTGGAATCCTTCACCGACCTCGAGTCGCCCGGGGTGGCCAGCGTCCACCGCATCTCGGAGGAATCGGTGCGGCGAGCCCTCGACGCGGGGACGTCGGCCGCGGATCTGCACGGGTTCCTGTCCGACCGTGCGCTGGGCGAGGTGCCGCAATCGGTGACGTTCCTCGTCGACGACGTAGCCCGCCGGCACGGCCGGTTGCGCGGAGGCCCGGCGGCGGCGTACCTGCGGTGCGAGGATCCGGCGCTGCTGGCGCAGGTGCTCGCCGATCCGGTGGCCGAGCGGCTGGGGCTGCGCCGACTGGCCGAAACCGTCGCCATCGCGCAGGTCCATCCCCCGGCGATGATCGCGGCGCTGCGCGACGCCGGCCTGTCGGCCATCGCGGAGGACCCGTTGGGGGCGGCGCTCGATCTGCGGCCGGAGCGGTTCCGGGTGCCCGAGGCGCCGCGCCGGCCGGCGCCGCCGTCGCGCGCCGACGACGGGCGGATCAGCCAGGCCCTGCAATCCATCCAGGCCGGCGATCGCGCGGCCGACACCGGGGACGGCACCCGCATCGACATGGACGACGACCCCGCCACCGGCGCCGCCGCCCAGGCGCTGCTGCACCGGGCGGCCCGCTCGGGCCTCGACGTCACCATCGGCTTCGTCGACCGCAACGGCCGGGCCGGCCGCCGGAAGGTGCGGCCGGTGACGGTGTCGGGCGGGCAGGTCGACGCGGTCGACCCGGCGTCCGGGCAGGTGCTGCGCTTCCTGCTCCACAGGGTGACGGAGGTCGTCCTCGACGGCTGACGCCCACGGGGTCATAATGGGGTTTTGGCGCGTTTCGGCCCGGCCGGCCGTCCGCGCGCCCCAGTTTCCCAAAGCGACCCAGTTCCCCAACCGGAAGCAGTGGTGATGCCCCGTGTCCTTCGGCGACGGCCCCCTGATCGTCCAATCCGACAAGACGGTCCTCCTCGAGATCGACCACGACGACGCCGATGCCGCCCGCGCGGCGCTGGCGCCGTTCGCCGAGCTGGAGCGGGCCCCGGAGCACATCCACACGTACCGGATCACGCCGCTGGCCCTGTGGAACGCCCGCGCCGCCGGCCACGACGCCGAGCAGGTCGTCGACGTGCTGGAGAAGTACTCGCGCTTCCCGGTCCCCCAGGCGCTGCTCATCGACGTCGCGGAGACCATGGACCGGTACGGGCGCCTGACGCTGACCAAGCACCCGGCCCACGGGCTGGTGCTGGAGTCGAAGGATCCGGCGGTGCTGGCGGAGATCACCCGCCACAAGAAGATCCGCCCGATGCTCGGCGAGGAGATCGACGCCGACACGTGGACCGTGCACCCGTCGGAGCGCGGCCGCATCAAGCAGGAGCTGCTCAAGGTCGGTTGGCCGGCGGGCGACTCCGCGGGCTACGTCGACGGCGAGGCCCACGACATCGATTGGGTCGGCGAGCACGAGGACTGGGAGCTGCGCGACTACCAGCGCCACGCCGCCGATTCCTTCCGCGAGGGCGGTTCGGGCGTGGTGGTGCTGCCCTGCGGCGCCGGC
Source organism: Corynebacterium hansenii (assembly GCF_030408795.1). Lineage (NCBI taxonomy): Bacteria > Bacillati > Actinomycetota > Actinomycetes > Mycobacteriales > Corynebacteriaceae > Corynebacterium > Corynebacterium hansenii. Next base: position 2,584,986 of record NZ_CP047211.1, read on the forward strand.
AAGACGATCGTCGGCGCGGCCGCCATGGTCGACGCCAAGCGCACGACGCTGATCCTGGTGACCAACACCGTCGCCGGCCGCCAGTGGCGCGACGAGCTGCTGCGGCGGACGTCGCTGACGGAGGACGAGATCGGCGAGTACTCCGGGGAGCGCAAGGAGATCCGCCCGGTGACCATCGCCACCTACCAGGTGGTCACCCGCAAGACGAAGGGCGAGTTCCGCGCGCTGGAGCTGTTCGACTCCCGCGACTGGGGGCTGATCATCTACGACGAGGTCCATCTGCTGCCCGCGCCGGTGTTCCGCATGAGCGCGGATCTGCAGTCGCGGCGCCGCCTGGGCCTGACCGCCACGCTGGTGCGCGAGGACGGCCGGGAGGGCGACGTGTTCAGCCTGATCGGCCCGAAGCGCTACGACGCCCCGTGGAAGGACATCGAGGCGCAGGGCTGGATCGCCCCGGCCGAGTGCATCGAGGTCCGCGTCACCCTCACCGAATCCGAGCGGATGGTCTACGCGACCGCCGAAGCCGCGGACCGCTATCGCCTGGCCGCCACCTCGCCCACGAAGATCCCGGTCGTCGAAAAGCTCCTGGAGCGCCACCCCGGCGAGCCGACGCTGGTCATCGGGGCCTACCTGGACCAGCTCGAGGAGCTGGGCCGCGCGCTGGACGCGCCCGTCATCGACGGCAAGACGCCCAACAAGCGCAGGGAGGAGCTTTTCGACGCCTTCCGGTCCGGCGAATTGACCACGCTCGTCGTCTCGAAGGTGGCCAACTTCTCCATCGACCTGCCGGAAGCCGCCGTCGCGGTGCAGGTGTCCGGCACCTTCGGGTCGCGCCAGGAGGAGGCCCAGCGACTGGGCCGCCTGCTGCGCCCCAAGAGCGACGGCGGCGGGGCGATCTTCTACTCCGTCGTCGCCCGCGACACCCTCGACACCGAGTACGCCGCCCACCGCCAGCGCTTCCTCGCCGAGCAGGGCTACGCCTACCGCATCGCCGACGCCGACGAGCTGCTCGGCCCCTCCCTGCCCGGGGATACGCTGTAGATGACCCGCCAGGGCACGAGACCACCCGGAGAGGACGCCCGATGAACTTCGACTTCACCGTCGACGAGGCCCACAACGACGCCAACAACGAGTACTTCCGCGACGGCAAACGCCTGCGGCTGTCGGCGGCGATCATGGCCGTGCTGCTGTGGGTCGGCGGCGGCCTCGCGCTGTGGTTGCTGGGCACCTCCGGGGTGGCCCTGTTCCTGGGCATCCTCAGCATCACCTTCGGCACGATGTGCGCCTGGGTGGCGCTGACCCTGCCGGGCACCACCGGCACCCCGCAGGACCTCTACGACACGTGGCCGCTGGCGCCGGCGATGATCGCCGAGGTCGACCCGCGCACCATGACGCTGATGGCCCTGGTGGACACGGCCTCCGACGAGGGCGCCGAGCCCCGGCGCGCCCTGGCGCTGCGCACCGTGACCAAGGTCGCCGGCACCCCGCGCACCGTCGGCGCGCGCGTGCCCTCGGTGGCCGTGGGAGGCAAGCACCGCCGCGGCCGCGACCACTGGGACCAGATCACGCCGGTCCCGATCGCCTGGGCGACGCCGTCGTCGCGCACCCGGCGCAACGCCGAGCGCTCCATCCCCGAGGAGGACTGGCGGCTGCTGAACGACAACATCGGCCGCGTCGCCGAGGTCCGCGCCACCAAGTACGACCTGCTGGAGCTCTAGCTCCCCCAGGCCTCGCGGTTCGCCCGGTCGACGGCATCCTTGTCGTACTCCCCCGCGGGTTCGCCGGGCAGCTCCCGCTCCGTGCCCGTCGCATCGAGGATGTGGCGGGCGAGGTCGGTGATCCGCTCCCGCTGCACCGCGGGCACGGCGACCAGGTGGGTGGCCAGGAACTCCGACGACGTCGCCGGGCGGCCCGCGTCCCGCAGCTTGTCGACGACCACGTCCCCGCCGGCCACCGAATCATCCTCGGTGCCGAGCTGCACGTGCACCCGGGGCAGCCACGACACGTCGCCGAGCGCCGGGGAAACGGACGGATCCGCGGCGTCGGCGTGGCCGAACACCGCCGTGAGCTCCTCGGGGGCGCGCCCGCGCAGGTCCAGCGCCGGCGCGGTCAGGGCCACCGAATCGACGGGCGAACCGGCGTCGTGAAGCAACTTCGCCGCAACCACCGCCGCATGCCCCCCGGACGACTCGCCCCACAGCACCACCGGTGCACCGGCGGCGATCTCCGGCAGCGGCCCGGTGCGCGCCCAGTGCACCGCCGCCGCGAGGTCCTCGGCCGCCGCGGGCATCCGGTGCTCCGGCGCCAGGCGGACGTCGACGTCGACGACGACGGCGCCCGACCTCTGCGCCAGCGCGGCGCACTCCGGGCCGAAGGTGTTGTCGCGGGCGGTGCCGTCGCCCATCCACCACGCGCCGCCGTGGGCACCGACCACCACGGCACCCGTGGGATCGCGCGGCACGAAGACGCGGACCGGCACGCCGCCGGCATCGTGGTCCGCGATGCGGCAGGAGGCGCCGTCGAACGCCACGAACGGCAGGGTGTGGTCGACTCCCGCGCCGAGCACGAGCATCGAGGCGTGGACGATGGCGTCGGGCAACCGGGCGGCGCGGTCGTTGGCTGCGGCGCGGGCGGAGGCGATCTCGTCCGCGGTGCCGTCCCACGGCGTCGGCGGGGCTTCGGCGTACGCCGACACGTGTTCCTCCAGGTAGTCGATGAGCTGCCGCAGCTTGCCCTCGTCGGTGGTCACGGGCGTGAAGCCCTCGCCGGCGGCGTCGTAGCCGGGCCGGGCGTCGAAGCCGGAAATCGGTTCACTCATGCCGCACATTGTGCCAGGAAGCGCCGATGCGAAAAACGCCCCACCCGGCGCCCGCGATTCGCATAACGTCGTTCCCATGAAGGACAGCCCCACCAGCACCACCGATGCCGCGCCGGCCACCCCGACCGTGCGGCGACTGCGCCCCTTCGGCGAGACGATCTTCGCCACCATGAGCCGCCTGGCCGCGACCACCGGGGCGATCAACCTCGGACAGGGTTACCCCGACAGCGATGGGCCGCAGGTCATGCTCGACGAGGCCGTGGCCGCCATCCGCCGCGGCGACAACCAGTACGCGCCCGGGCGCGGTGATGCGGGGCTGCGGCGGGCGATCTGCGACGACCGCGCCCGGCGCCTGGGTCAGCGGTGGGATCCCGACACCGAGTGCCTGGTCACCGTGGGCGCCACCGAGGGCATCACCGCGGCGGTGCTGGCGCTGGTCGAGCCCGGGGCGCACGTGGTGCTCATCGAGCCGTTCTACGACTCCTACCGCGCCGCCGTCGCCCTCGCCGGCGCGGAGTGGACGTCGGTGCCGCTCGTTCCGGGCGAGGGCGGCTGGCGCCTGGACGTTGCCGCGCTGCGGGCGGCCGTGCGCGACGACACCTCGATGATCATCGTCAACTCCCCGCACAACCCGACGGGCGCCATCCTCACGGCGGAGGAGCTCGGGGCCGTGGCCGAGGCGGCGCGCGGCGCCGGCGCCTTCGTCCTGGCCGACGAGGTCTACGAGCGACTGCTTTACGACGGCAACGCGCACCTGTCCATCGCCGACCTGCCGGGCATGCGCGACAGGTGCGTGGTCGTCTCCTCCGCCGCGAAGACCTTCAACGTCACCGGGTGGAAGACCGGATGGGTGCTCGGCTGCCCGGAGATCGTCTCCGCCGTCGCGACGTCCAAGCAGTACCTGAGCTACGTCGGCGTCACCCACGTGCAGCCCGCCGTCGCGCGGGGCCTCGACGAGTGCGACGAGTGGGTCGAGCGGATGGCGCGGGAGCTGGAGTCGAACCGGGATCTGCTGGTCGACGGGCTGCGCGGGCTCGGCCTGACCGTCCACGATGCGCAGGGCGGGTACTTCGTCGTCGCCGATGTTTCGCCGCTGGGCCTGGGCGACGCGATGGAGACGTGCATGGCCCTGCCGGAGACCGTCGGCGTCGCCGCCATCCCCGTCACGGCCTTCGTCGACGATGCCGGCGACGAGCGGTGGAGGAATCTCGCGCGGTTCGGCTTCTGCAAGCGGGAGAGCGTGCTCCGCGAGGCGCTGGAGAAGCTGCGGAACCATCTCGAGGGGCGTTAGGGCCGCAGTACCCGATGAACGGAAGAGGATGCCATGGACCCCAACACCCTGAAGAAGCTTGAAATTTACTTCGGCAAGAACCCGCGGTTCGCAGGAAAACCGGCGTCGGATGCCGACATAGCCCACGCGGAAAGCACATTGGGATTGAAATTCAACGATGAGTACGAACAACTCATCCGGAACTTCGGCGGCTGCATCATCGGCATCGATGTCCACGCCTTCGAAAACTCGCCCATCCAAGGCAGGGAAACCGTGATAGAGCTGACCGAATGGTTCAGGGAATCATGGCCGGACGCCGCGGACGAAAGCCACTTGAACTACTTCGCGATTTCCGACGACGGCTCCGGCAACGAAATCTTGATGAAAGCCGGCGACAATCGGATATTCATCTTCTACCACGACAGTGGGTCCACTGAAGTTTTGTTCGATTCGCTGGAAGACATGATCAACGCGTGTGGCGCACTTGATGCCTGAAACGCGAAGGAGCCGTCGCCGGCCCACACCCCCAACAGGGGCATGAACCAACGACGGCTCCAACACCATGTTTATTGGCCGGCAGTGACCTACTCTCCCACACCCTCCCAGGTGCAGTACCATCGGCGCAGGTGGGCTTAGCTTCCGGGTTCGGAATGGGACCGGGCGTGACCCCACCGCTATAACCACCGACACGTATACACGGGACTTCTCCGCAACCCACCACAACACCCCAACAAAACCGGGGCGGGTGGGCGGTGCTGTCCCAGACGCTGGATAGTGGACGCGAACCAAACCTGGTTCTTCTCGTTACGTAGAAATGTCACACGCCATACCCCGAAGTGGGGTGTGTGTTGACGTTCGGCCTATTAGTACCGGTCACCTGAACACGTTACCGTGCGTACAGATCCGGCCTATCAACCCCATCATCTATGGGGGACCTCAAATGAAACCTGATCTCGGAACAGGCTTCCCGCTTAGATGCTTTCAGCGGTTATCCCTTCCGTACGTAGCCAACCAGCAATGCCCCTGGCGGAACAACTGGCACACCAGAGGTACGTCCGTCCCGGTCCTCTCGTACTAGGGACAGCCTTCCTCAAGTTTCCACGCGCGCGGCGGATAGAGACCGAACTGTCTCACGACGTTCTAAACCCAGCTCGCGTGCCGCTTTAATGGGCGAACAGCCCAACCCTTGGGACCTACTCCAGCCCCAGGATGCGACGAGCCGACATCGAGGTGCCAAACCATCCCGTCGATATGGACTCTTGGGGAAGATCAGCCTGTTATCCCCGGGGTACCTTTTATCCGTTGAGCGACACCGCTTCCACAAGCCGGTGCCGGATCACTAGTCCCTACTTTCGTACCTGCTCGACCTGTCAGTCTCACAGTCAAGCTCCCTTGTGCACTTACACTCAACACCTGATTGCCAACCAGGCTGAGGGAACCTTTGGGCGCCTCCGTTACTCTTTGGGAGGCAACCGCCCCAGTTAAACTACCCACCAGGCACTGTCCCCAACCCGGATCACGGGCCGAGGTTAGATATCCAATACGATCAGAGTGGTATTTCAACAACGACTCCACCCCAACTGGCGTTGAGGTTTCACAGTCTCCCACCTATCCTACACAAACCGAACCGAACACCAATACCAAGCTATAGTGAAGGTCCCGGGGTCTTTTCGTCCTGCCGCGCGTAACGAGCATCTTTACTCGTACTGCAATTTCGCCGGGTCTGTGGTTGAGACAGCAGGGAAGTCGTTACGCCATTCGTGCAGGTCGGAACTTACCCGACAAGGAATTTCGCTACCTTAGGATGGTTATAGTTACCACCGCCGTTTACTGGGGCTTAAATTCTCCGCTTCGGCCGGCCAAAAGCCAACCTAACAGGTCCTCTTAACCTTCCAGCACCGGGCAGGCGTCAGTCCGTATACATCGACTTACACGTCTTCGCACGGACCTGTGTTTTTAGTAAACAGTCGCTTCCCTCTATTCTCTGCGGCCACACGGCGCCGTCCGCCGAAAAGGCATGGACACCACGAGGCCCCCCTTCTCCCGAAGTTACGGGGGCATTTTGCCGAGTTCCTTAACCACAGTTCACCCGATCGCCTTAGTATTCTCTACCTGACCACCTGTGTCGGTTTGGGGTACGGGCCACACAACCACATCGCTAGAGGCTTTTCTCGGCAGCATAGGATCACCGACTTCCCCACTACGGGTACGCATCACGTCTCACCCTTAGCGCAACCCGGATTTACCTGGGCTGCGGGCTACACGCTTACACCACCATCCATCCGGTGGCACGGCTACCTTCCTGCGTCACCCCATCACTTGGCTACTACCAGATCAGGTCCCCTGCATCCACGACCAGACACCACCCAAAGGGCAGCGAAAAGACGCTTCAGGAGGGTTAGTCTCACTGATTCACCATGGGCGCGATTGCGCGGGTACGGGAATATCAACCCGTTGTCCATCGACTACGCCTGTCGGCCTCGCCTTAGGTCCCGACTCACCCTGGGAGGATTAACCTGGCCCAGGAACCCTTGGTCATCCGGCGGAGGAGTTTTCCACTCCTCATTCGCTACTCATGCCTGCATTCTCACTCGCGTCCACTCCACCACAGGTCACCCCGCAGCTTCACAGCCGAACACGACGCTCCCCTACCCAACCAACCAAAAGGCTGATTGCCGCGGCTTCGGCGGTATGCTTGAGCCCCACTACATTGTCGGCGCAGGACCACTCGACCAGTGAGCTATTACGCACTCTTTCAAGGATGGCTGCTTCTAAGCCAACCTCCTGGTTGTCTTCGCGATCCCACATCCTTTTCCACTTAGCATACCCTTAGGGGCCTTAGCCGGCGATCTGGGCTGTTTCCCTCTCGACTACGAAGCTTATCCCCCGCAGTCTCACTGCCGTGCTCTCACCTCACCGGCATTCGGAGTTTGGCTGATGTCGCTAAGATGATAGTCCCGCTAAACCAACCAGTAGCTCTACCTCCAGGAGGAAACACACGACGCTGCACCTAAATGCATTTCGGGGAGAACCAGCTATCACGGAGTTTGATTGGCCTTTCACCCCTACCCACAACTCATCCCCTCAGTTTTCAACCTAAGTGGGTTCGCGCCTCCACTGAGTCTTACCTCTGCTTCACACTGGCCATGGGTAGATCACTCCGCTTCGGGTCCAGGACACGCCACTACAAACACACTAGTTAGTATTCGCTTTCGCTACGGCTACCCCACACGGGTTAACCTCGCGACGTGCCGCTGACTCGCAGGCTCATTCTTCAAAAGGCACGCCATCACCCCACGAGGAGGCTCTGACGGATTGTAAGCACACGGTTTCAGGTACTATTTCACTCCCCTCCCGGGGTACTTTTCACCATTCCCTCACGGTACTATCCGCTATCGGTCACAGAAGGTATTCAGGCTTACCGGGTGGTCCCGGCAGATTCACAGCAGATTTCACGGGCCCGCTGCTACTCGGGGACAAACGCAACCAACGCGCCATGGCTTTCACGTACCGGGCTCTCACCGTCTACGGCAGGCGATTCCACGCACTTTCCGCTAACCACGAACAAACATCGGCGCACAGCTGGCAGACCATGCACGCGCAAACCCCACAACACCACACACGCAACCCCTGCCAGGTATCACACGCATGCGGTTTAGCCTCCTCCGCGTTCGCTCGCCACTACTAACGGAATCACAATTGTTTTCTCTTCCTACGGGTACTGAGATGTTTCACTTCCCCGCGTAACCACCAACCAGACTATGAATTCATCTGGCGGCGACCGCCCATAACGACGGCCAGGTTTCCCCATTCGGACACCCTCGGATCAACGCTCAGTTGGCAGCTCCCCGAGGCATTTCGCAGCCTCTCACGTCCTTCATCGGCCTCCTGATGCCAAGGCATCCACCGTGTGCCCTTACAACACAACACACAAAACGACCAAACAGAACAAACTGTTGGAACAAATCTACAGAAAAATCAAGATGCTCGCGTCCACTATCCAGTTCTCACACAACACCAACCACCACCACACCACCCCCACCACACAAGCAGGAGAAGCAGGCAATGACCGCAACAGGAAAAACCACCACACCACACACGGCCAAAACCGCCTGTAATGCGAGCGTGCCTTCCCAGACACCCGACAGCGCACCGATGCACAAACTTCTTCGTGTTGGACCGCACCATGCGGCCGGCAAGCGTCCACCCAAAAAACGCGGGCCGCCACCACACCCCACAGGAGTGACCAGGCAACAACCCGACTTTCAAAAAATAAGCTCCTTAGAAAGGAGGTGATCCAGCCGCACCTTCCGGTACGGCTACCTTGTTACGACTTCGTCCCAATCGCCGATCCCACCTTCGACAGCTCCCCCCAAAAAAGGTTGGGCCACTGGCTTCGGGTGTTACCGACTTTCATGACGTGACGGGCGGTGTGTACAAGGCCCGGGAACGTATTCACCGCAGCGTTGCTGATCTGCGATTACTAGCGACTCCGACTTCACGGGGTCGAGTTGCAGACCCCGATCCGAACTGAGACCGGCTTTAAGGGATTAGCTCCGCCTCACGGCATCGCAACCCACTGTACCGACCATTGTAGCATGTGTGAAGCCCTGGACATAAGGGGCATGATGATTTGACGTCATCCCCACCTTCCTCCGAGTTGACCCCGGCAGTTTCTCACGAGTCCCCACCATAACGTGCTGGCAACATAAGACAAGGGTTGCGCTCGTTGCGGGACTTAACCCAACATCTCACGACACGAGCTGACGACAACCATGCACCACCTGTATACGAGCCACAAGGGAAAGACCATCTCTGGCCCGATCCCGTACATGTCAAGCCCAGGTAAGGTTCTTCGCGTTGCATCGAATTAATCCACATGCTCCGCCGCTTGTGCGGGCCCCCGTCAATTCCTTTGAGTTTTAGCCTTGCGGCCGTACTCCCCAGGCGGGGCGCTTAATGCGTTAGCTACGGCACAGAAGTCGTGGAAGACCCCTACACCTAGCGCCCACCGTTTACGGCATGGACTACCAGGGTATCTAATCCTGTTCGCTACCCATGCTTTCGCTCCTCAGCGTCAGTTACTGCCCAGAGACCCGCCTTCGCCACCGGTGTTCCTCCTGATATCTGCGCATTTCACCGCTACACCAGGAATTCCAGTCTCCCCTACAGTACTCAAGTTATGCCCGTATCGCCTGCACGCCCGGAGTTGAGCCCCGGAATTTCACAGACGACGCGACAAACCACCTACGAGCTCTTTACGCCCAGTAATTCCGGACAACGCTCGCACCCTACGTATTACCGCGGCTGCTGGCACGTAGTTAGCCGGTGCTTCTTCTCCATCTACCGTCAGAAAACCTTCGTCGATGGTGAAAGGAGTTTACAACCCGAAGGCCGTCATCCCCCACGCGGCGTCGCTGCATCAGGCTTCCGCCCATTGTGCAATATTCCCCACTGCTGCCTCCCGTAGGAGTCTGGGCCGTGTCTCAGTCCCAATGTGGCCGTCCACCCTCTCAGGCCGGCTACCCGTCGCCGCCTTGGTAGGCCATTACCCCACCAACAAGCTGATAGGCCGCGGGCCCATCCCACACCGAAAAAACTTTCCACCACATCCCAACGATGCGGTCCTATCCGGTATTAGACCCAGTTTCCCAGGCTTATCCCGAAGTGCGGGGCAGGTCACCCACGTGTTACTCACCCGTTCGCCACTCGTGTACCCCAGCAAGCTGGGGCCTTACCGTTCGACTTGCATGTGTTAAGCACGCCGCCAGCGTTCGTCCTGAGCCAGGATCAAACTCTCCACAAAAGACTTTTTTTAGTGAAAAGCCCGAAACCGGCAAAAACAAACGACAAACCAACCACAAAAACATGGTCAGCCTGGCATTCATCATCCAAAAAAACAACAGCGCACCCACCCCGACAGGGTGAAGGAGCAGGCACGCCAAAAAGGTTGAAATAAGAGCAACCAGAAACTCCTGGCACTCACCAAATCAACACAAAAAATAGTACATCGGCACACTATCGAGTTCTCAAAAAACACGCGCACACCCAAAACAACCAGGACCGAACCCGGCGCTTCAAGCAGCAAGAAGGAATCTTAAACCACCCGCCGAACCGAAGTCAAACTCGGCCCGACCAGAAGGTGAACTCCCCGCAAACAACCCCACCCGACCAGCACCTCATCGGCACCGACCCGGCGTCTCGCTTGCCCCGGTAACACTACACACGGCCCCGCACCCCAACAAACCCCCAGCACAGGGCGCCGATCCCGTTCAATTTACCGTTGGTTAACCGGCGGCGTACGCTCCACGTGTGAGCACCTCGAAAGTCGCGGCTCCGCCCGCGGTCCATCCAGTAGATCAGTATCCGGGGCACGCGAAGGCGCTGCTGCTCGGATTCCAACATGTCCTCGCGGCCTATGCGGGCGCGGTCGCAGTGCCCCTCTTCGTGGGTTGGGCGCTCGTCGACGCCGGCCGGATGCAGCCGTCGGACATCCCGCATCTCATCGCGGCCGATCTGTTCGTCGCGGGTCTGGCCACGATCGTCCAGTCGGTGGGCATCTGGCGCTTCGGCGTCCGGCTCCCGCTGATCCAGGGCTGCACGTTTTCCGCGGCCATTCCGATGGTCACCATCGGCTCCCAGTACGGCGTGCCGGCCATCTACGGCTCGGTGATCGCCTCGGGCATCTTCATGATGCTCTTCGCCCCGCTGTTCGCGTCGCTGCTTCGGTTCTTCCCTCCCCTGGTGACGGGCACCGTGCTCCTCATTATCGGTTCGACGCTCATGCCGGTCGCGGCGGATTGGGTCGGCGGCGGCGCGGAGGTGAAGGGCACGGATGCCTACGGCACGCCGCAGAACCTCGCGGTGGCGTTCGGCGTCCTCGCCCTCATCCTGGTCATCGACAGGTGGGGGCCGGCGTGGCTGTCCCGCATTGCGGTGCTGGTGGGCATGTTGACGGGCCTCGTGGTCTGCATCCCGCTGGGCATGGTCGACTGGTCCACGACCGCGGATTCCCCGGTTTTCGGCCTCACCACCCCGTTCTATTTCGGGCTCCCGGAGTTCGTCTTCGCCGCCATCTTCGCCATGTGCATCGTGTCGCTGGTGACCATGGTCGAGGCGACGGGCGACGTCCTGGCGATCGGCGAGATCACGGATTCGAAGGTCGATGACCGGCGGATCGCGGACACGCTGCGCGCCGATGGTGCAGCGACCGTCGTCGGCGGCATCTTCAATACGTTCCAGTACACGGCGTTCGCGCAGAACATCGGCGTCCTGTCGATCACGGGCGTGCGCTCGCGCTGGGTCACCGCGGTCGCCGGCGGCATGCTCGTGATCCTGGGCCTGATCCCGAAGACCGCGGCGCTCGTCGCGGCGATCCCGGCCCCGGTGCTCGGCGGCGCCGGCATCGCGTTGTTCGGCATGGTCGCGGCATCGGGCGTGCGCACGTTGTCGAAGGTGAAGTTCACCGAGTCCAACGTCATCGTCGTCGGCGTCCCCCTCGCGCTCGCGCTGCTGCCGGCCGTCGCGCCCGGCTTGTTCACGCAGCTGCCGTCGTGGGCGCAGACGTTCATGGCGTCGGGCATCTGCATTGGCGCGGTGGCGGCGATCCTGCTCAACTTGGTCTTCAACACCGGCGAACGAGCGCCGCATTCGGCGGAGTACACCGTCCACGACACCTTCCGCGGCGGGATCAACTCGCAGGACAAGGATCACGACGGATGGGGAGACACCCCGGACCAGCGCTGACCCCGGCGCCCGCGGGTCACCCGCGGCCGCAGCTCGCTTTACGACGACAACGCCCCCGCGATCACCCTCATCGTGATCGCGGGGGCGTTCCCATTCTCCGAAGCCGGCTGACCGAGCGTGGACACGTCCGGCCCGGCGGCCCATCGCGCAGCGGGCACCGCCAGCTCGAGGACGTCGGCAAGGAACCCGCAGAGGCGCCGCACCCCGGCAACCCGTCCATTCCGGGATCCTTCCGCTCCGCGAACATGCAGAGCTCGAGGACGGCCTCGAGGATTCAAAAGCTGTGGCGCACCCCGCCACGCCCCGGCGACCGCCACCCCCTCTTCATGCCTCGGCCGACCGCAACGCCCTTCGCGGCGCGGCACACCCACCCTGAATGCGCACACCCACCCGCTGCAACGGGTGGCTCTGCCCATTCGGGGTGGGTTAACCACCACACCCCCCAAACGCGAAGGAGCCGTCGCCGGCCCACACCCCACCAGGGGGCATGAACCAACGACGGCTCCAACACAAACCATGTTTATTGGCCGGCAGTGACCTACTCTCCCACACCCTCCCAGGTGCAGTACCATCGGCGCAGGTGGGCTTAGCTTCCGGGTTCGGAATGGGACCGGGCGTGACCCCACCGCTATAACCACCGACACGTATACACGGGACTTCTCCGCAACCCACCACAACACCCCAACAAAACCGGGGCGGGTGGGCGGTGCTGTCCCAGACGCTGGATAGTGGACGCGAACCAAACCTGGTTCTTCTCGTTACGTAGAAATGTCACACGCCATACCCCGAAGTGGGGTGTGTGTTGACGTTCGGCCTATTAGTACCGGTCACCTGAACACGTTACCGTGCGTACAGATCCGGCCTATCAACCCCATCATCTATGGGGGACCTCAAATGAAACCTGATCTCGGAACAGGCTTCCCGCTTAGATGCTTTCAGCGGTTATCCCTTCCGTACGTAGCCAACCAGCAATGCCCCTGGCGGAACAACTGGCACACCAGAGGTACGTCCGTCCCGGTCCTCTCGTACTAGGGACAGCCTTCCTCAAGTTTCCACGCGCGCGGCGGATAGAGACCGAACTGTCTCACGACGTTCTAAACCCAGCTCGCGTGCCGCTTTAATGGGCGAACAGCCCAACCCTTGGGACCTACTCCAGCCCCAGGATGCGACGAGCCGACATCGAGGTGCCAAACCATCCCGTCGATATGGACTCTTGGGGAAGATCAGCCTGTTATCCCCGGGGTACCTTTTATCCGTTGAGCGACACCGCTTCCACAAGCCGGTGCCGGATCACTAGTCCCTACTTTCGTACCTGCTCGACCTGTCAGTCTCACAGTCAAGCTCCCTTGTGCACTTACACTCAACACCTGATTGCCAACCAGGCTGAGGGAACCTTTGGGCGCCTCCGTTACTCTTTGGGAGGCAACCGCCCCAGTTAAACTACCCACCAGGCACTGTCCCCAACCCGGATCACGGGCCGAGGTTAGATATCCTATACGATCAGAGTGGTATTTCAACAACGACTCCACCCCAACTGGCGTTGAGGTTTCACAGTCTCCCACCTATCCTACACAAACCGAACCGAACACCAATACCAAGCTATAGTGAAGGTCCCGGGGTCTTTTCGTCCTGCCGCGCGTAACGAGCATCTTTACTCGTACTGCAATTTCGCCGGGTCTGTGGTTGAGACAGCAGGGAAGTCGTTACGCCATTCGTGCAGGTCGGAACTTACCCGACAAGGAATTTCGCTACCTTAGGATGGTTATAGTTACCACCGCCGTTTACTGGGGCTTAAATTCTCCGCTTCGGCCGGCCAAAAGCCAACCTAACAGGTCCTCTTAACCTTCCAGCACCGGGCAGGCGTCAGTCCGTATACATCGACTTACACGTCTTCGCACGGACCTGTGTTTTTAGTAAACAGTCGCTTCCCTCTATTCTCTGCGGCCACACGGCGCCGTCCGCCGAAAAGGCATGGACACCACGAGGCCCCCCTTCTCCCGAAGTTACGGGGGCATTTTGCCGAGTTCCTTAACCACAGTTCACCCGATCGCCTTAGTATTCTCTACCTGACCACCTGTGTCGGTTTGGGGTACGGGCCACACAACCACATCGCTAGAGGCTTTTCTCGGCAGCATAGGATCACCGACTTCCCCACTACGGGTACGCATCACGTCTCACCCTTAGCGCAACCCGGATTTACCTGGGCTGCGGGCTACACGCTTACACCACCATCCATCCGGTGGCACGGCTACCTTCCTGCGTCACCCCATCACTTGGCTACTACCAGATCAGGTCCCCTGCATCCACGACCAGACACCACCCAAAGGGCAGCGAAAAGACGCTTCAGGAGGGTTAGTCTCACTGATTCACCATGGGCGCGATTGCGCGGGTACGGGAATATCAACCCGTTGTCCATCGACTACGCCTGTCGGCCTCGCCTTAGGTCCCGACTCACCCTGGGAGGATTAACCTGGCCCAGGAACCCTTGGTCATCCGGCGGAGGAGTTTTCCACTCCTCATTCGCTACTCATGCCTGCATTCTCACTCGCGTCCACTCCACCACAGGTCACCCCGCAGCTTCACAGCCGAACACGACGCTCCCCTACCCAACCAACCAAAAGGCTGATTGCCGCGGCTTCGGCGGTATGCTTGAGCCCCACTACATTGTCGGCGCAGGACCACTCGACCAGTGAGCTATTACGCACTCTTTCAAGGATGGCTGCTTCTAAGCCAACCTCCTGGTTGTCTTCGCGATCCCACATCCTTTTCCACTTAGCATACCCTTAGGGGCCTTAGCCGGCGATCTGGGCTGTTTCCCTCTCGACTACGAAGCTTATCCCCCGCAGTCTCACTGCCGTGCTCTCACCTCACCGGCATTCGGAGTTTGGCTGATGTCGCTAAGATGATAGTCCCGCTAAACCAACCAGTAGCTCTACCTCCAGGAGGAAACACACGACGCTGCACCTAAATGCATTTCGGGGAGAACCAGCTATCACGGAGTTTGATTGGCCTTTCACCCCTACCCACAACTCATCCCCTCAGTTTTCAACCTAAGTGGGTTCGCGCCTCCACAGAGTCTTACCTCTGCTTCACACTGGCCATGGGTAGATCACTCCGCTTCGGGTCCAGGACACGCCACTACAAACACACTAGTTAGTATTCGCTTTCGCTACGGCTACCCCACACGGGTTAACCTCGCGACGTGCCGCTGACTCGCAGGCTCATTCTTCAAAAGGCACGCCATCACCCCACGAGGAGGCTCTGACGGATTGTAAGCACACGGTTTCAGGTACTATTTCACTCCCCTCCCGGGGTACTTTTCACCATTCCCTCACGGTACTATCCGCTATCGGTCACAGAAGGTATTCAGGCTTACCGGGTGGTCCCGGCAGATTCACAGCAGATTTCACGGGCCCGCTGCTACTCGGGGACAAACGCAACCAACGCGCCATGGCTTTCACGTACCGGGCTCTCACCGTCTACGGCAGGCGATTCCACGCACTTTCCGCTAACCACGAACAAACATCGGCGCACAGCTGGCAGACCATGCACGCGCAAACCCCACAACACCACACACGCAACCCCTGCCAGGTATCACACGCATGCGGTTTAGCCTCCTCCGCGTTCGCTCGCCACTACTAACGGAATCACAATTGTTTTCTCTTCCTACGGGTACTGAGATGTTTCACTTCCCCGCGTAACCACCAACCAGACTATGAATTCATCTGGCGGCGACCGCCCATAACGACGGCCAGGTTTCCCCATTCGGACACCCTCGGATCAACGCTCAGTTGGCAGCTCCCCGAGGCATTTCGCAGCCTCTCACGTCCTTCATCGGCCTCCTGATGCCAAGGCATCCACCGTGTGCCCTTACAACACAACACACAAAACGACCAAACAGAACAAACTGTTGGAACAAATCTACAGAAAAATCAAGATGCTCGCGTCCACTATCCAGTTCTCACACAACACCAACCACCACCACACCACCCCCACCACACAAGCAGGAGAAGCAGGCAATGACCGCAACAGGAAAAACCACCACACCACACACGGCCAAAACCGCCTGTAATGCGAGCGTGCCTTCCCAGACACCCGACAGCGCACCGATGCACAAACTTCTTCGTGTTGGACCGCACCATGCGGCCGGCAAGCGTCCACCCAAAAAACGCGGGCCGCCACCACACCCCACAGGAGTGACCAGGCAACAACCCGACTTTCAAAAAATAAGCTCCTTAGAAAGGAGGTGATCCAGCCGCACCTTCCGGTACGGCTACCTTGTTACGACTTCGTCCCAATCGCCGATCCCACCTTCGACAGCTCCCCCCAAAAAAGGTTGGGCCACTGGCTTCGGGTGTTACCGACTTTCATGACGTGACGGGCGGTGTGTACAAGGCCCGGGAACGTATTCACCGCAGCGTTGCTGATCTGCGATTACTAGCGACTCCGACTTCACGGGGTCGAGTTGCAGACCCCGATCCGAACTGAGACCGGCTTTAAGGGATTAGCTCCGCCTCACGGCATCGCAACCCACTGTACCGACCATTGTAGCATGTGTGAAGCCCTGGACATAAGGGGCATGATGATTTGACGTCATCCCCACCTTCCTCCGAGTTGACCCCGGCAGTTTCTCACGAGTCCCCACCATAACGTGCTGGCAACATAAGACAAGGGTTGCGCTCGTTGCGGGACTTAACCCAACATCTCACGACACGAGCTGACGACAACCATGCACCACCTGTATACGAGCCACAAGGGAAAGACCATCTCTGGCCCGATCCCGTACATGTCAAGCCCAGGTAAGGTTCTTCGCGTTGCATCGAATTAATCCACATGCTCCGCCGCTTGTGCGGGCCCCCGTCAATTCCTTTGAGTTTTAGCCTTGCGGCCGTACTCCCCAGGCGGGGCGCTTAATGCGTTAGCTACGGCACAGAAGTCGTGGAAGACCCCTACACCTAGCGCCCACCGTTTACGGCATGGACTACCAGGGTATCTAATCCTGTTCGCTACCCATGCTTTCGCTCCTCAGCGTCAGTTACTGCCCAGAGACCCGCCTTCGCCACCGGTGTTCCTCCTGATATCTGCGCATTTCACCGCTACACCAGGAATTCCAGTCTCCCCTACAGTACTCAAGTTATGCCCGTATCGCCTGCACGCCCGGAGTTGAGCCCCGGAATTTCACAGACGACGCGACAAACCACCTACGAGCTCTTTACGCCCAGTAATTCCGGACAACGCTCGCACCCTACGTATTACCGCGGCTGCTGGCACGTAGTTAGCCGGTGCTTCTTCTCCATCTACCGTCAGAAAACCTTCGTCGATGGTGAAAGGAGTTTACAACCCGAAGGCCGTCATCCCCCACGCGGCGTCGCTGCATCAGGCTTCCGCCCATTGTGCAATATTCCCCACTGCTGCCTCCCGTAGGAGTCTGGGCCGTGTCTCAGTCCCAATGTGGCCGTCCACCCTCTCAGGCCGGCTACCCGTCGCCGCCTTGGTAGGCCATTACCCCACCAACAAGCTGATAGGCCGCGGGCCCATCCCACACCGAAAAAACTTTCCACCACATCCCAACGATGCGGTCCTATCCGGTATTAGACCCAGTTTCCCAGGCTTATCCCGAAGTGCGGGGCAGGTCACCCACGTGTTACTCACCCGTTCGCCACTCGTGTACCCCAGCAAGCTGGGGCCTTACCGTTCGACTTGCATGTGTTAAGCACGCCGCCAGCGTTCGTCCTGAGCCAGGATCAAACTCTCCACAAAAGACTTTTTTTAGTGAAAAGCCCGAAACCGGCAAAAACAAACGACAAACCAACCACAAAAACATGGTCAGCCTGGCATTCATCATCCAAAAAAACAACAGCGCACCCACCCCGACAGGGTGAAGGAGCAGGCACGCCAAAAAAGGTTGAAATAAGAGCAACCAGAAACTCCTGGCACTCACCAAATCAACACAAAAAATAGTACATCGGCACACTATCGAGTTCTCAAAAAACACGCGCACACCCAAAACAACCAGGCCTCACCCGGCGCTTCAAGCAGCGAGAGAAGAACTTAGCACACCCGCCGAACACCGCGCAAGCAGCGTCCAACCAACAGTGTCTGGCTCTTCCCCCAACCAGCGGCCCGTCCCGCCTTGCGGCGTCGGCCTCGCTGACTCCCAGAACATTACACACGCCGCTTCGAACAAAGCAAAACGCCACGTCAACCCATGTTTCACCGCAAACCCCGCAAACGCCGACGGCCGGGATCCCGTTCCCGGGGATCCCGGCCGCCGTCGCAAAGCCGCTTTTTTCTAGCCCACCCGCTCGACCTCTGCGCCGAGCGAATTGAGGGTCTCCACGAAACCCGGGTACCCGCGGTCGATGTGGTAGACGTCGTGCACTTCGGTGACGTCGCCCGGCTCGGTGCACAGGCCGGCGAGCACCAGGCCGGCGCCCGCGCGGATGTCGGAGGACCACACGGGCGCGGAGCTCAGGCGCTCCTTGCCGCGGATCATCACGTGGTGCCCGTCGACGGTGGCGTCGGTGCCCAGGCGGATCATCTCGTCGACGAAGCGGAACCGCGATTCGAAGACGTTCTCGGTGAGCACGCTGACGCCCTCGCTCACCGCGGCGAGCGCGATGGCCATCGGCTGCAGGTCCGTGGGGAATCCGGGGAACGGCAGGGTCTGGTAGTTCACGGCCTTCGCGCGGCCGTGCATGCGCACCCGGAATCCGGCGCCGTAGGTCTCGACGTTCGCGCCGACGTTCTTCAGCTTCTCCAGCGCCAGGTGCAGGTGGCTGGGGTCGATGCCGCCGACGGTGATGTCGCCACCGGTCATCGCGGCCGCGTACGCCCAGGTGCCTGCGACGATGCGGTCGCCGACGACCTCGTGGCGGGTCGGGGTGAGCTTCTCCACCCCATCGACGGTGATGGTGTTCGACCCGGCGCCCCGGATGCGGGCGCCCATGGCCACGAGCATGTCGCACAGGTCGATGATCTCGGGCTCGCGGGCGGCGTTGTCCAGCACGGTGCGGCCCTCCGCCAGCACCGCCGCGGTGAGGATGTTCTCGGTCGCGCCGACCGACGGGAAGTCGAGCTTGATGTGCGCGCCCCGCAGGTGATCGGCCTCCGCCACCACGCACCCGTGGTTGATGTAGGTCCGCGCGCCGAGCTTCTCCAGCCCCGACTGGTGCATGTCCAGCGGGCGCGAACCGATCGCGTCGCCGCCGGGCAGGGCGACGACGGCCTCGCGGCAGCGGGCGGTCAGCGGACCGAGCACGCACACCGAGGCGCGGAACTGCCGCACCGCGTCGAAGTCGGCCCGCGGCGACAATTCGGCCGGCACGTCGATGCGAACGACGTCGCGCTCCCGTGCCACGGTGCAGCCGAGACCCTCGAGCACGTTCTGCATCAGCGGGACGTCGTCGATGGCCGGGCAGTTGGTCAGCACGGTCGTGCCCTCCGCCAGCAGCGCCGCGCCCATCAGCTTCAGCACGGAGTTCTTCGCGCCGGCGACGCGGACCTGCCCGCTCAGCCGTGCGCCTCCCTTGACCAGGAATCGTTCATTCGCCACGGGAACAACGAAACCACACTTTCGCCGCCGCTGCCTAGAGTGGAGCCATGTCCGTTCACTTGACCCGCATTTACACCCGCACCGGCGACGACGGCACCACCGGCCTGTCCGATTTCAGCCGCGTCCCCAAGGATGATCCGCGCCTGGAGGCGTACGCGGATTGCGACGAGGCGAACGCCGTCATCGGCCAGGTCCTCGTCTTCGGCGAACCGTCCGAGGACGTCGCCGCGGTGCTCCGGCACATCCAGAACGACCTCTTCGACGCCGGCGCCGACCTGGCCACCCCGATCGAGGAGAACCCGAAGTACCCGCCGCTGCGCATCACGGAGGATTACGTCACCCGCCTGGAGGGCTGGTGCGATTCGTTCAACGAGGACCTGCCGGCGCTGAACTCGTTCATCCTGCCGGGCGGCACCAAGGCGGGCGCGCTGCTCCACTCGGCGCGCGTGGTGGCCCGCCGCGCGGAGCGCAAGGCGTGGACCGCGGTGCGCGAGTTCCCCGACACCACGTCGGCGTGGCCGGCGAAGTACCTCAACCGGCTGTCGGACCTGCTGTTCATCCTGTCGCGCGTGGCCAACGGCGGAGACGACGTCCTGTGGGTCCCCGGCGGCGAGCGCGGCGGCGACGCCGGCTCCACCGAGTAGGAGGACGGGGAAGCCGGGCCGCCGCGTCGATCAGGGCACGGCGTCGATCAGGGCACGGCGTCGATCAGGGCAGGGCGCCGATGCGGCGGGCGGCGTTGACCGCCTCGTACCGGGTGTGGGCGCCGAGCTTGCGCATCACCGAGCGCAGGTAGGACTTCACGGTTTCGGCGCCGATGCCCATTTCCTCGGCCGCCTCGACGTTGGTGTGGCCGAGCGCCACGCACGCCAGCACGTCGAGCTCGCGCGCCGACAGCTTGGTGGTCTGCTTCACGCGCACCGGCGTGACCATCTGGTCGCAAAGCTCCTCGAGCTCCTGGCGCAACTTCTCGTCGTCGACGCGGTTGGCCAGCATGCGCAGCTTCGAGTGGGTGGAGCGGACCTGCTCCCACTCGGCGCCGTTCATGACGCGGCCGCCCTTGCCGCCGGAAGCGCGGTCCATGTTGCGGCAGGCGTCCGCGACGGCCAGATCCTGCTCGAGGCACCGGGCGGTCATGGTGACCTCCTCCAGCACCTTGTCCCCCAGCCGCACCGAGGAGTGCACACCGGCGTAGAGCAAGCCGCGCACCTGGCGGGCGACGATCACGGGCACGGCGACGAGCGAGTGCAGTCCCTCGTCCTTGATGTTCTGGTCGTATTCGTGGGTGATCACCTTCGCGCGGAGGTAATCGCTGACGCCCACGGGCCGGCGGGTCGACATGACCCTGCCGCCGACGCCGGCACCGGATTCGATGACCAGATTGTGCATCGCCGGGGTGCGCAGCCCCACCCAGTGGCTGATCTGCATCTTGCCGCCGTCGATGGCTTCCGCGTACATGGTCACCGGGATCCCGGTCGCGTTCTTGAGGGTGACCAGGGACGACTTGATTACCTCGTCGTCGTCCAGAATTCGGTGGGGATCCATCAACCTGCCTCCTGCTGCCCTACCTGCTGCGCCGCCGCCAGGTGACCCCGAGCGGGGGGCGCGTTTCCGTACAGGGGAAACTATACCCTCCAAAAGGGTGCCCCTGCATTGAGGCGATTCTCACATTTTGACCGATGCCCCACCCCCGACGTTCATGAATATCTTCATTCAAATCATGCGGGTCCCCGAAGGCGTGCCCGTTTCCCACCCCCGAGCGGTCCCCGGGTGCGGGGCACGCACGAAAAAGACCGGCCGTCGGCAAGCGAAAACTCCGCTTGACGACGGCCGGCCGGGAAACGTTCCCCCGTCAGCCGGGGGTCAGCCGGTCAGCGCTCCCACTCGGGCTTGCGCTTCTCGGCGAAGGCGTTCATGCCCTCGAACTTGTCGGCCGTGGCGAACAGCGAGTAGAAGACGCGGCGCTCGTAGTGGATGCCCTCGGCCAGGGACGTCTCCAGCGCGCGGTCGACGGCGTCGGTGGCGATGTAGGACGCCGTCAGCGGCATGCCGGCGACCTTCTCCGCGACCTTCGCGACCTCCTCGGCGAAGCCCTCCAGCGGCAGGATGCGCGAGACCAGGCCCGACCGCTCGGCCTCCTCGGCGTCCATCATGCGGCCGGTGAGCACCAGGTCCATCGCCTTGTACTTGCCCACGGCGCGGGTCAGGCGCTGCGAGCCGCCCATGCCGGGGATGACGCCCAGGGTGATCTCGGGCTGGCCGAACTTCGCGTTGTCCGCGGCCAGGATGATGTCGCCCATCATCGCCAGCTCGCAGCCGCCGCCCAGCGCGTAGCCGGACACCGCGGAGATGATCGGCGTGCGCACGCGCGACAGGCGGTCCCAGCCGGAGAACAGCTCGTCCAGGTACGCGTCTTTGTACGAAAGGTCCTTCATCTCCTTGATGTCGGCGCCGGCCGCGAAGGCCTTCTCCGAGCCGATGATCACGATGGCGCCGATGCCGCGGTCGCGGTCGTAGCCCTCGGCGGCTTCCACCAGCTCGTTCATGACCGTGGAGTTCAGGGCGTTGAGCGCCTTGGGGCGGTTCAGCGTGATCGTGGCCACGCGCCCCTCGACGGAGGTGAGGATGGTTTCGTAAGTGGCGTCGGACATTGGTTTCGCCTAGTTCCTTTCGTCGGAGGCCGTGCCATCGGCCCGGGTCTGTTCAATGATGGCAGAGAAGTCCAGGCCGCCGTTGCCGTCCGCCAGGAACCGCGAGTAAAGCTCGCGGGCCAGGCGACCCATCGGAGCGGAGGTGCCCGCGGTGTCCAGGGCGTGCTCGGCCAGGCCGAGGTCCTTGTCCATCAGCGCGGTGGCGAAGCCGGGCTTGAAGCCGTTGTTCGCCGGCGACGTCGGCACCGGGCCCGGGACCGGGCAGTTGACGGTCAGCGACCAGCAGGCGCCGGTCGAGTTCGAGACCACCTCGTGGAACGCCTCCGGCGACAGGCCCAGCTTCTCGCCGAGGACCATCGCCTCGCCGATGGCGATCTGCTCGATGGCCAGCACCATGTTGTTGCAGACCTTCGCGGCCTGGCCGGCGCCCGAGTCGCCGCAGCGGACGATCGACCGGCCCATGTGCTCCAGCACCGGGCGGGCGCGCTCGACGTCGGCGGCGTCGCCGCCGACCATGAACGCCAGCGTGCCGGCGGCGGCGCCGGAGACGCCGCCGGAGACCGGGGCGTCGACGTGCCGGTGGCCGGCCGCGGCGACGCGGGCCGACAGCTCGCGGGCGTCGTCGACGGCGATGGTCGACGAATCGATGAACAGCGCCCCACCCGGGGTGGCGGGCAGCAGCTCGTCGTAGACCGCGCCCACGATCTTGCCGTTGGGCAGCATGGTGACCACGGCGTCGGCGGCGGTGACCGCGTCGACGGCGTTGTCGTGGACCGTGACGCCGGCGTCGGCGGCCGCCCGGCGGGCCTCCGGCGACGGGTCGGACCCGTGGACGGTCAGGCCGGCCTTGGCCAGGTTGGCGGCCATGGGGCCGCCCATGTTGCCCAGGCCGATGACGGCCACGGTGCGGATGTCGGTGGTGCTCATCTCGGTTCTCGCTCCTCGTTGGTGGGGTGGTTCGTCGTCAAGCGGTCGGGGCTAGAAGGCCAGCGCGCCCTTCGCGGCGGCGCGGCCGATCATCATGCGCATGATCTCGTTGGTGCCCTCGAGGATGCGCATGACGCGCAGGTCGCGGACGATGCGCTCGACGTCGTACTCCTCCAGGTAGCCGTAGCCGCCGTGGAGCTGCAGGGCCTCGTCGGCTACCTTGAAGCACGTCTCGGTGACGTGGAGCTTCGCCATCGCGCAGGCCTCGGCGTAGCCCGGGGCCTTGGTGTCCAGGGCATTCGCCGCGTGCGAGAGCATCAGGCGCGACGACTGCAGGCCGGCGGCCATGTCCGCGATGCGGTGGCGCAGGGCGTCGTTGTCCACCAGGGAACCGCCGAAGGCCCTGCGGTCGCGCAGGTAGGACACCGCGCGGCCGAAGGCGAACTCCGCGCCGCCCAGCGCGCAGGCCGCGATGTTGATGCGGCCGCCGTTGAGCCCGCGCATGGCCATGGTGAAGCCCTTGCCCAGCCCCTCCTCGCCGCCGATCAGGCGGTCGGCGGGCACGCGCACGCCGTCGAACATGACCTGGGCGGTCGGCTGGTTGCGCCAGCCCATCTTCTTCTCGTTCGGGCCGAAGGACAGCCCCGGGGTGCCCTTGTCCACCAGGAACGCAGAGATGCCCTTGGCGCCCTCCTCGCCGGTGCGGGCCATGACCAGGTACACGTCCGACGCGCCGGCGCCGGAGATGAACTGCTTCACGCCGTCGAGGACCCACTCGTCGCCGTCCTTGACCGCGCGGGTCGACAGCGACGCGGCGTCCGAGCCGGCGTCGGGCTCGGTCAGGCAGTAGGAGCCCATGATCTCCATCGCCGCCAGCTTCGGCATGAACTCGGCGCGCTGCTCCTCGGTGCCGAACTCGTCGACCATCCACGTGACCATGTTGTGGATGGAGAGGAAGGCCGAGGTGACCGGGCAGCCGCGGGCGATGCGGTTGAACACCACGACGCCGTCGGACCGGGTCAGGCCGGTGCCGCCGTGGTCCTCCGAGCAGTACAGGGCGCCCACGCCCAGCTCGGCCAGGCCGCGCATCTCGTCGACGGGGAAATGGTGGGTCGCGTCCCATTCGGCGGCGTTGGGCGCGATGTGCTTGGCCACGTACGCGTCGATGGTGTCGGCGAGCATCTTCTGGTCTTCGGTGATCCAGGTCATGGGTACCTTCCTGATCTTCCTGTGGTTCCGGCGGGTTTTCGCGGGCGGTGGGCGGTGGGCCGTGGCCGGTGGGGCCTAGGAGCCCAGGACCGGCATGTTGAAGGACGCGCCCTCGCGCGGGCCCTTCGGCCACGTGGTGGTGACGGTCTTGGTGCGGGTGTAGAAGCGGAAGGCGTCCGGGCCGTGCTGGTTGAGGTCGCCGAAGCCGGAGCGCTTCCAGCCGCCGAAGGTGTGGAAGGCCACCGGGACCGGGATCGGGACGTTGACGCCGACCATGCCGACCTCCACGCGGGAGGCGAAGTCGCGGGCGGCGTCGCCGTCGCGGGTGAAGATGGACACGCCGTTGCCGTACTCGTGCTCGCTGGGCAGGGCGAGGGCCTCCTCGTAGTCCTTGGCGCGGGCGATGCAGAGGACGGGGCCGAAGATCTCCTCGTCGTAGCAGCGCATCCCCGGCTTGACGTTGTCGATCAGCGACGGGCCGATGAACAGGCCGTCGGCGAGGGACTCGCCCTCGAACTCGTCGTCGGTGGCGCCGGACTCGCGGCCGTCGATGACCAGGGTCGCGCCCTCGCCCTCGGCCGAGCCGACGATGTCGCGGACGCGCTCGAGCGCCTGCGGGGTGATCAGCGGGCCGTAGGAGGCGTCCGGGTCGAGGGAGTGGCCGACCTTCAGCTCCTTGATGCGCTCGACCAGGGCGTCGCGCAGGGCGTCGGCGACCTCGTCGCCGATGGGCACGGCCACGGAAATGGCCATGCAGCGCTCGCCGGCGGAGCCGTACGCGGCGCCGATGAGCGCGTCGACGACGCGGTCGAGATCGGCGTCCGGCATGACGATCATGTGGTTCTTGGCGCCGCCGAAGCACTGGGCGCGCTTGCCCAGCTTCGCGGAGGTGACGTAGACGTGCTCGGCGACGGGGGTCGAGCCGACGAAGCCGATGGCCTTGACGTCGGGGTGCTCGAGCAGGCCGTTGACGGCGTCGTGGGCGCCGTGGACGACGTTGAGCACGCCGGCCGGGCCGCCGGCCTCGAGGAAGAGCTTGGCCAGGGTGACCGGAACGGACGGGTCCTGCTCGGAGGGCTTGAGGATGAACGCGTTGCCGGCGGCCAGGGCGGGGCCGGCCTTCCACAGCGGGATCATGGCCGGGAAGTTGAACGGGGTGATGCCGGCGACGACGCCGAGCGGCTGGCGGACGGAGTGGACGTCGACGCCGGTGCCGACGGACTCGGAGAACTCGCCCTTGAGCAGGTGCGGGGCGCCGAGGGAGAACTCGACGACCTCGAGGCCGCGCTGCAGGTCGCCGTGGGCGTCGGCGAAGGTCTTGCCGTGCTCGAGCGACAGTTCGCGGGCGATGTCGTCGGCGTTGGCGCGGATCAGGCGGATCCACTCGTTGAGGATGCGCGTGCGCTTGAGCGGGCTCCAGGCACCCCAGTCCTTCTGCGCCTCCTTGGCGTTGGCGACGGCCCGGTCGACGAGGGCCCGGTCGGCCAGCCCGACGGTGCCGCGGACCGCGCCGGTGGCGGGGACGGTGACGTCCATGACGGCGCCTTCGGCGTGGACCTCTTCGCCGCCGATGATGTGGGGGATGCGGATGCTCATGCCTGGTGTTCCCTTCGTCGCGGGCGGTTGCCCGCCGCAGTTCGGTTAATGATCACTAACCGAAAAGGTATGTGACGGGGGTCACGAAATCTAGCCAGGGGCAAAAGCAATTCACGAACGGGGTTGGCGAGTGAAGATTGCGAATCGCTTGTTAACTCTTGGATCCCCAGCATATGGGCCACCAACACCATTACCCACCTTGCTTTACGACGCCCCCGCGCACCCGATTCGCCGAACGAGTTTTCTTTTTGCGAATCCTCCCCTATGGTGAGCTGCGCAACAGGTTCCGCCCCCGCGTTCACCGCGGGGTGTCGGTCGCAAGAGGGAATCCGGTGAGAATCCGGAGCTGTCCCGCAGCGGTATGCCGGAACGAAAGCCGTCAGAGGCACTGGGGTCGATCCCTGGGAAGCGACGGCCGGTAGGTCCCCGCCCGATTGGGCGTCGCCGGCGAGCCCGAATACCTGCCCGTTGCGCCGGCTCATCCGATCCGGCTCACCGAGGGCGCCCGCGGACAGGCGCGACGTGGCAAAACCCGATGGGCGCGGACGTCGTTTCGGCGATGTCGCACACGCGCGTCTCCCATCGGATGCTCCCGCGTGCGGTCCGCGAGCGGCCCCGGTCTTTCTTGACGAGGATCGAGGAGATCACCCAATGACCGCATTTCCGAACCCGGCGGGACAACGCCCGCCGTTCATAGCCACGGTGCCGGGCTTCCCCCGCATCGGCGCCCACCGGGAGCTGAAGAAGGCCATCGAAGCCTACTGGCGCGACCCGTCGCTGGCGCCGGAGCTCGCGAACACCGCGGCGACGCTCATCGACCGCCGCCTGCGGCGCGCCACGACCACCGGCCTGGATTCGGTGCCCGTCGGCACCTTCTCCTATTACGACCAGATGCTCGACGTCGCCGCGATGGTCGGCGCCCTGCCCGCCCGCGTCGACGGCATCGCCGATTACCCGGAGGAGCAGGTGGCGGAGTCCGGGGGCCTGCTGCCGCCGTGGCTCGACCGCTACTTCGCGGCGGCCCGCGGCGCCGAGGGCATCCCGCCCCTCGAGATGACCAAGTGGTTCGACACGAACTACCACCACCTGGTTCCCGAGCTCGACGCCGCCCGCCCCTTCGCCGCCGATCCGTCGTTCCTGGTGTCGCAGGTGCGCGGGGCACGCCGGAACCACGTGCCGGCGCGGCCGGTGCTCATCGGCCCGGTGACGTTCCTGGCGCTGTCCAAGGCCGCCCCGGGCTCGCCCGGCGAGCCGCTGGACAGGCTGCCCGAGCTCGTCGACGTCTACCTGGGCATCCTCGACGCACTCGCCGCGGAGGGGGTGGAGTGGGTCCAGCTCGACGAGCCCGCCCTCAACACCGATCGCCTGCCGGCCGACCGCGGGGCGGAGGCGTCCCGGCAGTGGCGGCGCCTGGTGGCCCACGCCCATGGCCTCGGTTTGCGGGTGCTCGCCCAGACGTACTTCACGGGTGGGCAGCGGGCCGTCGATGTGCTGGCGGGCACCGGCGTGGACGCGATCGGCGTGGACTACGTCGCCGGTGATGCGCCGGATCTGTCGGCTCTCCCGGAGTCGACGCTGATCGTCGCGGGCGTCGTCGACGGCCGCAACGTCTGGCGCACGGACTGCGCCCGGGCGCTGGCCACCCTCGCCGGCGTCGCCCGGACGCACCCGGTGGCGGTGTCGACGTCGTGTTCGCTCCTGCACGTCCCGCATTCGCTGGCGGCGGAGCCGTCGCTGGCGAATGAGCCGGAGCTGCGGGCGCGGCTGGCGTTCGGCGAGGAGAAGATCATCGAGGTCGTCTCGCTCGCCCGCGCCCTGCACCACCCGGACGGCCAGCGCATCCGCCGCAACGGTTTCCTGGCCGAAGCGGAGGCCGCCGCGAATGGGGACCGGGCGGAGGAGCAGGGGAACGAGCGGGAGCGGGGTGCACGAGCCCCGGAGCACCGGGTCCCCCGCCGGAAGGGCGGCGTCCACGATCGTTCGCCGTTCCCGCTTCGTCGCAAAGCCCAGGAGCGGGCCCTGGACCTGCCCCCGCTGCCGACGTCGACGATCGGTTCCTTCCCCCAGACGCCGGAGGTCCGCGCCGCCCGCGCGGCGTACGCCCGCGGCGAGTCGTCGGCCCGGGCGTACGAGGCCGCGATGATCCGGGAGATCGTCAACGTCATCGGCGAACAGGAGCGCCTGGGCCTGGACGTGCTGGTGCACGGCGAGCCGGAGCGCAACGACATGGTGCAGTACTTCGCCGAGCAGCTCGACGGTTTCCACTGCACGTCGAACGCGTGGGTGCAGTCCTACGGCACGCGGTGCGTGCGCCCGCCGATCCTGCACGGCGACGTCTCGCGCCCGGCGCCGATGACGGTGCGCTGGTTCCGCGCGGCGCAGGACATGACGGAACGGCCGGTCAAGGGCATGCTCACCGGCCCGGTGACCATGCTGGCCTGGTCCTTCGTGCGCGACGACCAGCCGCTGGCGGACACCGCGCATCAGGTTGCTCTGGCGATCCGCGCCGAGTGCGAGGACCTGGAGGCGGCGGGCGCGCAGGTGATCCAGGTGGACGAGGCCGCGATCCGCGAGCTGCTCCCCCTGCGCCCGGAGGACCGCGACGAGTACGCGGAGTGGTCGGTGGAGGCGTTCCGCACCGCCACCGGCGGACTGGCGGACTCCACCCAGCTGCACACGCACATGTGCTACTCGGATTTCGGGTCGATCCTCGACCTGATCCGGGACATGGACGCCGACGTGACCACGATCGAGGCCGCCCGCGCCGGCTTCGAGCTCGTCGACGCCATCGCCGCCTCGGACTTCGACCTGCCCCTGGGCCCCGGCGTGTGGGACATCCACTCGCCGCGCGTGCCGGGCGTGGACGAGGTCACGGAGCGCATCGACCACGCCGCCCGCACCCTCGGCCCCGACCGGGTGTGGGTGGTGCCCGACTGCGGGTTGAAGACCCGCGGTTGGCCCGAGACCAGGGCGTCGTTGGACGCCCTCGTGAAAGCCGCCCGGAAGGTCCGGGCGTCGCTGTAGCCGGCCGGCCGGCGGGCCTCCTACCGCCGGCCGCATGCTGCGGCGATGAATGAAAAGACCGCTTCCCCCGTACGCGTTCCGGCAGTCCGCGTGGCGGGGGGAGCGGTTCTTTTCGCTTTGCGACGCCCACGTGGGCGTCATCGGCCCAGAAGATCCTCCGGACGCCGGATGCCCGCCGGGTCGCGGCCCAGCGCTTCGGCCACGACCGGCGCCCAGGGCAGGGACAGCCGCGCCCGCCGCGCCAGATCGGGATCGACGAGGATCTCGGAGGCGGCACCGGTCACCGCCGACCCGTCGACGAGCACGGCGGCGCGGGCCGCGAAGGACCAGGCGACGTCGACGTCGTGGGTGGCCATCACCACGGCCACGCCCCCGTCGTGGAGCGCGCCGAGGGTGCCCAGCAGATTCTCCGTCGCGGCGGGGTCGAGGCCGGCGGTCGGTTCGTCGAGGAGCAGGACGTCGGGGCGCATGGCCAGCGCACCCGCCAGCGCGACCCGCTTGCGCTGGCCGTAGGACAGCTGGTGCGGGACGCGGTCGGCCAGGTCGGCGACCTCGGCGGCCGCCATGGCCTCGTCGACGCGGCGCCGGACCTCGTCGTCGGGGAGCCCCTGGTTGACCGGCCCATAGGAGACGTCCGCGGCCACGGAGGTGGCGAACAGCTGGTCATCGGGGTCCTGGAGGACCAGCTGGACGCGCTGCCGGAGGTGGTTGCGACCGCGGCGCCCGTAGGAATACGGCGACCCGTCGAATTCGAGGGAGCCCGACGTGGGGCGGATGGCGCCGGCCAGCAGGCGCAGCAGCGTCGACTTGCCCGAGCCGTTGGCCCCCAGCAGCGCCATGCGCTCGCCGCGGAAGACTTCGAGGTCGACCCCGGACAGCACGTGGACACCCGGGTGCCGGAAGCCCAGGCCGCGGGCGGCGAGGATGCTCACGGCCACCACCCCCGCACCGTCGCGGTGGCGGCGACGACCGCGACGAGCAGCCCGAGCGCCACCGCGAGGAAGCGGCCGTCGCGCGGGCGGTCGACGACCATGACGTCGGCCGACCCCGGCTCGGCGCGCAGCTCCAGGCCCTCCCCCAGCCGGCGGGCGCGCTGGAATGAGAGGACGAACAGATTCGCCGACTGCGCGGCGACGCCGGTGAGCAGGCCCCTCCGGGTCAGGTGCCCCAGTCGCTGCGCCTGGGCCTCGTGCATCATCTTCGCGGTGCCCGCCAACGTGCCGACCATCCGGTAGATGAGCTCGGCGAGGTAGGTCAGGGTGCGCGGGATGCCCGATCGCCCGGCCCACGCCAGCACCTCCGACAGCGGGGTGGTCACCGTGAACAGCATCGTGCAGCCGATGGCGGCCGTGGCGCGGGCGACGACTTCCGCCGCCCGCTGCGGCCCCGTCGGCGACCAGACCGGTCCGTCCATCGTGATGGAGAAGAGCAGGGGGAGGATGCCCACGGCGACGAAGGCCGCGGGAGCCGTCCACAGCGCCAGGAACAGCCCCGCCGGCACCCGGGCGACGACCGCCGTGACCGACACCGCGGCGATGATGAGCGCCGCGGCCGGCCACGGGGGCAGCGAAATGGCCAGCAAGAGCAGACCGCCGCACAGCACCGCCTTCTCGCCGACGTTGCGCCGCGCCCACCGGTTGCGGGCGGCGGCGGCTTCGAGGGCGTTCACGCTAGGCGGTCCCCGCTTCCCGGCCCTCGGCCAGGGCCTCGTCGCGCCCCTTGCCGCGGCCGCGGTAGAAGCCCAGCACGTAGCCGAGCACGCCCGCGCCCAGGCCGGCCTGGAGCGCGAAGATGCCGGATTCGACCTCGCCCGGCAGCTCGCCGATGATCGGCTCGAACCACGGCTCGTAATCCGGGTTGCTCTCCTCGATGGCTTCGGTGGCCGCGCCGTCGGTGCCGCCGAAGGCCTCCTCGGCGTCCGGGTCGCCCAGGTTGAAGAACATGGGGAACGCCGCGAGGACGATCACCAGGGCGATGATCGCGACGGTGACCCCCGCACCGGAACGCTTGGGGGCGGCCGTCTTGTCCTTCACGTTGTCCTGCTTTTCCGTCTTGTCCTGCTTTTCGACGTTCTCGTTCGCCGACGCGGTCATCGCACGGCCTCCTTCTGCTCGGTCCGATCTGCGTCGGCGGTGAGGCGCCCGTCGTGGGCGACCTCATCGGCGATCGAGCCGTCGGAAAGCTCGTTCTTCTTCAGCACGCCCAGCGAGAAGAGCTCCTTCTCGGCGACCGTGCGCAGGGCCTTGACCACCAGCACCGTCAGCAGCGCCTCGATGATGGCCAGGGGGATCTGGGTGATGGCGAACAGCGACAGGAACGTGGCCAGCGCGCCGCCGAAGCCGCCCGGGTCGGCCGGGTGCGCCAGCGCGAGCTGCGTCGCCGTGACGACGTACGTGGACAGGTCCGCCAGGAACGCGGCGACGAACACCGCGGGCAGCAGGCCGCCGCCGAGGCGGCGCGTGAGGACGTACCCTCCCCACGCCACCCACGGGCCCACGATGCCCATGGAGAACACGTTCGCGCCGAGCGTGGTGATGCCGCCGTGGGCGAGCAAAAGCGCCTGGAAGAGCAGGACGATGGTGGCCAAAAGGGACATGACGGGCGGCCTGAACAGCACGGTGCCCAGGCCGGTGCCGGTGGGGTGCGACGTGGAGCCGGTCACCGACGGGATCTTGAGGGCCGAGAGCACGAACGTGAACGCCCCGGCCGCGCCCAGGAGCATGCCGGTGCCCGGCTTCTCCTTGAGCAGCTTGTTGACGCGCCACGCGCCGTGGACGACGAACGGCGCCGCGGCGACCGTCCATCCCACCGCATGGCCGACGGGCAGGAAGCCCTCCGCGATATGCATGTGAATTTTTCCTCCCGCGCCCCCGACACCTCGCGGCGGCGCACAGTCCGGTCCGGCGCCCGTCGGCGCCGGAGTCGATCCACGGCCGGTCTCCTGGCTGACGGGGCCGCCCTGCGGCATCCGGGCCGGCGCCTTCCCGGATCCCGCGCGCCCTTTCCATCGGACGCCCGGGATCCCGTGGCATGTGCCGGACCGGGGTCACCCCGATCACAGTGGCGAGGGCCGCCGCCCATTCGCAGGGCGTTCCCGTCCACCGAGGATCTGCGCCCATCCTAAGCGTTCTTTCAGGTTGCGCACCCGGCCGGGCCCGCCCCCACCCGAAAGTAGACGAACCTGTCTGTACAAAACCGGGGGCGGCGCGTAGAATCGCCGACCGACGAAGCAACGAACAAGCAAACGGGAAAGGAAACGACTGGATGACCATCCACGACAACATCACCGACCTGATCGGCGGCACGCCGCTGGTCAAGCTCAACCGACTCACGGAGGGCCTGCCGGGCACGGTGGTCGCGAAGCTCGAGTTCTACAACCCGGCCAACAGCGTCAAGGACCGCATCGGCAAGGCCATCATCGACGCCGCCGAGGCCTCGGGCGAGCTCAAGCCGGGCGGAACCATCGTGGAGGGCACGTCGGGCAACACCGGCATCGCCCTCGCGCTGGTCGGCGCGGCCCGCGGTTACAAGGTCATCCTCACCATGCCGGACACCATGAGCCAGGAGCGCCGCGTGGTGCTCCGCGCGTTCGGCGCCGAGCTGGTGCTCACCCCGGGCGCCGAGGGCATGAAGGGCGCGGTGAACAAGGCGAACGAGATCGTGGAGAACACCGACAACGCCATCCTCGCGTCGCAGTTCGCCAACGAGGCGAACCCGGCGGTCCACGCGGCCACGACCGGCGAGGAAATCTGGGCCGACACCGACGGCGCGGTCGATTACCTGGTGGCCGGCATCGGCACCGGCGGCACCATCACCGGCGCCGGCCGCACGCTGAAGAAGCACGACCCGGACATCAAGCTCGTCGCGGTCGAGCCGGCGGACTCCCCGCTGCTGACCGAGGGCAAGGCCGGCCCGCACAAGATCCAGGGCCTGGGCGCCAACTTCGTGCCCGAGATCCTGGACCGCGATCTGCTCGACGAGGTGCTCACCTGCACCAACGACGACGCCATCGCGACGTCCCGGAAGCTGGCCACGCAGGAGGGCATCCTCGGCGGCATTTCGGCGGGCGCCAACGTGAAGGCGGCCCTGGAAATCGCCGCGCGCCCCGAGGCCGAGGGCAAGACCATCGTGGTGATCATCCCCGATTTCGGCGAGCGCTACGTGTCGTCGATCCTGTACCAGGACCTGCGCGACTAGTCCCCCGCTCCGCCACCGCCGCCGACGTTCCCGCCGCCGGGACGTCGGCGGCGGTCTATGTAAAGTTGGTCACCATGAACTCGTTCCTGAGGCTCCTCAAGGAGGACCTGGACAACGCCCGCGAGCACGATCCCGCCGCCCGCGGCGACGTGGAAAATGCGCTGGTCTACTCGGGCCTGCACGCCATTTGGGCGCATCGCGCGGCCCACGCGCTGTGGCTCCGGGGAGGGCCCGCGAAGGGGCTCGCGCGCATCCTGGCCCAATTCACCCGTTTCCTGACGGGCATCGAAATCCACCCGGGCGCCACCATCGGCCGCCGGTTCTTCATCGACCACGGCATGGGCGTGGTCATCGGCGAAACGGCGGAGATCGGCGACGGCGTGATGCTGTACCACGGCGTCACCCTGGGCGGCCGCAGCCTGGCGAAGGTCAAGCGCCACCCGACCCTGGAGGACAATGTCACGGTCGGCGCCGGCGCGAAGGTGCTCGGCCCGGTCGTGATCGGCGCCGGTTCCGCCATCGGCGCCAACGCGGTGGTCACGCGGGATTGCCCGCCGGATTCCATCGTCGTGGGCATCCCGGGCAAGATCCGCAGCCGCAAGCCGGAGGAGCACAAGCCGCTGCGCGACGCCTGCGAGTACGTGCAGGGCGACGGAGACGGCATCTAGCCCCCGCCGCCCGACGCTCCTCCCCCGCCCCCAAACCCCGCGCTACGCCACCAGATCGGCGTAGGCGGGGTTCTTCTCGATGAAGCGCTCGACGGCCGAGCAGCTGGCGATCACCTTTCCGCCGTTGGCGCGCACGTCGTCGAGCGCGGCCTGGACGAGGGGCTTGGACAGGCCCTTGCCCTGGAACTGCTCGTGCACCACGGTGTGGTTGAAGTCCAGCGCCCCCTCGGCGGGCTCGTAGGCGGCGAATCCGGCTTCTTCGCCGTCGACGACGAGGACGTAGCGGTGGCCGGCCTCATCGTGGTCGATGGTGTGCGCCATGGTGGTGTTCTCCTCTTGTTCGGGTTTCTTCCCCACGGTGTTCTTTCCCGCGGGGTCCTTTCCCACAGGGTACGTGCGGTGGTGCCGCCGATCAGACGGAGCGGTGGTCGACGGCGGCCGGCGGGGTGCCGGGCTGCTCGTCGGCGCGGCCGACGGCCACGCGGCAGGGCACGGAGCCCTCTCCGTGGGCGCGTTCGGCGGCGACGCCGGTGCCCCAGCCGGGGCTGACGACGCCGGCCAGCGGCGCGGAGAGGTCGGCCAGCTCGGCGTGGGACAGGCCGGGGACGACGATGGTGATGCGCTGGCGCGCCCGCTCCCCCACGTCTGCGCCGGGGTTGGCGTCGAGCCACTCGTCCTGCATGGAGGACCCCTGGTCGCCGTCGGGCATGACGTCCTCGTAGACCTCCGCACCGGCGCCGGGCACGAATTCCTCCAGCGCCCCGCGGATCTTCCCGGCCGCGGCGGCGCGGCCTTTTTCGTCGGTGAAGATGAAGATGCGGATGACCGACGGCAGCGACTCATCGCCGGACATCGTTCCCGCCGATGCGTATTCGGTAGTCATGGGAAATCACCTTACCGTCGGCCCCATTGCGCGGAAGCACGTCGGCCCCATTGCGCGGAGGCACGTCGGCCCCATTGCGCCGGGGCACTGCCGGGGAAACGAAAAACCGGGGAGCTGTTTTCCAACGGCTCCCCGGTTGTCGATGTTGTGGCCAGAAGCGGGATCGAACCGCTGACCTTCCACTTTTCAGGCGGACGCTCTACCAACTGAGCTATCTGGCCGAACAATCCCCGGAGGGAATGTCGGCGACCCTGACGGGACTTGAACCCGCGACCTCCGCCGTGACAGGGCGGCGCGCTAACCAACTGCGCCACAGGGCCTCATGCCGCGCCCGAACTCTCGTCCGTGCACGAGTCGTTACTCTACACAGCGGCTCAATGGGGGCACAAATCCGCTGTTCAAGGCGAAAAACGGCGCATTGCACCACGGCGCCGGCACCCCGCGGATGGGGGCGGATGGGCGGGCGTCGCAAAGCATGCGGATGCGCGAAAGCGAAAGGCGGCCACCCACATAAAAGTGGATGACCGCCTTTCGCCCGAAAATGGCGACCCTGACGGGACTTGAACCCGCGACCTCCGCCGTGACAGGGCGGCGCGCTAACCAACTGCGCCACAGGGCCATGTTCTGTTGTGCTCCCATTCGGGGAGTGGTACTCCCTACGGGATTCGAACCCGCGCTGCCGCCTTGAAAGGGCGGTGTCCTAGGCCGCTAGACGAAGGGAGCTCGTCTTCGCGTTGGGCGCGGGGCGTGCCCCGCGGCAACGCATCAAAGATTAGCCTACGGCGCACCACCCGACAAAACAGCATGTGGGGCTTGCTTTTCGACGTCCCGGCGCGACGCCCGGGAGCGGGCAATGAGCACCAGATCGAGCAGCAGGAAACCGATCAGGGAGATGCCCAGCAGCGGCAGGAAGGCGCCGACGGTGGCGGCGAAGACGATGACGCCGGCGATGATCGCCCACGACGGGCGGTCGGGCAGCCCCGGCACCGACGTGCCGCGGGCGGTGGGGCGGCGCAGCCACCACATGCGGTAGCCCAGGACGATCATGGTGGCGATGCCGAGTCCGACGGCGAACAGCGCCAGCTGCAGCGGCAGGCCGAACATGATGCCCATGTGCAGGTAGATGCCCCACGACGACAGCTTGGAGAACAGCGGCAGCTCCGAGAAGGGCTGGCGCGAGGCGACGGTGCCGTCGACGCCGTCGACGACGACCGAATCGGACGCGGTGCGCCACTCCACCCAGCGCTCGGAGGCCCGCCAGCCGTGGCCGTCCTCCGCCGGGGGCCGGAGAATCAGGGAGCCGGTGAGCCCGTCGGCGCGGGCGGCGGCGAGGACCCGGTCGACCTGGTCCGCCGCGGCGTCGCCGCCGGCCGGCGCGGAGGCGCCGGGCGAGCCCTGCGGCAGCGAGGCGTCGACCTTCGGCGCCTTCCAATTCAGGGACGTGACCACCGAATCGACGTTGGCGCCGGCCTTCTGCGACCACGTGATGCCCGTCGCCGACAGGCCGAGGAGCGCGACCAGCAGCCACACGCCCAACACGGCGTGGAGGTTGAGGGAACGTCGGCGCCGGCCCTTCTCCCCCTTCGGCGCGGGGGCCGCCCGCCACAGCCGCGCGGACGTGCCCGGATCACGGCGGCGCGCGGCGGACACCCGGCGCCACCACAGGTACAGGCCGCCGAGCGCGAGCACCCACAGCCAGGACGCGGCCAACTCGGAGTACAGCTCGCCGGGCTCCCCCAGGTTCAGGCTCTCGTGCATGGCGGACAGCCACCGGCGCACGGGCATCTCGCCGAGTCCGGAGTACGTGCGCGACTCGCCCACGACGGTGGCGGTCGCGGGATCGACGAACACGGCGGGCATGGTCTTGTCGGTGGCGGCGGGGTCGTCGAAAAGCACCCGCGTGGTGTCGCCCGGGTTCGCCGCCGGCCAGATCTGCGCGATGGCCAGGTCGGGGTGCTCGGCGGCTGCGGCCGCGGTCTGCTCGCCGACCGTCTTGGATTGCGGCGCGGCGTCGACGGTGAGCAGATCGGCGTAGACGACCTTCTCGATCGCCGGCGCGAGCGCGTAGAACGCACCCGAAATCGCGGCGACCAGGAGGAACGGGCCGACCATCAGGCCCGCGTAGAAGTGCAGGCGATGGAGGAAACGCGCGGGCCGGTCGCGGGCTTCGCGACGCGCCACGGGGGTTTCGGACATGGGATGGGACTCCTCGGGGGATGTGACTGGGATCATTCGGCCGAATGACCATTAGTCGAATGAATGCCCCCGAGAGTTCCCGCCGATGTGCCGCGGCAGGTCAGGCGGGCGCCGGTGCGCGGTGCCAGCCCTTGCGGTCGTACAGGACCGCCGCGGCCACGCCGACGATCACGGCGCCGACGAGCGAGATGCCCGCGTACGCCAGCGCCTGGCCGACGCCGGAATCCCACGTCCCGCCGAAGTACAGCATCGACCGGGAGCCGAGGTAGATCTGGTGCATCGGCGAGACCAGCGAGATCACGCGGAACACCTCCGGCACCGCCTCCAGCGGCAGGGTGCCGCCGGCCGAGGGCAGGCCGAGCACGATGAACGCGACGAGGTTGACCACCAGGCCCGGGTTGCCCAGCAGCGCAATGATGGCGTGGCTGACCCAGCCGACGGCGAGGATCATCGCGGCGGTGAAGCCCCACAGCGCGAACGGCGACCCCAGCGGCATGCCGACGATCGTGCCGATGAGCACGTACAGCGCGGCGACCAGCGCGGCCTGCGTGGCGGACATGCCGAACTTCGCCACCAACGTGCCCAGGCGCGAGACGCCGTGGTGGGTGTGCCGGACGAAGAAGGGGCCCCATTCCAGCGAGTGGATGCCCAGGCGGTTGTCCACGATCTGGCTGGTCAGCATCGCGCCGGTGAAGCCGGCGAGGACGATGAGCAGCGTCCAGTAGAAGGCGGACAGGCCGTTGCCCGTGCCGTCGGGCAGCGGGTGGAAGTCCTCGAACTTCACGTTGACCGGGCGGGCGGCGGCGGCCAGGGCCGTGCCGGTGGGCGACGGCGCGCCCTCGGGGGCTTCGTCGATGGCGGCCTGGACCTTCTCGCGCAGCTGCTTTCCGACGGCGTCGTCCACCCGATCGCCGACCTGGAAGCCCATTTCCTTCACGATCGTCTGGGCGCCGAGCCCGGCGGCCGGGTTGGAGATGATGCGGATGTCGGGGGCGACGACGTCGTTGCCGACCATCGTGCCGATGCCCCAGGCGTTGAGGCGCGAGCTGAAGTTCTCGGGGATGACGATGGCTCCGTAGAGCTCGCCCTTGCTCATCTGGTCGATGGCCTCTTGGCCGGTGAGGTGGCGCAGGTCGAACTGATTGGGGTCGATGCCCTCGACCAGGCCGTCGACGACCTTGTCGCCGGCGTTGAGGTGGCTGCCGTCGACGGTGTCGGCGCCGCGGTCGGCGTTGACGATGGCCACGGGGAAATCGTGGAGGTTCTCCCGCGGGTTGACGTTGCCGGCCAGGTACGCGCCGCCGAAGAAGATGGTCAGCAGCGCCACCGCGAGCGTCGGCGCGAACCAGAACATGAAGGTCCTGCGCGGGTCGCGGGGCTTGGCCTCTGTGCCGTTCTCGTTCATGTCATCTCCGTTCATCGCGACACCCCCAGTCCGCCGTCGACGCCGCGGACCAGCAGCACGCCGAGGTCCGAGACGAGTTCGGTGAGCGGGCCGCGGTCGTCGTCGGCCGCCCAGTCCACAGCCGTCCAGGCGATGGACGCGGCGATGGCGCGGGCCGCGGTTTCGGGCGCGAGCGGCCCTTCGGCGAGGTTGCCTCCGAACGTCGGCGAGGCGAGGATCCGCCCGGCGAGGTAGTCGATGGACTGCCGCAGCACCTCCGGCCCTCCCGGGCCGGCGAGGGCGCGGTGCATGAAGTCGACGTGCGGCTCCAGCTTTGCGACGGCGATGCCGATGACCTCGAGGATCCTGTCGATGTCGCCGGTGTCGAAGCCGTCGGCGGCGGGGTCGATGCCGTCGAAGGCCTCTTCCAGGCGGAGCACGGCGGCATCCGCCCAGGCTTCGGAGAGGTCGCGGTAG
The DNA here is from genome assembly GCF_030408795.1 of Corynebacterium hansenii. NCBI lineage: Bacteria > Bacillati > Actinomycetota > Actinomycetes > Mycobacteriales > Corynebacteriaceae > Corynebacterium > Corynebacterium hansenii. The sequence goes on from NZ_CP047211.1 coordinate 2,623,587, forward strand.
ACGGCGTAGAAGGTCGGGCGGCTGACGCCGGCTTCGCGGACCAGGTCGGTGATCGTGATGTCGACCGGTTCCCGCTGGTCCAGAAGGGCGGCGGCGGCTGCTCGCAACTTGTCCCGCGAGCGTGATGACGCCCGCGGCATGGTCTGGATTTTACGCATGTAAACTTCTTACACCTGTAAAGTTCAGGGTGCAACCGCAGAGCACCGAAGTCCGGTGCCGCACATGCGAAAAGGTGCGGCCCGACATGATGTCGGACCGCACCTTCGGCGCGCCTGCCAGGACAAACGAAGTGGGCCCCGTGGGGCTCGAACCCACGACCTACGGATTAAAAGTCCGCAGCTCTACCAACTGAGCTAGAGGCCCGCGCCACACGCGGCCACGGGGGCTCATGCGACGACGCAGGAAATCCTACCGCCCCCGCCCCGCGCGGCGAAAAGCGGCCCGCCGCATGTCGCGCGGACGGCCTCCCGGCGGTGCCGCGGATCACTTCGCACCGAAATGTTCACCCCCGCCCGGTTTCACGACAACCCGTCGTCAAGCGACGAAAGGCCCACTACGATTACCCCCACCCCTATCGACGGCGGGAACCTCCGCACGGCGCGGCCCGACTGTACCAATGGGGGACTTTTTTGCCCTCCGGTCGGTTTCTCAAGCCCTTTCCCTAGCCAGCTTTCCGCTTAGGAGCGTTCCATGGACGTCGTGGACGTGGCACGGTGGCAATTCGGCATCACCACCGTGTACCACTTCATATTCGTGCCGCTGACCATCGGTTTGGCGCCGATGGTCGCGCTGATGCAGACGATGTGGCAAGTCACGGGCAAGGCCCATTGGTACCGGGCCACCCGATTTTTCGGCACCGTTTTCCTGATCAACTTCGCCATGGGCGTGGCCACGGGCATCGTCCAGGAATTCCAGTTCGGCATGAACTGGTCGGAGTACTCGAGAATGGTCGGCGACGTCTTCGGCGGGCCGCTGGCCCTCGAGGGCCTGATCGCCTTCTTCCTCGAGTCGACGTTCCTGGGCCTGTGGATCTTCGGCTGGGGGCGCATCCCCGGCTGGCTGCACACGGCGTCGATCTGGGTCGTCGCGGTGGCGGTCAACCTCTCCGCGTACTTCATCATCGTGGCCAATTCCTTCATGCAGCACCCGGTCGGCGCGGTGTACAACCCGGAAACCGGCCGCGCCGAGCTCAACGACATCGTCGCGCTGCTGACCAACCCCACCGCACTGGCGGCGTTCCCGCACGCGGTGGCGGGTTCCCTGCTCACCGCCGGCACGTTCGTCCTGGGCGTGACCGGCTGGTGGATGATCAAGGCCGCCCGGCGCGGCGAGGAACGCCACGACGCGCACCGCCCGGCCCACCGCATGGGCTGGTGGACGGTCCTGCTGTCCTCCATCGGCGTGGCGTGGACCGGCGACATCCAGGCGAAGCTGATGTTCGTGCAGCAGCCGATGAAGATGGCGTCGGCCGAGTCGCTGTGCCACACCGAGACCAACCCGAACTTCTCCATCCTGTCGATCGGCACGCACAACAACTGCGAGTCCGTCGTCCACGTCCTCGATCTGCCGTGGGTCCTGCCCTTCCTGGCCGAGGGCAAGTTCACCGGCGTCACCCTCGAAGGCGTGCTCGACCTGCAGAAGCGCTACGAGATGATGTTCGGCCCCGGCAACTACCAGCCGAACCTTTTCGTCACCTACTGGTCCTTCCGCGCCATGATCGGCCTGATGGCCGGCTCGCTGGCGATCGCCTTCTTCAGCTGGCTGTTCACCCGAGGCGGCCGCCTGCCGAAGGGCCGTTGGGCCACATGGTTCGCGTGGGGCTCCGTCGCCGCGATCCCCTTCCCGTTCCTGGCGAACTCCGCCGGCTGGATCTTCACGGAAATGGGCCGCCAGCCCTGGGTCGTCCACCCGAACCCCGAGTCCGCCGGTGACCCGAGAACCGAGCTGATCCGCATGACCGTCGACATGGGCGTGTCCGATCACGCACCCTGGACCGTGATGCTCACCCTGGCCGGATTCACCCTGATCTACCTGATCCTCGCAATCGTGTGGTTCAGGCTCATCCAACGCGTCGTCGTCGCCGGGCCGCCGGCCGAATCCGGCCCGTCCGCCACCGGGGAGGGCCCGTCGGCCACCGTCGGCGCGGCCGCGCCCGTGCGGTTCGCGGCCGCCGCCCGCTCCGACGACCTCGCACCCGCCGGAAAGGACGCGTGATCACCATGTCCGGTCTCGATCTCCCGGTCGTCTGGTTCGTCCTGGTGGCGTTCCTGTTCGCCGGCTACTTCCTCCTCGAGGGATTCGACTTCGGCATCGGCATCCTGCTGCCGATCCTCGGCCGCGACGAAGCCCGCCGCAGCGCCATGCTGCGCACCATCGGCCCCGTGTGGGACGGCAACGAGGTGTGGCTGATCACCGCCGGCGGCGCGCTGTTCGCGGCGTTCCCCGAGTGGTACGCCACCATGTTCTCCGGCTTTTACCTGCCGCTGTTCCTGATCCTGCTGGCGCTGATCGTCCGCATCGTCGGGCTGGAGTGGCGCAAGAAGGTCGACGACGACGCGTGGCGCCGGCGCTGCGACGCCGCGATCATCGTCGGTTCGTGGCTGCCGCCGGTGCTGTGGGGCGTGGCCGTGGCCAACCTGGTCCGCGGCGTGCCCCTGGACGCCGACCACGGCATGTCCAGCGGCCTCGACGTGCTGGTCGGCCTGCTCAACCCCTACGCGCTGCTCGGCGGCGCGGCGCTGACCGCGGTGTTCGTCCTCCACGGCCTGACTTTCCTGCGGCTGAAGACCGCCGGCGGCCTGCGCGAGTCCGCGGAGACGGTGCTCCGTCCCGTGGCGGGGGCGGCGGTGGTCCTCGGCGCCGCCTTCGTGCTGTGGACGCAGATCGTGCACGGCAAGCCGTGGACCTGGGCGGTCGCGGTGCTCGCGCTGCTCGGCGTCGTCGGCGGCGTGGCCATGGTCCTGCGCGGGCGCGACGGCATCGCCTTCACCGCGACGTCGGTCGCCATCGTCTCGGTGACGGTGCTGATCTTCGGGTCGATGTTCCCGTGGCTCATGCCGACGACCCTCGCCGACGGCGCGGGCCTGGACGTGTGGAACGCCGCGTCGAACCCGTACACGCTGACCATCATGACGTGGTCGGCGCTGTTCATCACGCCGCTGGTCATCGCGTACCAGGCGTGGACGTACTGGGTCTTCCGCAAGCGCATCACCGCGGAGCCGATCCCCGCATGACCCGCCGCGGCCCCGTCGATCCCCGTTTGGCCCGGCTCTCCGCCCCGGCCCGGCGGTGGATCGCCGTGGCCGCGCTGCTGGCGGCGCTGCGGGTCATCGGCGTCCTCGCCTTCGGCGTGCTCGCGGGCACGACGGCGGCGGCGATCATCGCGGGGGACGGCGGCGTCGCGGATCATTCCGCGCATCTGGCGGGCCTGGCCGCGATCGCCGTGGCCCGGGCGGCGGTGGCGTGGGCGGAGGCCCGCTTCGGCCGTCGCGCCGGGGCCGAGGTCGTCGCGGACCTGCGCGCCCGCACCCTCGCCCGGCTGGCCGCCGCGGATCCCAGGAATGTGGATCGCGCGCGGTGGCGCACCCTGCTCGGCGAGGGCATCGAGGGCGTCGGCCCGTACATCGCGGGCTACCTCCCCGCGCTGGCGTCGACCGTCATCGCGACCCCGGCCGCGCTGGCGGCGGTGTGGTGGCTCGACGCGGGTTCGGCGCTGATCGCCCTGGTCACGCTGCCGCTCATCCCCATCTTCATGTGGCTGGTGGGCACGCTGACGGCCGGTCGCACGGCCCGCCGCCTGCGCGATCTGGGCCTGCTGTCGGATCAGATGCTCGACCTCGTCGCCGGCCTGCCCACGCTGCGGGCGTTCGGTCGCCAGCGCGCGCCGGCCGAGGAAATCCGCCGCCTGTCCGACGCCCACCGCACCTCCACCATGTCCGTGCTGCGCATCGCGTTCCTGTCCGGCTTCGTCCTCGAATTCCTGGCGACCCTGTCGGTGGCGCTGGTCGCGGTCGGCATCGGTTTCCGCCTGATCGACGGCGGCATGACGCTGGCGGCGGGCCTGACGGTGCTCATCATCGTCCCGGAGGTCTACGGCCCGGTCCGCGAGGTCGGCGTGCGGTTCCACGACGCGCAGGACGGGTTGGCGGCCATCGACGAGGTCTTTTCGCTTGACGACGGCCCGGCCGCACCGCGGTCCGCCCCGCAGGTGGATCACGCCCGGCCCGACGCGGGCATCCGGGTCACGTTCGATCGCCTGACCGCCGCCGGGCGAGACGGCGACCGTCCGCGGGACCTGTCGGGGGTCGCCGAGCCCGGCGCGATCACCGTCCTGGCCGGCGGAAACGGGTCCGGCAAGTCGACGGCGCTGCTGGCGCTGCTGGGCATCGTCGTCGACGGGGTGACGGGCACCGCCGCCGCGGTCGGCCCGGACGGGCCGCTCGTCGGCGAGGACCTGTGGCGGCGCACGTCCTACGTGCCGCAGCGCCCGGTGCTCGACGCCGCTCTCGTCGGGGATGCGTCGGGCCTGTCCCTCGGCGAGAGGCAGCGCGTCGCCGTCGGCGCGGAACTGCTCCGGGGCCGCGAGCTGCTCGTCCTGGACGAGCCCACCGCCCACCTGGACGAGGGGAATGCCGCGGAGATGATGGCCCTGCTGCGCCGCCGCGCGGACGAGGGCGCCACGGTGCTGCTGGCCTCCCATGATCCGGTGGCCCTCGCCGCCGCCGACGTCGTCGTGGAGGTGGCCCGATGAGCCTGGCCTCCGACCTCCGCGCCCTGCGCGCCGCCCGACCGCTGACCGGCCTCCGCGCGCGCGAGCTCGTCGCCCCCGTCGCGGCGGGCTCGGTGACGCTCATCTCGGCGCTGGCGCTGACCATCGTGTCGGCGTGGCTGATCACGAAGGCGTGGCAGCGGCCCGCCATCATGGAGCTCACCGTCGCCGTCACGGCGGTGCGCGCGCTGGGCATCTCGCGCGCGGTGTTCCGGTACCTCGACCGCATCGTCTCGCACGACCTCGCTCTGACCTGCGCCGCTCGCACCCGCACCGCCGCGTACCGGGCCCTCGCCGACGGCGCGTCCCCGCGGACCATGCGCCTGAGCCGCGGCTCGCTGCTCACGCGCCTCGGCGACGACGTCGACCTCGTCTCCGACGTCGTGGTCCGCGCCCTCGTGCCGGCCGGCGTCGCGGCCGTGACGTCGGTGGCCGCCGTCGCGTTCACCGCGCTGCTCTCCCCCGCCGCGGCGATTGCCCTGGCCGTCGGCCTGCTCGTCGCCGGCACCGTGGCGCCGTGGGCCTCCGCCCGCGCCGCGCGCATCGCGGCGCAAAGGCGGGCGGCCGCAATGGAGGACCACGTCACCGCGGTCGACCGGGTGCTGTCCGACGCGCCCGCGCTGCGCGTGCGCGGGGACATCGGCGACGCGCTTTCCGACGCCGACCGCGCCGCCCGCCGCCTGGCCGCCGCCGACGAGGCCGCCGCACCCGCCGACGCCGCCGGAGCCGCGATCTCCGTGCTCGCGTCGGCGCTGACGGTCGTCGCGGTGGTGGCCGTCGCCGGGCTCGCCGCGCCGGAACATTCGCCGCAGTGGCTCGGCGTGCTGGTGCTCCTGCCGCTGGCCGCCTTCGAATCCGTCGCCGCGCTGCCCGGCGCCGCGGTCGCGGTCACGGGCGCCGCCGGCGCCGCACGCAGGCTCGCCGAATTGACCGGGCCGGGCGAAGCGGATCCCGCGCGGGCGTCGTCAAGCGAAGGCGTCCCGCAACGGCCCCGCCTGCGGGCCCGCGGCCTGGTCTACGGCCACGACCGCGACCTCGGCGTGCGCGACCTGGACCTGCCTTTCGGGGCGCGGGAGACCATCGTCGCGCCCTCCGGCTCGGGCAAGACGACGCTGCTGATGACGCTGGCCGGGCTGCTGCCGCCCCGCGGCGGCGACTGCTCCGCGCCGGGGGCGCTGTTCGTCGCCGAAGACGGGCACGTCTTCGCCACCACCGTGCGCGACAACCTCGCGGTCGGGGCGCCGGACGCGACCGACGGGATGATGGACGCCGCCCTGCGCGCGGTGGGCCTCGGCGACTGGGTGGCGGGGCTGCCCGACGGCCTGGGCACCGTCCTCGCCGCCGGCGCCGACGACCTGTCCGGCGGCCAACGCAGGCGGCTGCTGCTGGCGCGGGCCCTGCTCACCGACGCCCCGATCCTGCTCCTCGACGAACCCTTCGAGCACCTCGACGACGCCGGCGCCGCCGAACTGCGCGCGATCCTCGCCGCGCCCGCCCTGCCGGGAGCGCGGGCCGAACGGACCGTCGTCATCGTGGAGCACCCGCGCACGGGGGCCCGCCGGGGTTAGGGCAGGAGAGTTAGGGCAGGAGAGCTAGGGCAGGGGCAGTTCCGGCAGCGGGATCTCGGGCAGGCCCGGGATCTTCGGCAGCGGCGACGACGGCGCCTGCTCCGGCTCGTTCTCTGCGATCCAGGCCTCGTCGGCCGCGATGTCCTGGCCGATGGTGCGGAACTCGCTGTGCGGCTCGGTGGATTCCTCCACCTGGAAATGCTCGTTGACCTTGCCGTCCTCGATGCCGTAGGCGTCCTGCAGCGCCTGGTCGGCCGGCTGGTAGCGCGACACCGGGCCGACGGCCATGGAATTGATGCCGACGACCTGGTTCGTGCGGGGATCGTAGGCGTTTCCGCCCGAATCGCCCTTCTCCAGGCGGGACACCGCCCACACGCCGTTGCGGACGCGGAAGATCTGGACGCCGCAGTTGCGGCCGGAACGGGCGCCGTCGGAGCAGACCGGCTGCCCGAAGTTGTCCACCGAAACCTCGCCCGGCTGGAGCTCGCGGTAGTCGACGACCCCGGTCATCTGCGCGCCCTCGCCGTGCACGCGCCCGTCTTCGTCGACGGAGCGGCTGACGGACGTGGCGTCGACGTCCTCGTCGAGTTCGACGAAGGCGTAGTCGGAGCCGTTGAGCATCGAATCCAGGAGGTTGCCGCCGCCCTCGAAGTCGGAGTCGTCCGGCATGAAGAACATGGCCGGGCCGACCTCGCCGATGCGCACGTCGCCCTCCGGGGCCGGGGCGTAGATCACGCCGCTCGACTTCGGCATGCCCTCGTGGCCCTCCTTGTTCACGCAGTGGCCGGCCGTGAGGATTACGCGGTGCCGGTTGCCGTCGGCGTCGGTGACGGTGCCGGGCACGCTCGTCGAGCACATGCCCGTCCGGACGTGGCGGCCGCCGTCGACGACGGCCCCGGGCTCGGGCATGCGGATCGGGGAACCCGGCCCCACGGTGACGGCGTTGGCGGCGGCCGGTGCGGCGAAGGTGGCTCCGGCGGCGATCATCGCGGCGATGATCGACGTGCTCCGATTCAATTTCATGGGGTTCCCCTGTGCGTGTCGTTGGAATCTTCCGGCCTTGTGGGCCTTACGGAAGAAACGGTAACCGCGTAAACCCGCCCCTGCGAGGCGTTTCGGGAGGATGTCGCCGAACACCGCCCCACTGGTTTACGGCATGCACTTGAGTCACGGCCGCACCAGGGAAGCGGTGTTGCGGTCACCCGAAGGAGGGGGCCGCGCTACTTCGACGCGAGACGGGAAATGATGTTGTATTCGCGCGCCTGACGGTAGAGCTCCTCGCGATGGTCGGGGTGGGCGACCTCGATGAGGCGCTGCGCGCGCGTCGAGTAGTCCGTGCCGCGCAGGCGGGCGATGCCGTGCTCGGTGACCACGTTGTCGATGTAGTTCTTGTGCGTGGTCACCGGCGAGTTGCGGCCGAGCTCCACCTTGATCCGGCTCGTGCCGTCGCGGGTGACCGACGGGCACACGATGTAGCCGCGGCCGCCCTTCGAGCGGCGCGCGCCGATGGCGAAGTCCAGCTGGCCGCCCGAACCCGAGTAGAACCGGCCGGCGACCGTCTCCGACGCCGCCTGGCCGAGCAGGTCGACTTCGGTGGTGGCGTTGACGCTGACCATGTTGGGCTCGAGGCCGATGAGGAAGGGGTCGTTGGTCCGCTCGACCGAATCGAGGTAGACGACGGGGTTGCGGTCGACCCAGTCGTAGAGCTTGCGGGTGCCCATGATGAACGTGGCCACGCACTGGCGCTGGTGCGAGCGCTTGAAGCGGCCGGTCACGGCGCCGCATTCGACCAGGTCCATGACGCCGTCGGACATCAGCTCGGTGTGCACGCCGAGGTCCTTGCGGTCCTTGAGCATGGCCAGGATCGCGTTGGGCAGCTTGCCGATGCCCAACTGCAGGCAATCGCGGTCGCCGATCTCCGGGGCGATGAGCTCGGCGATCTGGTGCTCGGCCGACCCCTTCTCCGGCAGCAGCGGCGGAACCTCGAGGACGGGGGCGTCGGAACGCGTGGCGCCGACCATCTGGCGGGCGTGGATCTGGTTCTGCCCGAAGGAGTGCGGGATCTTCGGGTTGATCTCGCCGAAGATCGGCAGGTTGCCGATGAACTGCACGGAGTAGTCGGCGCCGAGGCCGATGGACATGTAGCCGTGCTCGTCCGGCTCAGACACCGCGGCGATGAGGATGTCCGGCTTGACGTGGTCGCGGACCAGCTCCGGGATCATGGAGAAGTTGACCGGGTACAGCTCGCTGGTGCCGTTGCCGTGGCCCTTGCGCGAGCCGCCGCCGAGGAAGAACTCGTGGTGCGTGAGCTTCCCCGGGTATTCGCCCATCTGGTAGGGGCGGACCGACTCGGTGCACATCTGGTAGATGTGCACGTCCTCGAGCTGATCGGCATGCGCTTCGAGCATGTCGAGAAGGGCGGGGGGCTCGCATGCGGCCACCGGCACGAGGATCTTGGTGCCGGGCTTGATGTGGTCCAGCAACGCCTCCGGCGCCAGGTCGAGGTGGTCGTGCACGTCTTGTCCTTCCATTCGGTTAATGACTCTTCACACAAACTACATGGTTTTGTGAGAGCAGACACCCCCGGGGTGGGGACCCTTTCGGGCGGCCAACGCCGATTTCGCGGCTCACCCTCCCGGTGAGACAATGCGCCCGTGACAGAACTCCGCATCGGCCCCCATCAACTCGCTTCCCCCGTCGTGCTCGCGCCCATGGCGGGCGTGACCAACGTGGCGTTCCGTTCGCTGTGCCGCGAACAGGAGAGGGAGCGGATGGGGACGGTCGCCGGTCTCTACGTCTGCGAGATGGTGACGGCGCGCGCCCTGGTCGAGCGCAACGAGAAGACGATGCACATGACCACGTTCGCCGCCGACGAGGATCCGCGGAGCCTGCAGCTCTACACCACCGACCCGGAATGGACGTACGAGGCGGCGAAGATGATCGCCGACGAGAACCTCGCCGACCACATCGACATGAACTTCGGCTGCCCCGTGCCCAAGGTGACGCGCCGCGGCGGCGGGTCGGCGCTGCCGTACAAGCGCCGCCTGTTCGGCAACATCGTCGCCGCGGCGGTGCGCGCGACCGAGGGCACCGGCATCCCCGTGACGGTGAAGTTCCGCGTCGGCATCGACGAGGATCACCACACGCACCTCGACGCCGGCCGCATCGCCGCGGACAACGGGGCCGTCGCCGTCGCTCTGCATGCCCGCACGGCCTCGCAGCGCTACTCCGGCGAGGCCGATTGGTCGCAGATCGCGCGTCTGAAGGAGCACATGGTCGATTCGGGCCACGGGGCGGTGCCGGTGCTGGGCAACGGCGACATCTTCGCCGCCGGCGACGCCCGCCGCATGATGGACGAAACCGGCTGCGACGGCGTCGTCGTCGGCCGCGGCTGCCTGGGCCGCCCGTGGCTGTTCGCGCAGCTGTCCGCCGAGCTGCGGGGCCTGCCCGTGCCCCCTCCCCCGACGTTCGCCGAGGTCGCGGGCATCATCCGCCGCCACGCGGAGCTCCTGGTGCGTCACGAGGGCGAGCGCAAGGGCTGCCGTGACCTGCGCAAGCACATCGGCTGGTACCTCCGCGGGTACCCGGCCGGCTCGGAGGTCCGTTCCTCCCTGGCGCGCGTGTCCACGCTCGCCGAGCTCGACGAGGTCCTCGCCCCGCTTCACGACGGCCCCCACGCGGGCGCCCTCCCGGACGACGCCGACGGTGCGCGGGGCCGGCAGGGGTCGCCGGGCAAGGTCGTGCTCCCCGAGGGCTGGCTGGACGACCCGGAAGATGAAACCGTGCCCGTGGGTGCGGATTTGATGCACTCGGGCGGTTAATCGCCCCTCATTCGGGGGCCAATTCGGCGCAATTGGCGGCCCGGGCCATCCCGGCAGGCAAAAGGTTGGGCTTGGCCCTACTATTGGTGACCATGCGCACCGTTTACCGCGAACAGATGGACACCCTCGCCCACGGCCTGATCGTCATGTGCGACCACGTCCATGGCATGCACCGCGCCGCCTGCAAGGCGCTCTTCGACGCCGACCTCGAGGCGGCCGAGTCGGTTCTCAGCTCCCTCGACAAGCTCGATGAATTCCGCATTTCCGCCGAAGACCGCGCTTTCGAGCTGCTCGCCCGCGAGGCTCCGGTGGCCCGCGATCTGCGCCAGGTCGTCTCCGGCATCTACATCGTCGAGGACATGGCGCGCATGGGCGCCCTGTCGGTCCACATCGCCAACACCGCCCGCCGCCGCCACCCCGAGAAGGCCCTGCCGGAGCACGTGGAGGGTTACTTCCGCGAGATGGCCGCGGTGTCGGACAAGATCACCCACGAGACCCGCCAGGTCCTCATCGACTACGACGTCGCCAGCGCCCTCCGCATCAACGAGGAGGATGACGCGATCGACGACATCCACAGCCACCTCTTCACGCTGACGACCTCCGACGAGTGGGGCCAGAGCCCCGCCGCCACCGTCGACGTGACCCTGCTGAGCCGCTACTTCGAGCGCTACGCCGACCACGGCGTCGCCGTCGCCGCCCGCATCGTCTACCTGGCCACCGGCTACAAGCAGGAGGACTACATGCGCGAGATCGACACCGAGGAGCGCCGCGCGTCGATCACCAAGCGCCTGTCGGATCTTGAGCGCCACTTCAACTCCTGACGCCCCGGTCGACGCGCGAAAAGAGCCCCGCCCCACCGTTTCCGGTGGGGCGGGGCTCTTTTCCCGCGGTGGCTATCCGAAGCGGCCCGAGATGTAGTCCTCGGTCTCCTTCTTGTCCGGGTTCTCGAAGATCTTCTTCGTCGGCCCGACCTCGACGAGCTGGCCGGGCTTGCCGGTCGCCTCGAGGGAGAAGAACGCGGTCTGGTCGGACACGCGGGCGGCCTGCTGCATGTTGTGCGTGACGATCACGATGGTGAAGTCTTCCTTCAGCTCGTGGATCAGGTCCTCGATCGCCAGCGTGGAAATCGGGTCCAGGGCCGAGCAGGGCTCGTCCATGAGCAGGACCTCGGGCTCGACCGCGATGGCGCGGGCGATGCACAGGCGTTGCTGCTGGCCGCCGGACAGGCCGCCGCCCGGCTTGTCCAGGCGGTCCTTGACCTCTTCCCAGAGGTTCGCGGAACGCAGCGACGCCTCGGCGACCTCCTTGAGCTTCTTCTTGTTCTTCTCGCCGGCCAGCTTCAGGCCGGCGACGACGTTGTCCTCGATGGACATGGTCGGGAACGGGTTGGGGCGCTGGAACACCATGCCGATGGTGTTGCGGACCGACACCGGGTCGATCTTCGGGCCGTAGATGTTCTCGCCGTCCAGCAGGACCTCACCGGTGACGTACGCGCCGGGGATGACCTCGTGCATGCGGTTGAGGGAACGCAGCACGGTGGACTTGCCGCAGCCGGAGGGACCGATGAAGGCGGTCACGGAACGCGGCGGGACGTGGAGGTTGACGTTCTTCACGGCGTGGAAGTCGCCGTAGAAGATGTCGACGTTGTTCAGATCGAGGCGCTTGGCCATGATTCGGGGTCTCTTTCCTGTGAATTGGGCCGGCGGCCGCTACTGCTTGACGGAGAACATCGCGGAGATGGCGCGGGCGGCGATGTTGATGATCGCGATGATGAGCACCAGCGTCAGCGCGGCGCCCCACATCCTGTCGAACGCGGCGCCCGTGTTGCCCGTCTTGTACATGTCGAGCATGAACAGGGGCAGCGAGGACTGCGACTGGCCGAACGGGTTCCACGTGATGATTCGCGAGGTCGCGACCAGGATCAGCATGGGCGCCGACTCGCCCATGACGCGGGCGATGGCGAGCATGATGCCGGTGACGATGCCGGACAGGGCCGTCGGCAGCACGATCTTGGCGATGGTCTTCCACTTGGGGACGCCCAGCGCGTAGGAGGCCTCGCGCAGGTCGGCGGGGACGACGCGCAGCATCTCCTCGGTGTTGCGGATGACGATGGGCAGCATCAGCAGCACCAGGGCCAGCGACACGGCGAAGCCGGAGCGGTTCATGCCGAACATGACCACCCACATCGAGTAGATGAACAGCGACGCGACGATGGACGGCACGCCGGAGAGGATGTCGACCATGAACGTCGTGGTCTTGCCCAGGCGGGACTCGCCCGCGTACTCGACCAGGTAGATGGCCACGAAGATGCCGAAGGGCACCGTGATGAGCGAGGTGACCACGGCCTGGACGAGGGTGCCGATGATGGCGTGGGCGACGCCGCCGGCATCCGAGCCGGCCGTCACGCCGAGCTGCGACTTGGTCCACCAATCGAGGGACATGACCACGGGCAACCCGCGGGCGACGACCTCGTAGAGCACCCAGCCCAGCGGGATGAGCGCCAGCGCCATGCAGGTCGTGATGAGGACCGTCGCGATGTTGTCGCCGAGCTTGCGGGAGCCCTTGATCGGGGTGAACGCCGACTCGGTCGTCGGGACCCTGGCGCCGGGGTCGTCGATGAGGGCCTGATTGTCGATTGCCATTGTCTGTCCCCTACTTCTTGGCGATGATTCGGGCGGCGGAGTTGACCACGAAGGTCAGGAAGAACAGGACCAGTCCGGCGGACATGTACGCGCCCGCCTTGAGGTCGTCGTTGAACTCCGGGGCCGCGTTGGCGATCGCGGTGGCGAAGGTGGTGCCGCCGTCGAAGAACGAGCCGCGGAACGCCGCGGACGGGGAGATGACCAGGTACAGGGCCATCGTCTCGCCGAGCGCGCGGCTGAGGCCGAGCATCGAGCCGGAGATGTAGCCGGACTTGCCGAAGGGCAGGACGGCGAGGCGGACGGTCTCCCACCGGGTCGCGCCGAGGGCCAGCGACGCCTCGATGTGCCCGCGCGGGGTCTGCACGAACACCTCTCGGGTGGTCGCCGCGATGACCGGGAGGATCATGATGGCCAGCACCACGCCACCGGTGAAGAGGTTGCGGCCGGTCTCGAACGCCGGAGAATTGTCGTACGTCGCGAACAGGAAGATGCCGCTGAGGTTCTTCGCGCCCCAGTTGTAGAAGCCCCCCAGCGCCGGGCCGAGGGCCATGAAGCCCCACAGGCCGTAGACGATCGAGGGGACCGCGGCGAGCAGGTCCACCAGGTAGCCGAGGGGCTTGACCGCCTTCTTCGGCGCGTAGCTGGTCAGGAAGATGGCGATGCCCAGGGCAACGGGCATGGCGATGAGCAGCGCCAGCACCGACACCGCGACGGTCACCAGGAACAGGTTCGGGATGCCGAAGTACATCGCCGACGTGTCGTTCAGGTTCCACCGGTCGTCATACGTCAGGAAGTTCGCCTCGTTGTTTCTCATCGAGGGAATCGAACGCAGGAGCAGGAAGATCGCGATCGCGATGATCGACGCGGTGACGAGCGACGCCGCACCGACGGACAGGGTCCGGAAGATCCGGTCGCCGGGTCGGACGACTCCCTTCGCCACGTCGGGCTCGGCGCCCCCGGGCTCGCCGCCCGGTCCGAGGCGCTGGGCGCCGGTGGCGAATCCCCCGTCGTGCGGGGCATGCTCGGCCATCGACGGATCTCCCGTGGCAGGAGTGGATGATGTCATTGAGTTTCCTTGGCTGGTGAGCTGTGGGGTGTAACTGCCCTGGACGCACCACGGGCCGACGGGCCCCTCACCTCCCCGCCGGGGAAGATTCGGGCCAGTCGGCCGCGGTGTCGCAGTGGGTTGCGGTCACCGGCCGGGTCGGCCGGTCACCGCGGTCGAACCGTCTTACTTGATGGCGTCGACGGCGTCGGAGAGCTTCTGCTTGAACTCGCCCTGGACCGGGATGTAGCCCAGGTCCTCGAGCTCCTTGGTCTGACCCTTCTCCAGGACGGTCTTGAAGAAGCTCTTGACCAGGTCGCGGGTGCCCTCGTCGTAGCCCGCGGAGCAGACGATCTCGTAGGTGGTCAGGACGAGCGGGTAGGCGCCCGCCTCGTCCATGCCGAACAGGGCGTCGGAGTCGACGACCATGTCGTTGCCCTCGGACTTGAACTTGACCTTGTCCAGCGCGGCGCCGACGGTGTCGGCGGTGAGCTCGACCGGGCCGTGGCCGAAGTCCATCTTGGCGACGCCCAGCTCCTTGTCCTTGGCGAAGCCGGCCTCGACGTAGGTGATGGCGCCCGGGATCTGGGCGACCTGGTCGACGACGCCGGCGGAGCCGTTGGCGCCCTGGCCGTGGGCGGTCGGGAAGGACTTGGAGGCCTTGTGCTTCCAGTCCTCCGGGGCGGCGGAGGACAGGAACTTCATGAAGTTGTCGGTGGTGCCCGACTCCTCGGAGCGGTAGACGACCGAGATGTCGGTGTCCGGGAGGTCCACGCCCTTGTTCAGCTCGGCGATGGCCGGGTCGTTCCACTTGGTGATCTGGCCGTCGAAGATCTTGGCGGTAACCGACGGGGACAGGGCCACGTCGACGCCCTTGAGGTTGTAGGCAATGGCGACGGGGCCGATGACCATGGGCAGGTGCCAGGCGTCGTTGCCGCCGCAGCGCTCCTTGGCCTTCTCGATCTGGTCGTCCTTCAGCGGCGAGTCCGAGCCGGCGAAGGCGACGGTCTTGGCGAGGAACTGCGACTGGCCCGAACCGGAGCCGGTGGCGTTGTAGGACAGGGTCGAGCCGGACGAGTTCGACTCGAAGAGGGTGGCGAACAGATCCATCGCGCGCTGCTGCGAGGTGGCCCCCTCGCCCTGCAGCTCGCTGTTGGAGCCGCCCTCCGAGCAGGCGGAAAGGGTGAGGCCGGCGACGGCGGTGAGGCCGAGGATGGCGGCGCGGCGGCGGTTGTTCTTCAGCACGGGTGTTCCTCCGGGAGAATTCTCGCTTGCGGGCGTGGCGCCCGACTGGGCTGTCGTATCGAACGGCGGCGGCCCGCCCATGAGACGGCGGGCCACACTCGAACGTCGAAGTCCGGTCGGACCTCGCTGGTTGAAAAACGTATCGGCCGTTGGTTGCCGGATCCCGTGCAGAAGGTGAACGAGAGGTGAACGAGAAGAGTACTTCCTCTCACCTTCCCGAGATGATCCTCACATTCCGTACATCACGTCGCGGCGGGTCACGTCGAACCCCGTTCGCTCATACGTCCGCACGGCGGGGACGTTGTCGCCCTCCACGTAGAGGATCACCCGGTCCGCGCCGCGGTCCCGCAGGTGCCGCATCCCCGCGCGCGTCAGCCAGCCCCCGACGCCCCGCCCGCGGGCGGCGCCCGCCAGGCCGATGACGTACACCTCCCCGACGCCGCCGCCGTGCCACTTCGTCCAGTGGAAGCCGAGGATCTCGCCGCTGCCCTCGTCGACGGCGAACAGCACGCCCGCCGGGTCGAACCACTCGACGTCGCGGCCGCGCCGCAGCTGCGCCAGATCCCATCCGCCCTGCTCCGGGTGCCAGTCGAAGGCCCCGTTGTTGACGGCCAGCCACGCCTCGTCGACGGCCCCCTCCCCCATCCGGGCGCGCGCGGTCGGCAGGTCCTCCAGCCGGATCCCCTCCGGCGCGTCCTCGTCGCCGAGCGCCGCGACCGCTTCGCCCGCGGCGGTCATCTGCAGCAGTTCCCGCACCACCCGGCGGCCGGTGGCCGCCGCCAGCTCCCCCGCGCCGGCGACGTCGCCGTGGGCCCACACGGGCAGCCGCTTTCCGACGAGCCCGTCGACCGCGTCGAGCAGCGCCCGTCCCGCGCCACGGCGGCGGAAATCGGCCGACACCGCGAGTTCGGCGGAATCGTCGGCCACGCCGGCCAATCCGATCAGCGTCCCGTCGTCAAGCACGCGCAGGTGCCGGTGACCGGCCGCGGGATCGGACAGGCCCCGGACGAACGCCTCGCCGAAGGGCTCCACCCCGTCGGCGGACTCGATGGCCGCGAGCAGCGCGCGGGCCTCGGCGGGATCGGGCGCGCCTTCTTCGATGCGGAACGTCACTGCTGGTCCTCCTCGGGTTCGATGGCCTTGTAGCCGACGTTGCGGACCGTCGCGATGAGCCCCTCGTGCCGGTGGCCGAGCTTGGCCCGCAGACGGCGGACGTGGACGTCGACGGTGCGGGTGCCCCCGTAGTAGTCGTAGCCCCACACGTCCTGCAGCAACTGCTCGCGCGTGTAGACGCGGCCGGCGTTGCGGGTGAGGAAGCGCAGCAGCTCGAACTCCTTGAACGTCAGGTCCATGGGCGTGCCGTTGAGCCGGGCGGTGTACGTGTGCTCGTCGACCTCCAGATCGCCGAGGGTGAGCACGGGGCTCTCCTCCGGCTCGGTCACCGGCACCGGCCGGCGGGACAGCAGCAGGCGCAGCCGCGCGTCGATCTCCGCCGGGGTGGCGCCGGGCAGCAGGAAATCGTCGACGGCCCAGGAACCGTCGATGGCGATGAGCGCGGTGTCGGCGGCCAGGACCGCGACCGGGAGGTCCGGATTGGCGCCGGCGATGTGGCGGCACAGTTCGCGGGCGGCCAGGAGGTTCGGGCCGGTGGCGTCGATGATGGCGACGGTGACGTCCTCCAGCAGCGTCGCCGACGCCTCCGTGGCGGGCAGCCGGATTATGTCGTGGTTCAGCAGCCCGATGTTGGGCACGCGCTCGCGGACCTGGGGGTCGTTGCTGACGATGGCCAGGCGCACGGGAGCACACTCCGATTCTCGGGGGTTCGTTTACCACGCTTATCTTAACGGTCGCGCATTCTCGCGCGGGCGCACATGCGGTACTAATGGGGGGTGAGCATTTCTCGCCCGGTCAAACGCATTTCCGCCGCCGTCGGCGCCGTCGCGCTGCTGGCCGTCGGCGCCGATTTCGGTTTGGCCATCCACGCGGAACGCAACCTGGCCAACCGGATCCGCCAGGAAATGAACCTGCCCGCGGACCCCTACGTCAGCCTGGGCGGCGCGGCCTACGCCTCCTCCTTCTTCACCGGCAAGTGGAGCTCAATCCAGGTGCGCGCCCGCGACCTGGAGATCGAGGGCTTCGGCCTGGTGTCCGTCGAGTCCGGCGCGGTCGACGTCGAAGTGCCCAAATCCTCGGTGTGGACGGGCGACTTCGCCGACGGCTTCACCAAGCGCTACCACACGAAACTGCAGCTCGATGGCCTGTCGCTGGGCCGGCAGTTCGGCTTCACGGACCTGGCCATCCAGAACCTCGAGGACGTCTCCCCGGCCGGCGGCTGGGAGACCGAGGCGATTTTCAAGGCCACGCCGAAGGGCTGGTCGGCGCCGGCGGAGGTCGCCGTCAAGCTCCGCATCGTCCGCGGCGACGCGCATTTCACGCCGATCGAGGTCATCTCGGGGCCGGAGGGCCCCGACTCGGACAAGGTGGTGAAGGGCCGCGAGCTTTCCGACGACGCCAAGGCGGCGATCATGCCCGCCTTCGAACTGGAATTGACCGGCGCGGAGCTGCCGCTGCGGCAGCGGCCCACCCGCATCTTCGTGTCCGGCGGGTCCATCTTCATCGAGGGCGACGAGCTGTACCGCACCGTGTCCCCCGAGGATTTCCTGCCGGTGGCCACGCCCGACCCCGAACTCGGCGGGGAGACCGACCGCGGCGGCCGCCCTTCGCAGTAGTCTCGGGGGCATGGACGACACCAACGAGAACACGGGCGACGTTCCCCGCCGCCTCGACGGCAACGAGGCGATCGACCGCGCCGCGCAGCAGTCGGAAACCACCGGCGGGCGCAACATCGCGGACCTCCCGGGCCTGCCGATCGCGGAGGACACCGCGAACCTGCGCCACGGCCCCAACCTGCACGACGGCCTGCTGGCCCTGCTGCCGCTGGTCGGCGTGTGGCGCGGCGAGGGCCAGGCGGACACCGTGGTCGACGGCCAGTACCGCTTCGGCCAGCAGATCATCTTCAGCCACGACGGCGAGAACTACCTCAGCTACGAGTCGCGGTTCTGGAAGATCGACGACGACGACAACGTCATCGGCCCCGACCTGCGCGAGACCGGTTTCTGGCGCATCAACGAGGACGACGAGATCGAGTTCCTGTGCACCCACTCGACCGGCGTGGTGGAGATCTACTACGGCAAGCCGGTCACCGAGCGCGCGTGGGAGGTGCAGGCCGCCTCGACCATGGTCACCGCCACCGGCCCGGCGTCGCTGGGCCCGGGCAAGCGCCTGTACGGCCTGATGCCGAACAACGACCTCGGGTGGGTCGACGAGCGCCTGCGCGGCGACGACTTCTTCCCCCGCATGTCCGCCCAGCTGAAGCGCTGGGCCGGATAGCGGTCAGCGCGCGAGCGCTTCCTCGCAGAGCTCCCTGAACTCGGCTTCCGCTGCGGCGCCGGGCGAGGGGAGCTCTTCGCCGTCCAGGGAGGTCACGCGCACCGCGATGCGCACGGAGGACACCAGCCACACGGCGTCGGCGGTGCGCAGGTCCTCGGGCGTGAGCTGCGCGGGCACGCACTCCCAGCCCCGTTCGGCGGCGAGGTCGAACAGCGCGGCCTGGGTGGTGCCGGGCAGGACGCCCTCGCCCGGGTTGGGGGTGAGCAGCCGGCGGCCGCGCACCAGGACGAGCGTCGAGGTCGGCCCCTCGAGCAGGTTGCCCTCGGCGGAGGTGAAGATGACGTCGTCGAACCCGTGCTCCTTCGCGTGGCGCAGGGCCGCCATGTTCGCGGCGTAGGACAGCGTCTTGGCGCCGATCAGCGCCCACGGCGCGCGGTTGCCCAGGTCGAGTTCGAAGCCGCGCTCGGCGAGCATGGCGCGGACGCCGCGCTCGCGGGCCTCGCCGCCGGTGGCCGGGGTGATCATGATGTAGCCGGTCGGCCGGCCGGTCGATTCGCGGCCGCGGGAGTAGACCCACCGCATCGCGGCGTCGCGGCCCGGGGCGGCGGCGTTCCATTCGCCGACGGCCAGGCGCGACGCCTCGCGCCACCGGCCCAGGTCCGGGGCGGGCAGCTGCAGCATGTCGGCGGAGGACAGGAAGCGGTTCTCGTGCCGGGCGACGTTGCAGGCGTGTCCGTCCCTGACCAGCAGCGTTTCGAAGACCCCGTCGCCGCGCACGGCGCCGAGGTCATCCGGGTAGAGGAAGGGAGAGGACGCGTCGGCGACGCGCGGGGCGCCCTCCGAGAGGACGTCGACGAGGATGATGTCGGGATGCGGGGCCGTCATGCCCCATAGCTTATTCGCCGGGGGTCGCGTTACCATGGCGGGCGTGACCTTCGATGAGTTCAGTCCGATCGTCCATCACGTTCCCGGGGCGGTCGCCGTCCCGGAGGGCGATCCCGGCGGGCGGGCGGGCGTCGCGTGGCATTACGGCTCGCCCCTGGTCGAACAGCGGGCGATCGCCGGAGCGGCGGCGCTCGTGGATCGTTCCCACCGCCGGGTGCTGCGGATTTCCGGCCCGGATCGGCTGGACTGGCTGAACACCCTCTTCTCCCAGAAGCTCGACGATGCGCCCGCCGGCTACGCGGCGGAGGCCCTCGACCTGGATCCCCAGGGCCGCGTGCTCCATCACATGGGCGTGGCGGTGCTCGGCGATTCGGTGCTTCTCGACGTCTCGCCGCTCGGCGCGGAGTCGCTGCACCGTTTCCTGACCATGATGATCTTCCGCTCCGACGTCGTCGTCGAGCACGCGGACCTGGCCATCCTCTCGGTCGTCGGCCCCGATGCCGGCGACGTGCTCGCGGCGGCCGATCTGCCCGATCCCGGGGCAGGCGCGGTGGCCGTCGCGGGCGACGGGACCCCGGTGCGCGGCGCCGAGTGGCCGGCGTCCGGTGCCCGGGACGTGTTCGTCCCCCGCGATGGCCTGGTGGGCGCATGGGACCGCCTCGCCGCCGCCGGCGCGAAGCCGACGGGGCTGATGGCGTGGGAGGCGGAGCGCGTGACGTCGCTGCGCCCCGAACCGGGCCTGGACATCGACGAGAAGATGATCCCCCACGAGTCGCCGGCGTGGATCGGCCTCGCCGTCCACCTGGACAAGGGCTGCTACCGGGGCCAGGAAACCGTCTCGCGCGTCCACAACCTCGGTCGCCCGCCCCGCACGCTCGTGCTGCTGCACGTCGACGGGTCGGATTCGGAGCTGCCCGAACCCGGCGACCCGGTGGTGGCGGGCAAGCGGACCGTCGGCCGCGTGGGCACCGTCGTGGAGCACCACGAATACGGGCCGATCG
This sequence comes from Corynebacterium hansenii, assembly GCF_030408795.1. Classification (NCBI taxonomy): domain Bacteria; kingdom Bacillati; phylum Actinomycetota; class Actinomycetes; order Mycobacteriales; family Corynebacteriaceae; genus Corynebacterium; species Corynebacterium hansenii. Next base: position 2,643,952 of record NZ_CP047211.1, read on the forward strand.
CGTTGGCCCTGGTCAAGCGTTCCTCCCAGGAAGGCGTCGAGCTCACGGCCCGCGGCGTCGCGGTCGCCGTGGATCCCGCCACGGTGGACAGGGATGAATCGGTGCGCCCGGGGCGGGCCGCCGTCGACAAGCTCCGGGGGCGCTGAGACCGCGACACGTGCGAAAATTCCTCTTGCTCAACTAAAGCGCAGGTCACGTACCTGAATCGCCCCCGTGGGCGACCCGCGTGGCGCGGCATGTCGGGTGGGCGTCAACGTCGCGTCGGCAGATGGGCTATGGTGTCACTCAGGAATTGACGCATTAGATGATGGAGGGGCGGCCGAATCCCCGTGCCGCGCCCCGGACCTAAACAAGGGGGTCAGGCCATGGGTCGCGGCCGTGCCAAGGCAAAGCAGGCGAAGGTTGCTCGTCAGCTGAAGTACGATACTCCGGATATGGATCTGGAGCGGCTCCAGCGGGAGCTCGTGAGCAAGTCGGAAGACGACGGCGCTTACGATGACTACTCCGACTGGGAGGACTGGAACAGCGGCGACAGCCGCTGATGCATCCTGCGTTTCATCCGTAGCGAAAAAGGGGGCGGGCCCCGGCCGAATCGGCCGGGCCCGCCCCCTTTTCGGGCGTTTGCCCCCCCTAGAAGCGCGGGTGGTCGCCGCGCAGGGTGGCGCGCTCCGCCGCGGAGTCGCCGGCGGCGCGGACGATGCCGAGCTCCCAGGCGTCGATGTGGCGGGCGGTGAGCATGGCCAGCGCGCGGTCGCGGTCCTCCGGCGCGACGACGGCCACCATGCCGACGCCCATGTTGAAGGTCTTCTCCATCTCCTCGCGGGACACGCGGCCCACCTCGGCGATGGTGCGGAAGATCGGCCCCGGGGTCCAGGTGGCGCGGTCCATGTCGGCGACCAGGCCCTCCGGCATGATGCGGGCCATGTTGCCCGCCAGGCCGCCGCCGGTGACGTGGCAGAAGGTGCGGACCTCCGCCTCCGCCATCAGCGCCAGGCAGTCCTTGGCGTAGATGCGGGTCGGCTCGAGCAGCTCCTCGCCGAGGGTGCGGCCGAAGTCCTCCATGTACTCGTCCAGCGGCAGCGCCGCCCGCTCGAGCAGGACGTGGCGGGCCAGCGAGTAGCCGTTGGAGTGCAGGCCGGACGACGCCATGGCGATGATGACGTCGCCCTCGCGGACGCGGTCGGGGCCGAGCAGCTTGTCCTGCTCGACGACGCCGACGCCGGTGGCGGAGACGTCGTACTCGTCGGGCTCCATGACGCCCGGGTGCTCGGCGGTCTCGCCGCCCAGCAGCGCGCAGCCGGCGTCGATGCAGCCCTCGGCGATGCCGGAGACGATCTCCGCGACGTGCTCGGGCACGACCTTGCCGATGGCGATGTAGTCCTGCAGGAACAGCGGCTCCGCGCCGCAGACCACCAGGTCGTCGACGACCATGGCCACGAGGTCGCGGCCGATGGTGTCGTGCCGGTCCATCGCCTGCGCGACGGCCAGCTTGGTGCCGACGCCGTCGGACGCGGCGGCCAGCAGCGGCTTCTTGTACTCGCCCAGGGCGAAGAGCCCGGCGAAACCGCCGAGCCCGCCGCGCACCTCGGGCCGCGTCGCCTTCTTGGCGATCGGCGCGAACAGCTCGACGGCGCGATCGCCCGCCTCGATGTCCACGCCCGCCGCGGCGTAGGACGCGCCGGTGTTCTGGTTGTCGGTCATGTCCGCTTCTCGTCTCCCGCTCGAATGTCAGTCGATGTCGTTGGTGTGTGATCGCACGCCAGGGTATCCGGCGCCGATCAGGGCTGGGTGGCCTGCATGCGCTGGACGGCCTCCGCGTTGGCGTCCCCGGCGGGCAGCCCCAGCGGGTACGCGCCGTCGAAGCACGCCCGGCACAGTTCCTCCGGCGCCTGCTCGGAGGCCTCGGTCATGCCGTCGACGGACACGAAGCCCAGCGTGTCCGCGCCGATGGCCGTGGCGATGCCGTCCACCAGGTCCCGCTCCGGCAGGCCGTTGGCGATGAGCTCGCCCGGCGAGGCGAAGTCGATGCCGTAGAAGCACGGCCACTTCACCGGCGGCGACGCGATGCGCACGTGCACCTCCGCCGCCCCGGCCTCCCGCAGCATGCGGATCAGCGCCCGCTGCGTGTTGCCGCGGACGATGGAGTCGTCGACGACCACCAGGCGCTTGCCGGCGATGACCTCCTTCAGGGGGTTCAGCTTCAGCCGGATGCCCAGCTGGCGGATGGTCTGCGACGGCTGGATGAAGGTGCGGCCGACGTAGGCGTTCTTGGTCAGGCCCTGGCCAAAGGGGATGCCCGATTCCTGGGCGTAGCCCACCGCGGCGGGGGTGCCGGATTCGGGGACCGGGATGACCAGGTCGCCCTCGGCCGGGAACTCGCGCGCCAGCTGGCGGCCGAGCTCCAGCCGCACGGCGTTGACGGAGCGGCCGCGGATCACGGAGTCGGGGCGGGCGAGGTAGACGTACTCGAAGATGCAGCCCTTGTGGGCGGCGTCGCCGTAGCGGCTGGAGCGCACGCCCGACGCGTCGATGGCCACCAGCTCGCCCGGCTCGATCTCGCGGACGAAGGAGGCGCCGACGATGTCGAGGGCGCAGGTCTCCGAGGCCACGACCCACCCGTTGGCCAGGCGGCCCAGCACCAGCGGGCGCACTCCCTGCCGGTCGCGGGCGGCGTAGAGGGTTTCTCCGTCGGTGAAGGTCAGGCAGAACGCGCCCTCCAGGCGCGGCAGCAGGCGCAGGGCCGCCGCCTCGACGACGGTGCCGTTGTGGGCGACGTCCTCTTCGTCCCGCCGCTCCTCGGCGATGAGCCCGGTCTCGTGCGCCAGCAGGGCGCACATGATGTCGGAGTCGCTGGGCAAGTTGTCGCGGAGGTCGACGAGCCCGTGGCCCGCGGCCTCCTCCGCCAGCGCGACGTGGTTGATCAGATTGCCGTTGTGCCCCAGGGCGATGTCGGTGCCATCCGGCGCCATGCGGAACATGGGCTGGGCGTTCTCCCACGACGGCGAACCGGCCGTGGTGTACCGCGTGTGCCCCACCGCGATGTGCCCCTTGAGGGCGTCGAGCGACTGCTCGTCGAAGACCTGCGACACCAGGCCCAGGTCCTTGAAGACCAGGATCTGGTCGCCGTCGCCCACCGCGATGCCGGCGGCTTCCTGGCCGCGGTGCTGCAGGGCGAACAGCCCGTAGTAGGTGAGCTTGGAGACGTCTTCGCCGGGCGCCCAGACGCCGAACACCCCGCACTCTTCGCGGGGCGGCTGCTCCCCGTGATCGTCGAACGGGGAGGCGGGTGACTGGGTTGACGCCGGGACGGGGGAACCGTAGTTCAGGGGATCGGCCACGCCGACAAGGATAGTCGGGCCGCCGGGGCGCAGACCAAACCGGTCGCCGCCCCTCACCCCAACCGGCACACGGGAAGATGCCCGGAAAGCTCCCCCGCGCGGGTGCCCGACACCTCCATCGACTCGCCCGGCTCCTCCCCCGCGCGTTCCCGGGCCTCGTCGAAGCCGACCAGGCCAAGCGCCATCCGCAGCCACGTCCGCGGCGTCACCTCCACGACGTTGGGCGGCGTGCCGCGCGTGTGCCTCGGCCCCTCGATGCACTGGACGGCCGCGAACGGGGGCACGCGGAGTTCGACGCTGTGGCCGGGCGCCTCCTGGGCGAGCATCCGCGCCGACAGCCGGACGGCCCTGGCCAATTCGGCGCGGCCGGGCCGGGGGGACGACGGGCCGTCGTCAAGCAGCCAGGCCTCCACCGAGGCCATGGCCTCCCTCAATTCCACGGGATCGACCTTCTTCGCCATGCCCCGCATTATTGTTGACGGCATGCCTTCGCCTTCGGTGACCCTCCGCTTCCTCGCCGCGCCCACGGACGTGCTCATGGCCGGCTCCAACAGCGTCCACGGCGGCCGCGTGCTGCAGTGGATCGACAAGGCGGCCTACGCCTGCGCGACCGGCTGGTCCGGCGAGTACTGCGTGACCGCCTACTTCGGCCACATCCACTTCGACCGGCCGATCCCGTCGGGCCACATGGTCGAGGTCCGCTCCAAGATCGCGTACACGGGCCGCACGTCGATGCACATCGTCAACGAGGTCCTCTCCCGCGACCCTCGCGAGGGCGAGTTCACCCGCGCCGCCGACTGCCTGGTCATCTTCGTGGCCATGGACGAGAACGGGAAGCCCACCCCGGTGCCGCCGTGGGAGCCCCAGACCGACGAGGAGAAGCGCGCGAAGGACGCCGCCATTTCCCGTTTCGACCTGCGCCGCGACATCGAGGCCGCCATGCGCGCCCAGACGTACACCGCCGATTCCTCGGCCCCGGAGCTGGTCACGCGCTTCCTGGCCAAGCCGACCGACGTCAACTGGGGCGGCAACGTCCACGGCGGCACGGCGATGGAGTGGATCGACGAAGCCGCGTCGGCGTGCTCCATGAACTGGGCCGGCCGCCAGACCATCGCGGTGTACGCGGGCGGCGTGCGGTTCTACAAGCCCATCCACATCGGCGATCTGGTCGAGGTCCGCGCGCGGATCCTGCGCACCGGCACGACGTCGATGCACATGAGCGTCCACGTCCATTCGGGCGAGCCGCGCAAGGGCCGCGGCGGCCTGCAGCTGGCGCTGCATTCGTCGATGACGTACGTGGCCATCGACGACGACTTCAAGCCGCAGCCGGTCCCCCATTTCCAGCCGACCACGGACGAGGACAAGCGCCTGCACGCCCACGACCTGTCGCTGAAGGAACTGCGCGACGCCTACCAGCCGCTGCCGCTGGTGGGGCCCCTGGGCCGGGTCTGAGGTGTCCCCTTCTCGCTTGACGACGGCCCGCGTCTCCCTCATCGCCCTCGCCGCCGTGGTGGCCGTGATCTATTCGGGGTGGATGATGGAGGCGTTCCTGCCCAACGGGGTGGATCCGCTGATGTCCTTCGCGTCGGAGCTGGCCGCGCGCACGGAGCCCCACGGTGACCTGTTCGCGCGCCTGGACACCGTGTCGGGGACGCTCCTGGTGGTTTTGGGTGCCCTGTCCGCGGCGCTGACGTGGCGCGGCGGGGTGACGTGGGGATCGGCGGCGGTTCCGGCCGGTTTCTGGGTGTGGGGTGCCGCTACCATCGCCGACTCGATTTTCCGCATGCCCACCGTGACCACCGTCGGCCCCGGCGCCTCGGCGACGTTGACGGATGCCGAGAAGACGGACGTGCTCGTCCATTCGATCTGCTCGTCGACTGCGGCGGTGGGGATGGCGCTGGTGGGCGTCGGGCTGTGGCTGCTGGGCCGCCGCGTGCTGGCCGGGGTGTTCCTGGCGTTGCTGGCGGCGGTGGCGGTGACGTCCGGGCTCAACGAGTTCGGCGGGCCGAACCTGTGGCTGGGCCTGTGGCAGCGTCTGTCGCTGGCCGTGGGGGTGGTGGCCATCGTGTCGGTGGCCCGGGCGATTTCGGCCGCTGCGGCGGTTACAGCTCGTCGAGAAGCTTCCTGACCCGCCCGTCGATCTCGTCGCGGATGAGGTCCATCCGTTCCTCGCCCTCGATGCCGCGGCGGCTGGGTTCGTCGACTTCCCAGCGTTCGACGGTGGTTTTCATGCCGTCGTGGACGGGGATTTCGGCGCCGCCGACGACGATGACCCGGTCGGCCGCGCGCATTGCGTCGGCGTCGATGGCCTTCGGGTTGCCGCAGGTCATGTCGGCCCCGATCTTCGACAGCGACGCCGCCGAGCCCTCGTTGATCGCGTCGCCCGGCGTGACGCCCGCCGAGATCACGTCGATGTCGCGGCCGGCTTCGTCGGCGCGCAGGCGCATGATGGCCTCCGCCATCTGGGACTTTCCGCTGTTCGTGTTGCAGAGGAAGTAGACCGTGGGCTTGTCGGGCATCGTCGCTCCGTTCGTCGGGGGTGTGGGCTGCGGCGCCTGTGCGTGCTGCGCCCAGGGTACGCGCGGGGGCTGGCTTTGCGACGGGCCGGCGTGGGAGGCGAGGGGCGCGGTGCGCGACGTGGCCGTGGCGTGCAGCCGCCCTCACGTCGCGAAGCCATCGCGATGCGATCGGCGTGCTCCTGCGGTGCCGTCCTGAGCCGCCACCATTTCGATGTGAGCCCCCGCCCCGTGGACGACCGCATTCCCGCGCGGACGACGCCAACCCGCGTGGCCCGCAACGCCGTCCAGCCATTCAGGCGGGCGGCCGAAACCCCGCCAAAGAGGCAAGCGCACTTGACCCGCAGCGCCCGCGACCCTGCGCGGACGACGTGCACCCACATGGCCCCAGCGCCCTCCAGCCACCCTTTAGTCGCCGATACGTGCGAGCCGCTCGAGCGCCACCCCGCGTGGTGCGAAAGTGCCCCATGGTGCGAAAAGAAGCGAAACCGTGACGCAATGTTCGAGCAATATCGGTCGAACACGTGTATCATCTGTGGTGAAGCGGGATGGGGATAATGGGCCGGCTTCCACAGGGGGAACTCGAGGGTTTCCCGTTGACGTTGCAGTTCCAGTTTCTTTTCGCCACCGTGGGGGAATCGACATGGCTTTCGACCATGTTCCATCCGATGCAAACGACGATGAGCACAACTGTCCGGACCACCACCGCAACCACCACGCCCACCCGCCCGACAACGTTGGGTGGGACACGCCCGACGCCGTAGACCAGGCCGATCAAGCTGATCAAAATGGCCAGGATGGCCAGGCCGGCGGCCAGCAGGAATGCCCGTCGCATCAGTCGACCGAACCGGAGGCCCTGTCGCGCAAGCGGTGGGTCACCGAACGCACCGATGATGCGTTGGCCTGCCTGGCCCGTGAGCGCAACATCGCCGAGGTCGACATGGCGATTGCCTGCACACCCGACGGTGGCACGGACGTCGATTCCCACGCCGCGACCATCGCCACCCGCATCGGTGCGGGCAAGGTGCGGGCGATGCAGTACTGCGACGTCGGGGTGATGCTCCACCGCATGCCGAGAATCCGGGCCTTCTGTGTCGGCGGTGTGGTGCCGATGGGGCACCTGGTGAAAATCGCCGCCGCCATCATCGCCGTCACCGACGACCACCTCGAAGAGGTAGAGGCGAAGTTCTTGGAGTACCTCACGCCCCGGCGGGATTTCCAGGCGCTTCCCGGCATCAGGGTCTTCGCCCGGCACCTGGCCCGCATCGTCGAGGAGATCGAACCGATCTCCACCCCACCCGACGACGACGCAGAACAACCGGCCTCGGAGGGGTACGTCGCCGACCGGGACTCCCCCGGTGATCACGGGTGCGTGGAGGTGGTGTTGCGCAAGGATCGGTTGGCCGAGTTCGACGCCACCGTCCGCGCCATCCGGGATGCCCGCCTCAACGCCGGGGAGGCCTGCACCCTCGCCGATGCGCTCATGCACTTGTGCCGCGGCGATCACGGCGGGGCGAACGTGACGCTGAATGTGTATGCCGATGGTGGGGTCACCGATGAGGGGGAGCTTCGGTTGTGGTTGGACGGTGCCGGGTGGTTGCCGACCTACGTGACAAAGCAGTGGTTGGAGCGCGCCACCGCGGTGCGGTTGTCGGGTGATTCGGTCACGGGTGGGTATGTGCCCACCGAGGCGCAGAAGGCGAGGGTTCGTGGTCGGGATGGTGGGTGCCGGTTTCCGGGGTGTTCGGTGCCGGCGGATAGGTGCCAGATCGATCATGTCGTCAACTACGACCCGAACCTCGACCACGCCGGATTGGTGGATAACCCGCTGTTCAACACCGCGGGCCAGGGGCATGATCACTGCAGCCACGGTCACGGCGACCATGGCGGCTGCGGCCACGACCACGACCACTGTGGCCACGCCCATGAGCATGCCGGTGGGTTCGTCGCCGGCAACGCCGCCAACGGTTTGGGTGTGACGGCGACGTGGAATCTGCAGTGTTTGTGCCAGCACCACCACAACCTCAAGACCAGCAGGCACTGGCATGCGGTGATGCACGACGACGCGTCGGTGACGTGGAGCGACCACACCGGTGAGGTGCAGGCGACGACGGTGCCGCATGGGCCGATCGCCCACATCAAACGCCAGACCTTCGATCAGCGGGCGGCGAGGTTGGCGAAGACCATCCGCGCCGACAACGACAAGCGCATGCGCGCGGCGGCGGAGGCACGGGAGGCGATGGACCGAGCCGAAGTTGATGCGGCCTTGCGGGAACACGCCAGGAAAACCGCGAAGTATGAGCGGGAGATGGAGGAGTTCGTTGCCGGGCCGTTGAATTCACCGGACCCGGTGGTAGCCGGGGATGCGCGGGCGGTGGTCGATGCGACCGATGATGGGTGGCCGTGCACGGAGGACGACACGGAGCCGGCGTCGGTGCCCGAGGCGCCGCGGCCGTTGGGGCCGGACCCCACGGTGCCCTTTTGATGGTGCCTGATGTGGCCCTTCTGATGTCGCGCCTGTTGTGGCCGTTCCGATGGAGGCGGTGATTCCGGTGGCGGCCCGATGGAGGCTACCGATGCACTCGTTCCCATGGAGAAGCCTGATGCACGGAACCGGAAAGGCACCGCCCGGCCCGGGGCAGGCCAATCCTTGGGCAGGCGAATTCAGGCAACCCGAAACCCAAAACCAAGGCCGGCGAAGACGAGCCGCGAACTGGACGCGGGGCCCGGCGAGCTTCGGCGACCCCAGAAGCCGGGGCGACCGGCGACACCCGGCGGCCCCGCCCCAAGGACCGTTGACCCCGAGGCCTCTATTCCGCGGACGTGCCGCGTGCCCGGGAAGCCGAGGAACCGGTGCCGGCGTCGGCGTCAGAGGCATCGTCGGCTCCGCCTTCATCGGCGCCGGCACCCGCACCCGCACGCCGAGCACGGAGCAGGTACACGACGAGGCCGATCGCGACCAGCACGAGCACGCCGAGCAGGACCCACAAATCGGACACCGCACCCGACGCCTTGGCCAACCATTCCTGCATGGCGAACTGCTGGTCCACGGTCGTCGCGCCGCCGAGGCCCGCCGTCCCGCCGGTCACGATGAACAGCACGCCCAACGCGACCAACACGACGCCGGCGATCAGCGACAGCGAATTCGTGCGCACCGGCCCGACCTTCACCGTCCGCGGCCGCAGCCACGACCGCGAACCGAGGTCGAACTTCTCCCACAGCAACGCCATCACCAGAAGGGGCGCGGCCATGCCCAACGCGTACACCGCCATCAGCACGCCGCCCTGCACCGTCGAACCGCCCGCCAACGCGACGGTCAAAATCGCGCCGAGCAGCGGCCCCGAGCAGAACCCCGCCAAGCCGTACACCGCACCAAGCACCGCGACGTTGAACACGCCCGTGCCCTTCGCCGTCGCCCCGGCATCGGGCCCCAAACTCCCGCCGAACCGAAACCCGCCCCCCAGCGCCGTGAACACGCCGAGCGCGATGACCACCAGGCCCGCGACCAACGTCACCGTCGCGCGATGAATGGTCAGCAGCGACCCGACGGCGCCGATGCCCGCGCCCATCGGCACGAGCACCGCGATCATGCCCAGGTAAAACACCACCGTGCGCTGCACCAGCTTGCCCACGCCGTCGAAGGCGTACGCGAAAAACGACGGCAGCAGCAGAGCCGAACAGGGGCTCAGCAGCGACAGCAACCCGCCCAGGAACGCCCCGGCGAAACCGATCGAACCGACCCCCACGCGCTACTCCCCCGCCCCGGCCGGCAGCTGGGACTCGATGGCGTCGATGAACGTCTGCAGCGGCTGCGCCCCCACGATCGCGCCCTTGCCCACGATGAACGTCGGCGTCGAATTCACGCCGTACAGCGAACCCTCCTCGGCATCCTTGTCGATCGCCTCATCGAAACGATCCGACAGCATGTCCGCGCGGAACTTCTCCAGATCCGGGATGCCCGCCTCCTCGGCGAAGGACATCAGCGCCTGCTCGTCCAGGTCCGCGTGGCCGCGCTCGGGGGCGGCGGCCATGACCACGCGGTGGAAATCGTGGAACTTGTCCTGCTCGGCGGCGGCGCGGCCGGCGCGGGCGGCGAACTTCGAGTCGCCGCCGAAGAGCGGCATGTCGCGCCACTCGATGCGCAGCTTCCCGGTCTCCACGTAATCGGAGATCAGCTTCGGCTCCATGTCGCGGGCGAACTTCGCGCAGAACGGGCAGCGCCAGTCCGAGTAGTTCACCAGCACCACGGGCGCGTCGACGGGGCCCACCGCCATGCGGTCGTTCTCGTCGCGGCGGGCGAGGAAGCTCAGCCCCTCGCCGCCCGACCCGGGATCCGCGTGCGGGGTGCCGCCCTCCCCGGAGGCGGCGCCCTTGGCCGGCTCGGAATCGGAGGACCCGCCCCACACCATGTACCCGCCGACGCCGGCGATCGCGAGCACGACCACCACCAGCGCAATCAACGCCGGCACCATCCCGGGGGCGGCCTTCTTACTGCGGTTGGCGGTGTCGCTCATGTGATCTCCGTTTCCTGTTCGGGTCGAATGTCGCGGTCCATCGATTGTGCATGCCCTTGCTTTGCGACGCCCACGACCCCTCGGCACGCCACGGAACCAGGGGCGCCCCACCGTAACCCATCGCGAAAAAACCGGCCCTCCCGCACCCGCGGGAGAGCCGGTCGACGACGACGGCGACGGAGACTACTCCGCCTCCACCACCGAGTTCGCGCCGGCGGCGTGGGCGAACAGCTTCGGCAGCGTATCGCGCCACGCCGACTCCGCCTCGGCCAGCGGGATCTCGAAGGAGATCTCGCCGCCGGAGACGCGGATGACCTTGTCGTCGCCGGCCAGCACGCGGCCGATCTTCGCGAACGGCACGCCCACCTCGGCGGCGCGGGCCTCGAGCTCGGCGGCGTCGCCGGCGCGGACGGCCACGAGGGCGCGGGACGCCGTCTCCGAGAACAGGGCCACGAACGGGTCGGCCGAGACGTCGTCAAGCGAAATCTCGACGCCGACGCCGGACTGGACCGCGGCCTCGACGACCGCCTGCGACAGGCCGCCCTCGGACAGGTCGCGGGCCGCGGTGACGAAGTGCTCGCCGCGGGCCTCGATGGTGCCGTGGAAGAACTCGGTCAGCTTCTCCTCGTCGGCCAGGTCGATGGCCGGCGGCATGCCGCCCAGCGCATCGTGGGCGACCTGCTGCCAGATCGAACCGCCCAGCTCGTCGGCGGTGTCGCCGAGGAGGTACAGAACCTCGTCGCCGGCGCCGTCCTCGCCGAGGCGGTTGCCGATGACCTTCTCCACGTCCTCGACGATGCCCAGCACCGCGATGACGGGGGTCGGCAGGATCGGCTCGTCGCCGGTCTGGTTGTAGAACGACACGTTGCCGCCGGTGACCGGGACGCCCAGCTCGGCGGCGCCGTCGGCCAGGCCGCGGACGGCCTCGGCGAACTGCCACATGGCGTCGGGGTTCTCCGGCGAGCCGAAGTTCAGGCAGTTCGACACCGCGTAGGGCTTCGCGCCGGTGACGGAGACGTTGCGGTGCGCCTCGGCCAGCGCCAGGCGGACGCCGGTGCGCGGGTCGAGCTTGGTGTAACGGCCCGAGGCGTCGGTGGACAGCGCCACGCCGCGGCCGGTCTCCTCGTTGACGCGCAGCACGCCGGCGTCGGAATGCTTCGCGGCGACGGTGTTGCCGCGCACGTAGCGGTCGTACTGCTCGGTGATGTGCGCGCGGGAGCACAGCGCCGGCGACGCCGCGAGGTCGAGGACGGTCTTGCGCAGCTCCTCCGACGTCGACGGGCGGGCCAGGTCCGGCTCGCGCTGCAGCTCGTCCTGCCACTCGGGGCGGGCGTACGGGCGGTGGTACGTCGGGCCCTCGTCGGCGATGGTCTTCGGCGGGGCGTCGACGACGGTCTTGCCGCCGTGGGTGATCACCAGGTTCGTGCCGTCGGTGACCTCGCCGATGTCGGAGGCGATGACGTCCCACTTGGCGCAGATGGCCATGAACTCGTCCATGTCCTCCGGCTTCACCACGGCGCACATGCGCTCCTGGGACTCCGACGACAGGATCTCCGCGGCGGTCATGTTCTCCGCGCGCAGGTGGACGTTGTCCAGGTTGACGTTCATGCCGCCGTCGCCGGCGGCCGCCAGCTCGGACACCGCGCAGGACAGGCCCGCGCCGCCGAGGTCCTGGATGCCGACGACGACGCCGGCCTTGTACAGGTCCAGGCAGCACTCGATGAGCACCTTCTCGGCGAACGGGTCGCCGACCTGGACGGCGGGGAGCTTGCGCTCCGCGCCCTCCTCGAAGGTGTCCGAGGCCAGCACCGACACGCCGCCGATGCCGTCGAGGCCCGTGCGCGAACCGAAGAGCACCACGCGGTTGCCCGTGCCCGACGCGAACGCCAGGTGGAGGTCATCCACCGGCAGCACGCCGACGCACAGGGCGTTGACCAGGGGGTTGCCCGCGTAGGACTCGTCGAAGACGGTCTCGCCGCCGATGTTCGGCAGGCCCAGGCAGTTGCCGTAGCCGCCGACGCCGGAGACGACGCCCGGCAGCACGCGCTGCGTGTCCGGGGCGTCGGCCGCGCCGAAGCGCAGCTGATCCATCACCGCGACCGGGCGGGCGCCCATCGCCATGATGTCGCGGACGATGCCGCCGACGCCGGTGGCCGCGCCCTGGTAGGGCTCGACGTAGGACGGGTGGTTGTGGGACTCGACCTTGAAGGTGACGGCCCAGCCGTCGCCGATGTCGACGACGCCGGCGTTCTCGCCGATGCCCGCCAGCATCTTCTCCTTCATGGCGTCCGTGGTGGTCTCGCCGAAGTAGCGCAGGTGCACCTTGGACGACTTGTACGAGCAGTGCTCCGACCACATCACGGAGTACATGGCCAGCTCGGCGTCGGTGGGGCGGCGGCCGAGGATCTCGCGGATGCGGGCGTACTCGTCCTCCTTCAGGCCCAGCTCGGCCCAGGGCTGCGCCACGTCCGGGGTGGCGGCGGCGTTGTCGACGGTGTCGTCGTGGACGTTGACGTGCGGGGTGTTGTCGGTCATGTCGATCCTCCCTTTACGCGCCGATGGCGGAGACGGCGGACAGGAACAGCTCGAGACCGTCGAGCGACGGGCCGGTCAGCGCCTCGACGGCGTGCTCCGGGTGCGGCATGAGGCCCACGACGCGGCCGTCGGCGCTGCACACGCCGGCGATGTCGTTGATCGAGCCGTTGGGGTTCTCCACGTAGCGGAACACCACGCGGCCCTCCTCCTCCAGCTCGCGGATGGTGTCCGGGGCGGCCTGGAAACGGCCCTCGCCGTGCTTCGACGGGATGAGGATCTCCTGGCCCGCCGTCAGCGACGACGTCCACGCGGTGTCGGCGTTCTCCACCTTCAGGTGCAGGTCGCGGCACACGAAGTGCAGGCCCTCGTTGCGGGTCAGGGCGCCCGGCAGGAGGCCGGACTCGGTGAGGATCTGGAAGCCGTTGCAGATGCCCAGCACCGGCATGCCCTTGCCCGCGGCGTCGATGACCGACCGCATGACCGGGGCCAGCGCGGAGATCGCGCCGCTGCGCAGGTAGTCGCCGTAGGAGAAGCCGCCGGGCACGACGACGGCGTCGACGCCCTTCAGGTCGGCGTCGGCGTGCCAGAGATCGACCGCCTCCGCCCCGGCCAGCCGCACGGCGCGGGCGGCGTCGACGTCATCCAGGGTGCCGGGGAAGGTGATGACGCCGATCCTGGCGGTCACTTGCCCTCCCCGCGCACGACCTCGAAGTCCTCGATGACCGTGTTGGCCAGCAGCGTCTCCGCCAGGCGGTTCAGGTCCTCGTCGGAAACGGAATCGTCGACCTCGAGCTCGAATCGCTTGCCCTGGCGAACGTCCGACACCCCGGAGACGCCGATGCGCCCCAGAGCCCGGTGGACGGCCTGGCCCTGCGGGTCGAGGATCTCCGCCTTGGGCATCACATTGACAACTACACGCGCCACGTAAGTGCTCCTGTTTTTCGGTGGGAAGCCCCGCCTGGTCGCGGGACGCATATCCGGGGACAACTCTACTAGGCGGCGGGGACCGCACACGCCGCCGCTATCCTGAGCCCATGACCGACGCCCGCCCTCCCCGACGTTTCGGCCTCGCCCCCTGGCCCATCCTGCTGCTCGTGTTCGTGTTCGCCTTCGGTGCGGCGGTGACGCTGTGGGGGCCGGTCAACCTCCTGGCCTGGCGCGGGGGCCCCTTCCCCGAGACCGACCCCGAGCGGCCCCTCTACCAGCAGGGCATCGTGGAAATCGCGCGCGCCCAGTACGAGGAACAGCCCGGCGGCGCCCGCTACTTCACGCGCGGCGACGGGGAGGCCGGCCCGTCGGAAAGCACCGTGGCCCCCAAGACCGGACCGGACCGCCGCTATCCGGAGGGCCGCTGGGACGCCGCATTCGTGTCGTGGGTGCTCAACGAGGTGGGGCTGCCGGTGCGGGCGGAGCAGCCGGGGCGGCCCAATTCGTGGTTGGTGACGGACGTCCTCGAGCTCGCCGGGGCGATGGCCGACCGGGGCGCCTACATCGACGCCGCGGCGGAGCCGGAGTTCTCGCCGCAGATCGGCGACCTGGTGTTCTACGACTACCCGGGGCCGTTCGGCCACCACGTCAACATGGTCGTGGCGGTGCACGGCGAGGTGGTCACCGTCGGCGGCGACGAATTCGGCAAGGTCGGCCTGGCCAGCATGAACCTGCGCAACCGCAGCGGCATCATGGGCTGGGGCGCCACCGGCATGCTGGAGGGGCCGCTGGCGGCGGATCCGCTGCCGGCTCCGGAAATCGACGTGATCCCGCTTCCCGACGACGCCGACCCGGATCCCGAGTTCGGCCCGCGGCCGGCGCCTATGCCGGAAGATGCTCCTCGATGAGCTCGATGATCGCGTCGTCGTCGGGCTCGGTGCGGGGCCGGAAGCGGCCGACGATCTCGCCGGAATCGTCGACGACGAACTTCTCGAAGTTCCACGCCACGTCGCCCGCCTCGCCGTCGGCGTCGGCGAAGGCGGTCAAACGCTTGAATAGCGGGTGCGCGCCGTCGCCGTTGACCTCGACCTTAGCGAACATGGGGAATTCGACGCCGTAGTTGGTCTCGCAGAAGTCGGCGATCTGATCCTCGTCGCCGGGCTCCTGGCCGCCGAACTGGTTGCAGGGGAAGCCGAGGACGAAGAAGCCGCGCATGTGGAACTCGTCGTGAAGTTCCTGCAGCGCGCGGTACTGGTCGGTCAGGCCGCATTCGCTGGCGACGTTGACGATGAGCAGGACATGGCCCGCCCAATCCGCCAGCGTGGTCTCGCGGCCGTCGATGGTGGTGACGGGAATGTCGTGGAGGGTGCCGTTGCCTTCGCTCATGCCGCCCATCGTAGGGGCACCGCGCCGTAGCCCGCCGGGGCGACGCCCGCGGCCATGGCCATGTCCAGCAGGCGGAGGATGTCGCGGCGCACCTTCTCGTCGCGCAGGCGGGCGGCGGACACCGAGATGCGGATCGGCCGGCCGTCGGCGAGGGCGCGGTTGACCGAGTTGCGCATCGCCCGGCGCCACCAGCGCGCGGCGCCGAAGCCCTCGCCCACCGCCAGCACGCGGGTGGGGTCGGTGGCGCCGGTGACCAGGTCGTGGACGCCGTGCAGGTCGGCGGCGATGCGGAAGCCCAGGTCCGGCAGAACCTCCAGCGTGCCGGGCGACATCAGCCAGCGCGGCGGGGCGAACATGTCGGTTTCCAGGCTCAGCGCCCGCATCTGGCGCGTCGCGGCGGTCAGGCGCAGCCGGGCCTCGTGGGCGTCGAGCGAGGCAAATTCGCCGCGCCGGCCGCGGTCCGACTGGTCGTAGCCGGCCAGCAGGATCTCGGCGCCCTCGTCGCGCCGGCGCCGGATCCAATCGAGCACCGCCGGCGAATCCCGCAGTGACCAATCCCCGCCCAGATACGGCGCGACCAGCAGAGACGGCGAGATGCCCCGGTACTCCAGGGCGGCGATGAAACGTGCGGCGTCGAGCAGCCGGTCATCCCGGATGCCCGACACCGACACCACGAGGGCGGGCGAGACGGCGGTCATGGGCCAAGCAAAGCATCGCGGGGTGAATTCCCGGTGAAGGCCAGGGGACGCCCGCCCTAACGCCGGGCTAATCCCAGTGCACGACCTCGTCCAGGGCCAGGCCCTTCCGCCAGCCGAAGGCCTCCAGGTCACGGACCTCCGCCAGGTGCGTCACGGGGCCCAGGCACAGCCACGCCACGGGACGGACCGGCTTTGCGACGCCGATGAACTCCGCCAAAAAGTCTTCCTCGTAGAAGCTGACCCACCCGATGCCGGCGCGTTCGGCCGTGGCGGCGAGCCACATGTTCTGGATGGCCAGGGCCACCGACATCAGGCCGGTGTCGTCGATGGTGTGCCGGCCCAGGATGTTCGGGCCGCCCCGCTCGGGGTCGTACGTCACCACGATGCCGGTGCCCGATTCCACGATGCCCTCGATGCGGATCGGGTCGAACGTGCCGCGGCGGTCGTCGGGAAGCGAATCGGCGAAAGCGGCGCGGCACCCCGCCACGTGGTCCGCGAACTCGCGCAGGCGCTCCGGCCGCCGCACCACGTGGAAATCCCACGGCTGCGACAGCCCCACCGACGGCGCGGCGTGGCCGGCACCGAGGATGCGCATGAGCGCATCGTCGGCGATGACCCCGCCGCTGAACTCGCGGCGCACGTCGCGGCGGCGGCCGATGGCCTCGTAGACGTCCATCAGGCGGCGCCGGCGGCCCGGAGCAGCCAGGCGTACTGGAACGCGGTCTCGCGCCACTTCGCGTAGCGGCCCGAGACGCCGCCGTGGCCGGCGCTCATCTCCGTCTTGAGCAGGAACGGGCCCGCGCCCTCGACGCCGCCGGCGACCTCGCGCAGCTTCGCGATCCACTTCGCCGGCTCCACGTACAGCACGCGGGTGTCGTTGAGGCTGGTCACCGCGAGGATGGGCGGGTACTTCTTCGGCTCGACGTTCTCGTACGGGGCGTAGGAGGCCATGTAGTCGTAGACCTCCTCCTCGTGGAACGGGTCGCCCCACTCGTCCCACTCCACCACCGTCAGCGGCAGCTCGGGCATGAGCATCGACGTCAGCGGGTCGACGAAGGGCACGACGGCCTCGATGCCCGCGAACCGGTCGCCCGCCATGTTCGCCACCGCGCCCATGAGCATGCCGCCCGCCGAGCCGCCGTCGGCGACCATGCGGTCGCGGGCGGTGATCCCGGCGTCGAGCAGGTCGTCGGCGACGTCGATGAAGTCGGTGAACGTGTTCTTCTTCGCCAGCCCCCGGCCCTGCTCCCACCAGGCGCGGCCCATCTCGCCGCCGCCGCGCACGTGGGCGATGGCGAAGATCATGCCGCGGTCCATCAGCGACAGCCTGGCGACGGAGAAGCCCGGGTCGATCGGGGCCTCGTAGGAGCCGTAGCCGTACAGCAGCAGCGGGTTCGGCGACGAGAGATCCAGGTCCGCGCGGTGCACCAGCGACACCGGCACCTTCGCGCCGTCGCGGGCGGTGACCCAGCGGCGCGTGGCCGCGTAATCGCCCGGCTCGTACCCGCCGCGGACGGGCTGGCGCTTGAGCATCTCGCGCTCGCCGGTGGCGACGTCGATCTGCCACACCTCCGAGGGCGTGGTGAAGGAGCCGTAGGAGAACCGCAGCACCGGCGCCTCCCACTCGGGATTGCCCGCCGACGCGGCGGTGTAGAGCTCTTCCGGGAATTCGAGCTCGGAGAAATCCACGGCGGCGTCGTCGTCAAGCACGGCCAATGCCAGCCTGCCGATGCCGCCCGACCGGTACGCCAGCACCAGGTGCCCCGCGAAGCAGTCGACGCCCTCGATGCGGACGTCGTCGCGGTGGGCGACGAGCTCGCGCAGGTCGGACACCGAATCGAAGGTGCCCGCGGGCACCGCGCCGAGCGCGAAATTCGGGCCCGTCATGTTGTGCGTGATCAGCCAGAGATCCTCGCCGCCGATGACGGCGTGATCGACGTCGTACTCCACGCCGCGCTCGCGGGGGCGCACGCACGTCGGCTCGCCGGTCGGGTCGGAGCAGTCGAGGAACCAGGTCTCCGACGTGATCTTCGAGCCGGCCTCGAAGATCAGGTACTTCTCGCTGCGGGTGGTGCCCACGCCGACCCAGTAGGACTCGTCCGGTTCGTGGAAGACGCGCACGTCCTCCGACGTCGGCGCGCCGACGGCATGGCGCCACACCGAATCCGGCCGCCAGGCCTCGTCGAGGCGCTGGTAGAAGAGGTAGTCGGAGCCCACCCACGTCGCTCCGGCGGCGATGTCGGAGATGACGTCGTCGTACAGCTCGCCGGTGCGCAAATCCTTGATGCGCAGCGTGTACCGCTCATCGCCGACCACGTCGGTGGAGTAGGCCAGCAGGTTGCCGTCGACGGTCACCGACGCGGCGCCCAGCGAGAAGAACTCGTGGCCCTCGGCCAACTCGTTGAGGTCCAGCAGGATCTCCTCGCCCGGCACCGTCTCGCCCGGCGCGGCGTCCGGGATGGCCGGCGGGGTCCAGTCGTCGCCGTCGGCGCGCATGCGGCACGACAGCCCGTAGGACTTCCCCTCCAGGGTGCGCGAGTAGTACCACCAGTCACCCGAGCGCACCGGCACCGACATGTCGGTCTCCTGCACGCGGGACTTGATCTCGCCGAAGATCGCCTCGGACAGGTCGCCGAGATCCGCGGTCATCGCGTCGGTGTACGCGTTCTCCGCGTTCAGGTGCGCGATGACCTCCGGGTCCGCCTTGTCGCGCAGCCACTCGTAGTCGTCGGCGAACTCGCGTCCGTGGCGGACCCGGACGTGCGGGCGGCGGGCGGCGACGGGCGGTTGCGCCCCCGTCACGCGGGGTCGCCGATCCAGTCGGAGAAGCGGCGGCCGGAAATGCGCTCGTACGCCTCGATGTAGCGCTCGCGGGTCGCCTCGACCACGCCGCCGGGCAGCGGCGGCGGGGGCGTGCCGGCGTTCTTGTCCCACCCGGACTTCGACGACGTCAGCCAGTTGCGCACGTACTGCTTGTCGAACGACGGGTTGACCTGGCCCTCCACGTAGGAGTCGGCCGGCCAGTAGCGGGAGGAATCGGGGGTGAGCACCTCGTCGGCGAGCACCAGGCGGCCCTCTTCGTCGAGTCCGAACTCGAACTTCGTGTCGGCCAGGATGATGCCGCGCTCCAGCGCCAGCTCGGCGGCGCGGGAGTAGATGGACAGGGTGGCGTCGCGCATCTCGTTGGCGCGCTCCTCGCCCAGCGACTCGACGACGCGGGAGAACGGCACGTTCTCGTCGTGGTCGCCGATCTCGGCCTTCGTGGCCGGGGTGAAGATCGGCTCCGGCAGCTTCGACCCCTCGGTCAGGCCGTCCGGCAGATCGATGCCGCACACGGTGCCCGACTCGCGGTACTCGGCCAGACCGGACCCGGTGAGGTAGCCGCGGGCGACGCACTCGAACGGCAGCATGTCCAGCTTCCGGCACACCAGGGCGCGGCCCAGCGACTCGGCCGGGATGCGCTCGTCGTCGGCGGCGCCGGCGAGGTGGTTGGGGAAGTCGAGCTCGTCGAAGAAGAACACGCTCATCGCGGTGAGCACCCGGCCCTTGTCCGGGATGGGGGTGTCCAGGATGTGGTCGAACGCGGAGATCCGATCGGAGACGACCATGAGGAGGGTGTCGTCGTCGATTTCGTAGATCTCGCGGACCTTGCCCGCCGTCAGGTGGCTGTACGCGGAAAGTTCGGGTCGCATGGGCATAGAGCATAGACCCCGGCGGATCAGCCTTCCCCGGTCAACCCCAATCGGGCGGAAAGCCACGGCAGGGAGTCCCGGAAGCCCGCCGACCAGACCTTCCACGTGTGGCCTCCGGGCAGCTCCGAGTAGCTCACGGGGATGCCCGCGGCGTGGGCGGCGGCGGACAGCGCGCGCCCGGCGTCGCGGTCCTCGGCGTCGTCCAATCCGGCGATGAAACGGCCGTGGATGTCGGGGCCGCGCTCGGGCCCGCCGGGCTTTCCGACCTTCTCCAGGACGGTCAGCGGGTCGGCGGCGTCATAGGCAGCGCGGTCGCCCTTGAAGTACTTGCGCACGGTTTCGTCGAGGTTTTCGTCGATGAGGTTCTTCTGCGGGGACATGGACAGGAACGTCGGGTACACGCCGGGATTGGCCACGGCGGTCTGCAGCGCGCAGGACCCGCCGCGGCTGAGTCCGGCGATCGCCCATTTGGCGGGGTCCCGGTCGACGTCGAAAAGCCCCGCGACCGCCGCGGGCACGTCCCGCGAAAGGTACGTGGCCACCTTGTCGCCCGTGGCGGGCGAATCGACGCAGAGGGTGTCCTTGAACGTTTCGCCGTTGGCGTCGACCGCCACGACGACGGGCGCGCGGCCGCGGTGCTCGGAGGCGAAGGAGTCGAGGGCCTGCCCCGCCAGGCCCTCGTCGAACCACTGCGCGGGCGCCCCGGGCACGCCCGCGACGACCACGATGACGGGCAGCTTCGGCCGATCCCGGTCGAAGTACGCCGGCGGCAGGTAGACGTGCGCCTCCCGGGCGGCGAAACCGCTGGCGGAGTTGTTCAGGCGGACGGTGGTGACCACGCCGGTGTCACGCTGGCCGACGGACTTGAGGTCCTCGTAGGCCACCTCGTCGGGGATCGTCGTCGGGTCGAGCGAGGCGACCGTCGGGTAGAGCTGGTAGCAGATGTTGGCCTGCAGCAGCGCGGCGACGACCGCGACCAACGCGACGGGCAGTGTCCAGGCCACGGTGCGGCGGCGGGTGGCCAGGGGCTTGACGACGGCCAGCATGGCCGCGTGCAGCGCCACCGCCGACGCGACGTAGATCGCCGCGGGCACCGCCTCGGGGAACGGCCGCCAGGCGACGCCGAGCGCGAACCAGATGCCGCCCACGATCGCCCACGCCACGGCGCCCGTCACGGCGACGGGGCCCAGGAGCCAGCGCCGGGGATTGCGGCGCCCGCGCGCGTTCTTCGGCGGGATGAGCATCACGGCGAGCGGGGCCGCCAGCAGCGCGATCGTCCCGGCCTGGGCGATCGGGCCCGTCAATGAGGTGTCCACCCGTCCCTTGATACTCGAAGCCGTCACCCCCGGGGGCGGGGGCGGTGCCGTTTTTCGCATCGGCGTGACACGGATCGCAATCCGCGATAATGTCTACATTTAGTTACTCAGATCACACATAGGGATCAAGGAAGGCACCAGTCACATGACGACTCAGCCCACTCAGAACGCCCCGCGCCGCGCCGTCATCGTCGGCGGCAACCGCATCCCGTTCGCGCGCTCCAACAAGGAATACAGCCACGCGTCGAACCAGGACATGCTCACCGCCGCCATCGACGGCCTCGTCGCCCGCTACGGCCTGGCCGGCGAGCGACTCGGCTCCGTCTCCGCGGGCGCCGTGCTCAAGCACTCGCGCGACTTCAACCTCGTGCGCGAGTGCGTGCTCAGCTCCGCGCTCGACCCGGCCACCCCGGCGTTCGACGTGCAGCAGGCCTGCGCCACCGGCATGGAGGCGCTGTCCACCATCTCCAACAAGATCAAGCTGGGCCAGATCGAGGCCGGCATCGCCGGCGGCGTCGACACCACCTCCGACGCCCCGATCGCCGTGTCCGAGGGCCTGCGCAAGGCGCTTCTCGACGCCAACCGCCAGAAGTCCAACCTCGACCGCGTCAAGGCCCTGGCCGCCGTCCGCCCGGGCGACGCCGTCCCGGATCTGCCGAACACCGGCGAGCCGCGCACCGGCCTGTCGATGGGCGAGCACCAGGCCATCACCACCGCCGAGTGGGGCGTCACCCGCGCCGAGCAGGATGAGCTGGCCGCCGCGTCGCACCGCAACCTCGCCCGCGCGTACGAGGAGGGCTTCTTCGACGACCTGATCACCCCGTTCAAGGGCGTCACCCGCGACACCAACCTGCGCGCCGACACCACCGTGGAGAAGCTGGGCAAGCTGAAGCCGGTCTTCGGCCGCGGCCTCGAGGCCGAGCCGACCATGACCGCCGGCAACTCCACCCCGCTGACCGACGGCGCGTCCGCCGTGCTCATCTCCTCCGAGGAGTGGGCGGCCGAGCGCGGCCTGCCGGTGCTGGCCGACGTCGTCGACGTCGAGTCCGCCGCCGTCGACTTCGTCCACGGCGACGAGGGCCTGCTCATGGCCCCGGCCTACGCCACCCCGCGCCTGCTCGCCCGCCAGGGCCTGACCTTCGACGACATCGACTTCTTCGAGATCCACGAGGCCTTCGCGGCCACCGTGTGCTCCACGCTCAAGGCGTGGGAGGACGAGGAGTACTGCCGCGAGAAGCTGGGCCTGGACGGCGCGCTGGGCTCGGTCCCGCGCGAGAAGCTCAACGTCAACGGCTCCTCGCTGGCCTGCGGCCACCCGTTCGCCGCGACCGGCGGCCGCATCGCCGCCACCCTGGCGAAGATGCTGCGCGCCAAGGCCGACGAGACCGGCGAGGTCGCCCGCGGCCTCATCTCCGTCTGCGCCGCAGGCGGCCAGGGCGTCGTCGCCATCCTCGAGGCCCGTCCGTAACCCCCGCCGACACACACCACATAGGAGCATCTGACATGGCAGACAAGTACCAGGAACTCGTCACCGGCGGTCCGCTCACGGGCGTCGCCAAGTCCCTCGGCCTTCCCCAGCCGCCGCACCTGCGCCGCCACAAGGCCGGCGAGCCGCTGCTGAAGAACGACAAGGTCCTCGTGACCGGCACCGGCGCGGACGCCGACGCCGTCGCCGAGCAGCTGGGCGAGTGGGGCCTCGGCGTCCGCCGCGACTCGGCCGCCGACGACAAGGTCGGCGCCATCGTGGTCGTCGTCACCGAGGCCACCCGCCCGAAGGATCTGCAGGAGCCGGTCCTCGCCGCCGCGAAACACCTGCGCAAGCTGGACAAGAACGGCCGCATCGTCTTCATCTCGCGCGCCAAGGCCGAGGCGGGCGCCGACATCGACGTCGCGCTCAACGCCGCCCGCGGCGGCGTCGAGGGCCTGGTCCGCTCGATGGGCCACGAGGTCCGCGGCGGCTCCACCGCCAACGGCATCCTCATCCACGACGGCGTCGACGTCACCGCCCCGTCGGCGGTCGCCTCGCTGCACTTCTTCCTCTCCCCCCGCTCGGCGTTCATTGACGGCCAGTTCCTCACCGTCTCCTCCTCAGCCGGCGAGATCCCCGCCGACTGGGACAAGCCGCTGGCCGGCAAGGTCGCCGCGATCACCGGCGCCGCCCGCGGCATCGGCGCGGCCATCGCCCGCCGCATGAAGGACGACGGCGCCGACGTCATCGTCATCGACGTGCCCCCGGCCGGCGACGCCCTGTCGAAGGTCGCCAACGAGCTCGGCGGCCTGGCCCTGCAGCTGGACATCACCGCCGAGGACGCCGGCAACCGCATCGCCGACGCCGCCCAGCAGCGCTACGGCAAGCTGGACATCGTGGTGCACAACGCCGGCATCACCCGCGACAAGCTGCTGTCGAACATGGACGAGGCCAAGTGGGGCTCCGTCATCGCCGTCAACATCGAGGCGCAGCTGACCATGAACGAGCAGCTGCTGGCGCACGAGGCGTTCCAGGGCTCCCCGCGCATCGCCACCATGTCGTCGACGTCGGGCATCGCGGGCAACCGCGGCCAGACCAACTACGCCACCTCCAAGGCCGGCGTGATCGGCATGGTCGAGGCCACCGCCGACCGCATCGCCAAGATGGGCGGCAACATCAACGCCGTCGCCCCGGGCTTCATCGAGACCGACATGACCGCGATGATCCCGTTCGCCACCCGCCAGGTCGCCCGCCGCCTGAACTCCCTGCAGCAGGGCGGCCAGCCGGGCGACGTCGCGCAGGCGATCGCGTTCCTGGTTTCCGACCGCGCCCTGGGCGTCAACGGCGAGGTTCTCCGCGTCTGCGGCCAGAACATCGTGGGCCAGTAGGGGGTTGGCAGTGACCGATCCGAACGCATCCATCCCCGCCAAGACCCTCCCGGCGGTGCCGTCGCTGGCCCCGCTGTACGCGAAGGCCGCGAAGGGCGGCAAGCGCACCAATCGCACGTCGAACCTGAAGACCCCGGCGCTGGCCGTCAAGGGAGTCACGGTCGAGGCGGCGCGCGACGAGGAGTTCCGCCGCGTCGCCGGTGCGCCGGCCGTGGACCATCTGGCCAACGGCGCCTTCTTCGGCCACGTCCACTCGCTGATCATGCCGCTGCAGATGGAGCTCATGGCCGCGGATGATTTCCCGCTGCCGATGATGGGGCTGATCCACACCTCGAACACCTACCGCCAGCTCAAGCCGGTGCCGGTGGGCTCGGAGGTCGACGTGGAGGTCCGCGTCGCCGGGTTCCGCGCGCACCGTTCGGGCACGGAGGTCGTGCACGAGGCGACCGTTTCCCGGGGCGGCGAGGTCCTGGTCGAGGAGACCTCGGTCTACCTGGCCAAGGGCAAGCGGCTTGACGACGTCGAGCCCCTCGCAGAGTCGGCCGGCGCGTCGAAGCGCCCGCAGTTCAGGGTGCCGGTCCCGACCGCGCAGTGGCGCGTCCCGGGCTCCATCGGCCGCACGTGGGCGAAGGTCTCCGGCGACTGGAACCCGATCCACGTCACCGGCCTGACGGCGAAGGCGCTGGGCATGCCCGGCGTCGTGGCCCACGGCATGTACACCGCCTCGCGTGCGCTGGCGGAGTCGAACGTGCCGGGCGGCGCCCCGTTCGAGTTCCACATCGAGTTCGCGGCGCCGGTCATCGTCCCGGCGACGGTGATGGTCGCCATCACCCGCGCGGGCGAGGTCGTCGACGGCGAGGGCCGCGGCGGCACCGACATCGTGGCGTGGGACCGCAAGAAGCGGCGCCCGCACTTCACGGGCAGCGTGCGCGACATCTAGCCGATCGCGAACGCGCGGTATTCCTCGACGGCCTTTCCGATTCCGGGAAGGCCGTCGACCCATTCCCGGACCTCCACGGCCGGCCCGGCGGCCCGCGGTTTGGCCGACCACATGCCCGCGATGCGCCCGCCCGCGAGCACGGCCGGGCCGGGGCCGACCTCCTCGGCGTCGGCGGGGTCGAGCACCAGCGACCGGTCGCCGTAGCCCAGCAGGTACTCATCGAAGGCTGGCAACAGGCGGGCATTGCGCGGCGGCCGGGCCGACCCCGACGCGGCTTCCTCCGCCGAGGCCGCGGCCATGACGTGTTCCCGCCCCTCCACGTCGACCGCCGCCAATTCATCCCCGGCGTCCGCGATGCCCCGGCGCACCAGGGTGACGGGCAGCCCCGTCCACCAGGCGATGTCCGCGTCGGTCACGGGTCCGCGGGCGGTGGCGTGCCGCACGACCACCTCGCGCACGGCCTCCTCGCCCTCGAATCCGGCGCCGGCGGGCACCCACGCCCCGAACGCGGTGAACGTTTCCTTGCCGTTCACCGGCGGCCCCTGCACCAGCACCCTCGCCTCGCACAGGTACCGGAGCATATGCGAGCCGCGGTTCTCGCCCGCGTCGATGCCGATCGTCGCCAGCAGGGCATGCACCCCGGCGCGGGTCAGCGCCACCGCACCGCTTGACGACGGCAACCGCACCGCTTCTTCGGCCGCCTCCTCGGGCAACCGCCCGGGATCGAGCGCGGCGTCGGCGACGAGGTCGCCGGAGCGGGTGACGTCGGCTGCCGTCAGGCCCAACGCCTCGCGGCGTTTCCCGATGCCGGACCACGCCCGGGGCGCGCAGAGCCGAGTCAGCCAGTCGACGTCCTCGGCCGCCATGATGTGGTGCGTCCCGCGCATCGGCCACGTGCGGATGAGAGCCCCGGATTCCAGCGCCGCCTCCACGTCCGAGTACTTCGACGACCTGGTGCGCATGCCCACCGCCCACCGAGCCGCCTTCGCGTTCTGCCCCTGCAGCGCCAGCATGTGCCGCGCCACCGCGACGGGATCGGCGGCGCGGTCCTTCGCGGTGAGCAACTGCGCGCGGCACCGGGCGGCGCGCGCGGCGACGGGGGTGAGCGAAACCATCACGCCTCCAGCGCCGCCAGCGCCGCATCCCGTGCGGCGGGCACCTCGGTCACGCCGTCGGAGTACAGGAAGTGCTTCGCGCCCGGCACCACGACGGGGTCGACGCCCAACCGCTCCGCCAGAGCCTCGGAGAAGACCCGCGGCACGATGTGGTCGTCATCCGACATGATCACGGTGACCTTGCCCAACCGCGGCACCAGCGCCGGGGTGTCCACGCCATCGCCGAGGAACGGGTCGAGCTGGCTCAGCGCGCCGCGCTCTTCGGCCGTCCCCCGCTCCAGCTCATCGCCCTTGAGGTCGAAACCCGCGACGAGCACGAGCCCGGCGAGGGCTTGATCGGGGTTGTCGGCCAGATGGCGCAGCGTCGTGAAGCAACCGAGCGAATGGGCGACGACCACGGCGCCGTCCAGGGATCCCGCCTGCTCCGCGAGCGCGGCGGCCCAGGCCCGCGGATCCGGGCGCGACGGCTCCGGCAGGGCGACGCGCGTGACGGGGAAGCCCGCGCCGACCAGTTCGCCGGCAAGCCACGGGAACCAGTGCTTGGCGGGATAGCCGTTGAAACCGTGGACGATGACGGCGCGGGGGCCGCCGGAAAAGGCGGGGACCCCGTCCGGGAGGTCCGTGACGGGGTCGTGTCGCATGTCGTTCATGCCCGCGAGGGTACTCAATCCCAGGCGGCTTCGTCCGGGTCGACGCCGTGGGCGCGGGCGTCGGCTTCGATGGCGGCGACCAGCCACTTCGTCGGCGCCTCGCCGCCGTAGGTCTCCTGGAAGCGGTCATCCGCCAGGTACATGCGGGCCAGGATCACCTGGCGGCCGAGGCCGCACTCGTAGTGGTTCTCCACGCCCGCGCGGTGCATGGCCGACACCTCGCGGCCGAGCTCCGAATCGGGGTCGGCGCCGTCGCGGACCGCGTCCGCCAGCTTCGCCCCCAGCGCTTCCTGGTCGGCGTACATCCGCGCCCACTCCTCCTCGGAGCGGTTCGCGTTCGCCGCCGCGGACTGCGCCCAGGCGTCGGTGCCGCCCCAGCGGGCCTCGGCCTCGTCGGCGAAGTCCTGCCGCCACCCGCCGCCGAACTTCTCGGCCGCGGCGCGGGCGTCCATCGTCTTTCCGTCGTTCATGTCGATCTCCTCGAGCATCTCGTCGACCACGCCGATCATCCGGCGCAGATGCGAGGCGCGTTCGGACAGCAGACGCCGCTGGCGCTCCAGGTGATCCCGGACGTCGCCGCCGCCGTCGACCAGCTCGCGGACCTCCGACAGCGGCAGCCCGACTTCCCGGTACACCAGGATCTGCTGCGCGCGCCGGACGTCGGCGTCGACGTAGAGCCGATGGCCGCCGAGCGTCCGCCACGACGGCACCAGCAGCCCGATGGACTCCCAATGCCGCAGCGTGCGCACGGTGACGCCGAGCAGGTCGGCGGTTTCGCCGATGGTCAGCTCGGTGCCGTCGCCGTCGTCGATGTCGTACTCGGGTCCGTCGCCGTATCCGTTGCCTCGCATGAACCGGACTCAATCACCTGACGTTGCGTCAGGTGCAAGCCCCAGTTCCGCGATCGCCTCCAGCGACGCCCGTGCGGAGGCCTCGTCGATGACGTCCATGGCGAACCCGTTCTGAATGAGCACGTAGTCCCCCACCTGCGCCTCCGGCACGTAGGCCAGGCAGCATTCGCGGGCGGTGCCGCCGAAGTCGAGGTCCGCCATGGGCATGAGCCCCTCGCGGATGGCCAGGATCTTGCCCGGAACGCCAATGCACATGTCAGCGGTTTCCTTCCGTCTCTTCCTCCACCGTAACGCCCATCGCGCCCTCCGGCGCCGACGTGCACGGCAGGCACGGGTCGGCCGCGCGGATCGCGCCCTCGGCCCAGGCCTCGCCGTCGCCCGCGGCGGCCAGCGACGCGCGCAGCATCCCGGCCAGCCAGCCCTCGTTCTGGGCGGTGGGCGTGAGAATGCGGCAGCCCGTCACCGTGCCGCCGGCATCGACCTCGTACTCGTGGGCGAGCAGGCCGCGCGGGCCGTCGACCACGCCGATGCCCCTGCCCGGCCCCATGCTTTGCGACGCCTCCGTCACCGGATCCGCCGCAGAACCCGACAGCGACCCGCACAGGCCGATCAGCGCGCGCACCGAATCGGCGAGGGTGTCCAGCTGCGCGCGGAAGGGATCGCCCGCGCCGCCGCGGAACCGCATCCGCGACATCGGGCCGACGCGGTACGGCCACTTCTTCCCCGCCACGTCGATGACCGGCCGCGGGTCCGGCGCGCCGGGTCGGCTCTCGGTCACGCGGGCCGCCCACTCGGCGGCGGGAACGGTCTCGCGGATGTTCGGGCCCATGAGCCCCACGTGGCCGCCCAGCGGATCGAGTTCTCCCCGGGCATCCACGACCGCGACGTCGAGCCCGTCGAACCTCTCCGCCGCAGAGCTCTCCGCGGATGGCACGGCGGCGATGAGGGACGCCAGGTCGTCGTCAAGCGCGGGAAGCTGCCCCGCGAGCTCGCCCAACGCCCCCGCATCGACGGGCACCCGCACCCCGCCGGGGACCGCGACGTCCGGGAAATGGCCCGGCGCGCCCGCCGCCGACATGGCCAGCTTGCCGAGCCGGCGCAGGCGCACCGCCAACTCCCGGTCGCGGCCGATGAACCGCGACGCCAGGGAATCGAGCACGCTGCCGTGATGCAGCAGCAGCCGCTGATCCCGCACCGGCCGCGGCAGATCGCCCGGCGCGATGCCCGCCAGCGACTCCAGCGCCGCCACGCCCGCCAGGTGGTGGGCGACGGGGCAGATGCCGCAGAGCATCTTCACCAGATCCGGCACGCCCGCGACGTCCTTGCCCACCAGCATCGGATCCAGGCGCGGCAGGCCCGCGAGGTCGAAGCGCGCGTCGACGACCGCCCCGGCGGCGTCGCGGACGACCACGACCTTCGCCTCGAACGGGTCGACCAGCTGGTCCAGGTGGATGGTCTCGCTCATGGGTTCACCGCTACCACAGACGGACTCCGTGCCACACTTGGGTCATGCATGAGTTGGGGCTCCTGTCGGGAGTGGTCGAGGTCATCGCCGGGGCGGCCGACGGCCGGCGCGTGCGACGCGTGGCCCTCGACGTGGGCTCCCGCGCCGGCGTCATCGAACACGCCCTGTACGCCGCGTGGCCGCTGGCCGCCGGAGGGACCGTATGCGAGGGCGCCGACCTGGAGGTCGTGGTCATCCCCGCCACCGTATGGTGCCCTGCGTGCGAGGCCGAACGGGAAATCGACGAGTTCTTCGCCCTCGCCTGCCCCGAATGCGGCGCGCCCACCGCCGACCTGCGGCGCGGGCGGGAATTCGCCATCCGGGAAGTCGACGTCGACTCGGGGGCCTAGCCGGACGCCCATCGCTCCAGGACCTCCGCCGCCGCATCGACTGCGGCGGGCAGCCCGGCCGCGACCTCCGGGGTCAGGCGCACCTCCAGCTCCGCGCTGGCGCACACCACCCCCACGACGCCGACGTGCTCGGGTTCGTGGCCCAGCAGGCGCGCGGTGGCCAGCAGATCGAGCAGGCCCACCTGATGCGGCGACAGCTTCGAGCTGAGCAGCCGCGGCACCTGGTCGCCCTCGAGCACCACGACGTCGCCGGGCTCCCCCGGGCCGGTCAGGCCATCGAGGACGAGCAGCTTGCGGGCCTCGCCGACGACGCCCACCAGCTCCAGGCCGGAGGTGCCGCCCTCGACGAAGGCGACGTCGCCGATCCGGCCGTCCGGGCCCGCCGCGATGTCGGTCGCGGTGGCCGTGGCGACGGTGACGTGGGACGGGACGCCCGGCGTCGCCGAGGCGCTGGCCAGCGGGACGAGGGAATCGACGTCGACGGCGGAGGGGGCGGGGGCTGAGTCCGTGTCCGAGTACGAACCGAAGCCCGCATACCGCGCCTTGAGCAGCCGGAGGATCTCCAGCCCCGCGGCGTCGTCGCCCATCACGGCATTGCCGACGCCGAGGACCGTGATCGCCGGGCCGCTCACTTCGCCGTCCACCGGTTGGCGCGGGCCCACCGGAAGCGGCGGCGCCTCTCCTCGTCCTTCTTCGGCGGGCCCACCCGATCGCCGTCGACCGGCTTGGCGTCGCGGTGCAACCACATGCCGCCGTTGATCATCGAGGAAATGCCGCCGTGCTTCTCCACGACGTCGGAACGCACCGCCAGGTACACGTGGATGACCACGAACACCCAGATCAGGAACATCAGCACCGCGTGCACCAGACGGATGATCGGGATGCCGAACCAATGCACCGGGTACGACAGGATCACGAAGAACCAGTTCGACTGGTCGTACAGCCCGAACAGCGCCAGACCCGTCAGCAGCTGCAGCAGGCACATGACGTAAATGCCCGTGTACGACAGCTGCTGCAGCGGATTGTGCGCGATGTACAGCGGCGCGTGCCGCTTGATGAACGAGTAGTACAGGATCGTGTCCCACATGCCCTTGACGTCGGACTTCGAGTGGAACGGCAGCAGCGACCGCCACCGCGACTGCTCGCCGCGGGCGAAGAACAGCATGAACAGTCGGGCCAGGGCGACGCCGCACCACAGGAAACCCGCCGTGATGTGGATGAAACGGATGATGCCCATCAGGTAGCCCGTGTCGCCCGACGCCGCGGACGTCGCCGCGTCGGGGCCGAAGAACGGGTCCATGATGTACCAGCCGGTCGCCGACATCACCACGATGAGGAACACCGACGCCCAATGCTGGAACCGCAGGCCCGCCGACCACAGGTCGACGCGCACGTACTCGTCGCCGTCGACGATCCGGCGCGGCTCCCCGGGGGCCCGCATCGAATCGGCGGACATCGCCTCCGCCTCGCGGCCGAGATCGGGGTGCGCGTCCGGGTTCTTTTCCGGGTGCTTTTCGGGGTGCTTTTCCGGGGCGGTCATGATGTCACCGTCCTGAACAGCTCCGATCCGCCGACGTCCAGCACGTGGACCGCGCAGGACATGCAGGGGTCGAAGGAATGGATCGTGCGGATCGGCTCCAGGGGCTGCTCCGGGTCGACCAGCGGGTGCCCGCCAGCCAGCGACTCCTCGTAGGGGCCGCGCTTGCCCTCCGGATCGCGGCCGCCGGCCAGCCACGTGGTGGGCACCACCGCCTGGTAGTTGCTCACCTTCCCGTCCTTGATGGACGTGAAGTGGCTGAGCATGCCGCGCGCGACCTCGGTGAAGGCCATGCCCGAGCACTCGTCCGGCCAGCTCGACGGCTCCCACTTGCTCGCGTCGAAGACGTCGATGTCGCCGTTGCGGATGCCCTCGACGAACTTCGGCATGACCACCTCCGCCATGTACTCGGCGGTGGTCACCGCCTCCACCACGCGGGCGTAGGTGCGGCCCGCCGTGGAGTTCATCTGCTCGATCCGGATGCCGAGCTTCCGCACGGCGTCGTCGACAAGCTTCTTTGTTCGCTTCTCGCCCTGGATGTACGCGTTGAGCACGCGGGCGACGGGGCCGACCTGGATCACGCGCCCGTCGTAGCGCGGCGCCTTCGACCAGGTGTACTTGTCGTTGTCGCCCAACCACTCGTACGGCGGCTTCGGGCCGGTGTACTCGACGGTGGTCTCGCCGACGAGGGGGTGCAGGCCCTTGTCGTCGCCGTCCGCGTAGCTGAACCACGCCGAGGAGACGAACTCCTCGATCTTCGCCGGGTCGAACGGCGCCACCTTGGAGTAGTCGCCGTCGAGGATGACGCCCGGCTTGACCTCCGGGTGCGCCGTTTCGACGCGCGACTTCGCCGGGTCGCCGCCGTACGTCGCGCCGGCCATGCCGACCGCCAGGAAATTCGGGGCGGCGGCGCCGATGTCGAAGTAATCCTTGTACGCGCCCATGATCGCCACGGCGTCCGGGTAGTAGCAGTCGCGCACGAACTCGACCATCTCCGCGACCCACGTCTCGACCTGGTCGAGCTGGACCTGGTTGACGGTCTCGGACTTGTCGGGGTCGATGGAACAGGCCATGCCGCCGACCAGGAAGTTCGGGTGCGGGTTCTTGCCGCCGAACACGGTGTTGATGCGGATGATCGACCGCTGGAACTCCAGCGCGTCCAGGTAATGCGACACCGCCATCAGGTTCGCCTCGGGGGGCAGGCGGTAATCGGGGTGATCCCAGTAGCCGCCGGTGAAGATGGACAGCTGCCCGGACTCGATGACCTGGTTCAGGGTCTCCTTGACCTTGGCGAACTTGTCGTGCGTGTTGCCCCGCCACTTCGACCCGATCGAGCGGGCGAACTCCAGGGCCTTGTCCACGTCGGCCTCCGCCGCCGAGACGACGTTGACCCAGTCGAGTGCGTGCAGGTGGTAGAAGTGCACCGCGTGGTCGTGGATCTCCTGCGACCCGAGCACCAGATCGCGGATCCGGCGGGCCTGCGGCGGCGGGTTCGAGCCGATCGCGTCCTCCACCGCCACCACCGAGGCGATCGAGTGGACGCCCGTGCACACGCCGCAGATGCGGCCGACGAACGCCCAGACGTCGCGGGGGTCGCGCCCCTGGCAGATCTCCTCGATGCCGCGGAACATGGTCGTCTCGCTCCACGCCTCGGAGATCTTCCCGTTCTCGTGCTCCAGCTCGATGCGCAGGTGCCCCTCGATGCGGGTCAGCGGATCGATGACGAGTTTCTCGGTGGCCATTTAACTGTCCTTCCCCGGGGTGTTGTCGTGCGCGTCGACCGCACGGCCCGCAGAACCGGCGTCGGGACCGTCGCCGAACTTGGCGATCACCCGCTCATCGCCCGACTTCTGCCGGATGCCGATCTGCTTGATGGTGGTGATGCCCGCATGCGCCGCAACGCCCGCGGCCGCGACGCCGACGGCGCCCAGGCCCACCTTCGCGGCGGTGGACTCCACGCCGAAACCGGTGATGTTCGGCAGCTCCTCGTAGAACGGCGAGAACTTGTCGAAGAAGTCCTTCTCCGTGCAGCCGATGCACGGGTGGCCCTGGCCGATGGGCCAGCCCGACTTGAGGTTCCACTGGATGATCGGGCACGGGCTGAACGTCGACGGGCCCTTGCAGCCGACCTCGTACAGGCACCAGCCGTTGCGGGCGCCTTCATCGTCGAAGGTGCGCACGAACTGGCCCGCGTCGAAGTGCGGGCGGCGCGGGCACGAGTCGTGGATCCGCTGGTCGTAGGCGAACAGCGGACGGCCCTCGGCGTCGACCTTCGGCGCCTCGCCGTGCGTCAGGATGTACGTGATCGTGGCGGTGATGACCTCGCCAATCGGCGGGCAGCCGGCCACGTTGATGACCGGCTTGTCCTTGATCAGCTCGTCGACGCCGACCGCGCCGGTCGGGTTCGGCTTCGCCGCCTGCACCGACCCCCACACCGCGCAGGCGCCGACGGCCAGGATCGCCGTGGCGTTCTCCGCGGCCTCCCGGAGCACCTGCTCCGCGGACTTGCCGCCGATGGTGCAGAAAATGCCGTCGCCCTTCATCGGCACCGAGCCGTTGACCACGAGAATGTGCGGCTCCGCGTTCGCGTCGTCCAGCGCCTTCTCGGCGGCGTGGCCCGACGGCGCCATCAGCAGCTCGTTGTACGGCATGGACAGGCGGTTGAGCACCAGATCCTCCACCGTCGAACCGCCGGAACGCAGCGTCGATTCCATGCAGCCCGTGCATTCCTGCAGCTGCAGCCACACCACATTGGGCTTTTCCACCGCGCCGAGCTTGTCCGCGATCTCCTGCGCCGCCGGCGTCAGCTCCTGCGCACCGGCCATCGCGGGCGACCCCGCGGCGAAGATCGCGGCGAGCCCACCGCAGAATTTCATGAAGTCGCGGCGCGAAACGCCCGACCTCTCCAGATTCTCGGCGAGCGTCTCACCCCGCCAACCATCCCCGATATTCACTTCAGTGTCCTCCCAGTCCAGGATGTTTCCGAGGACCGGCACCGCAACCGGCGGTGCGCACCCCCGTCGTAGTCGAAAAGCGCGGGCGAATTCGCGGCCCGCCGGTTCGTCGTAAAGCAAGTCTTCGCGGAGCGCGTCGTCGTAAAGCAGGCAAAGGACGTGGGGCGCGCGGCAATCATTGCCCGTCCCCCTCCGACAACCACTCCAGCCACGGGCCCAGGCCCTCGCCCGTCTTGGCGGACACCTCGAACACCTTCGCGCCCGGATTGACCTTGCGCAGGTTCGCGAGGAACAGGTCCATGTCGAAATCGAGATACGGCAACAGATCGATCTTGTTGACCGCCACCGCCTCCACCGACCGGAACATCACCGGGTACTTCAGGGGCTTGTCCTCGCCCTCCGTGACGGAATACACCATCATCTTCCGGTGCTCGCCGACCTCGAACTCCGCCGGGCACACCAGGTTGCCCACGTTCTCGATGAAAACCAGATCCAGCTCCGCCAGATCCAGGCCCTTCAGCGCCGCAGAAATCATCGGCGCATCCAAATGGCACTCGCCGCCGAAACCGTTGCCCGTGTTGAGCAGGGAAATCTGCGCCCCGAAACCCTCCAGCCGCTCCGCGTCCAGCGGGGTCTCGATGTCGCCCTCGATCACTCCGACCCGGACCTTGCCCTTCAGGTCCTCCAGCGCATGGCGGAGCAGGGCGGTCTTCCCCGAGCCCGGGGAGCTCATGACGTTGATCGCGGTGACGCCGTGGGCGTCGAAAAACGCGCGGTTCTCCGCAGCGCGCACGTCGTTCTCCGTGAAGATGTCCTCGAGGATCTGCACGCGCTCGCGGCCGGTGTCGTACCCGGAATGATCGCCGTGGTCGTGCTCGTGCGCATGACCGTGGTCATGGTGGTGATCGTGGCCATGGTCATGGTCATGGTCGTGGTCGTGGTGGTGATGGTGCTCGTGCGGATGATCCCCATGGTCGTGCGCATGCACCGTGCCGTCGTCGTGCCTGTGGAAGCGACCCATCTCACGCTCTTTCCCGCGTTGGCTCCAGTTCGATGTCCAGAACCCGAAACTCTTCGCCGCCCACGACTTTCGCCGGCTGCCCGCAGATCCGGCAGTCGAACCCCCACGACTCGGGCATCTCCGCGACGTGTCCGGCGGGGCATTCCAGCACCACCGGCTTCCAATCCACGTCGAGACGGGAAGCGCCGAGGTTGGTGTCCTTGACCACGAACCTCCAGGCATGGGCCAGAGTTTCGGGCACCACCTGACGGAGTGCGCCGACTTCCAGCCGGACGACCAGGACTTTTCGGTTATCGGCAGCCTTGGCCACGATACGGGCCAGTTGCATGCTCAAGGCTACCTCATGCATGTGCCCAACCTTAGACCGGTATTTGAAATACTTGAAACGAGATGCGGTAGCACAAGCAGCGAAAAGCCCCTGACCTGCGCTGACGACGCTCCCAACCGGGGGGTTATGTTGGGCACATCCGCGAAATCCGCCGCGAACAAGTGTTACGCGGGGCGATTCGGGCGCGGTTTTCGGCCCGCGCGTTGGGGTCGGCGGCGGGGTGGACGTTGGGGCCGGCGAAGGGGCGGGCACCGCAAACCCGACATCCACCGCCGGACGTCAGGAAGCGGTTCGGGCCGGCGTCGGAAACCAGCCGCCGTTGACGGGAATCGGAGATCGGGCATCGGCCACCACGCATCGGACATCGATGTTGAACCCCACCCGTCGGAGAACCGCGCCGTAATCGGACGCCCGGAACACGGCGCCCCACCGCCCGGGGAACCTGAGAAATTCATACACACCTTTCGTTGCTCTCCGGCGCCCAAAACCGGCGTTTTGGCCGAAATCGAGCAACGAAAGGTGTGTATGAATGCGCCAAGTGCACCAGCGTGACCCATGTGGCGAATGGTGCGGGGGTTTCGGGGTGGATCGACAGGGTTCCGGGAGGACGTGCGGGATTCGGGCGGACGTGCGAGGTTCGGGCGGACGTGCGAGGTTCGGGCGGCCGGCGGGTGAGCGACGCCGCTCCCGCCCCGCACACATCCGCGCCCCACCCACCTGACCTGCACGCATGCACACTCCACTCGCCTGACCTGCACGCATGCACGCCCCACCCACCTGAGCTGCATCGATGCGCTCCACACCCGCCTGACCTGCACCGATGCGCGCCGCACGACCGCGTTAAGCTGGCCCCATGACCGAAATCCGGCGCGAACACCTGCTGCGCGGGGTGATCCAGGGCGTGGGCTTCCGCCCGCACGTCGCCGCCGTCGCCGCCCGCCACCGCGTCACGGGATTCTGCGGCAACGACGACCGCGAGGTTTTCATCGAGGTCCAGGGCGAACCCGCGGAGGTCGACGCCTTCATCCGCGACGTGATCGCCGACGCCCCACCCTTGTCGCGCATCATCGGCCACGAGGCCCGCGACCTCCCGCCCCTCGACTCCCCCGCCGCACCCGACGGCCCGCCGTTCGCCATCCTCGAATCCCGCCGCGCGCCCGGCGCCCCCACGCTCCTTCCGCCGGACGTCGCCACCTGCCCCGATTGCCTGGCCGAGCTGCGCGATCCGGGCGACCGCCGCTTCGGGTACCCGTTCATCACGTGCGTCAACTGCGGCCCGCGGCTGACCATCATCGAGGACGTCCCCTACGACCGGCCGAACACCACCATGCGGGAGTTCCCCATGTGCCCGGCCTGCGCCGCCGAGTACTCGGACCCCGCCAATCGCCGCCATCACGCCCAGCCCATCAGCTGCTTCGACTGCGGGCCGCGGCTGTGGCTGGAAGAACCCGGGACCGGCTCCGCCGCCGACCCCACCACCCAAACCCCACCCCCCGAACGCTCCCCAGAGTTCATGGGCGCGACCATCGCCCGCGCCCGCGAGCTCCTCGACGCCGGGAAGATCCTGGCCGTCAAGGGCATCGGCGGCTTCCACCTCATGTGCGACGCGGCCAACGAGGACGCCGTCGCCGAGCTGCGCCGCCGCAAGCACCGCCCGGCCAAGCCCTTCGCGGTCATGGCCCCGGACGCCGACGCCGCACACCGGCTCGCCGACTTCCCGGACACCGCACTGCTCACGTCGCCGGCGCATCCCATCGTCATCGCCCCGATGCGCGACGGCGCCCCGCTGGCCCCGTCGGTCGCGCCCGGCCTCGGCGACGTCGGCGTGATGTTGCCGTATTCGCCGCTGCACGAGTTGCTCGTCGCCAAGCCGCTCGTGGCCACGTCGGGCAATCCGCCGGGCGAGGCGCTCTGCCACGGCAATGCGTCGGCGCGGGCGCGGTTGGGGCACATCGCGGATGCGTTTCTGTTGCACGATCGCGGCATTCACGTGCCCGTCGAGGATTCCGTCTGCCTCGGCGACCGCCCCATCCGCCGATCGCGCGGCTTCGCGCCGCTGCCACTGCCGTTGCCTTCGCCTTTGCCTCCGGCTTCTTCGCTTGACGACGGCCCGCCGCCACCCCCCATCCTCGCCGTCGGCGGTGAGCTGAAGAACACGTTCGCCGTGGTCGACGGCGGCGGTGGCGGAGCCGGTGGTGGCGAGGGCGAAGGCCTCGCGCATGTGTCGCCCCACATCGGGGACATGCGGTCGGCGGTGACGCAGGCGGCGTACGGCGAGGCGGTGGAGCGGATGCTGGGCATGCGCCGCGCCGAGCCGGGGCTGGTCGTCCACGATCTGCACCCCGATTACGCGACCACGGCCTGGGCGGAGCGGTGGGCGGGCGAGCGGGGCATCGACATGCTGGGAGTCCAGCACCACTACGCCCACGCACTGTCGCTGTTGGCCGAGCACGGCATCGCGGAGGGGCCGGCGGTCGTCGCGGCGCTCGACGGCACCGGCTACGGCACCGACGGGGCGATCTGGGGCGGCGAGATTCTCACGCTCGGCGGTGCTGACGGCGACGGCCTTGGTGACCTGCGCCAATGGGAGCGCACCTGGCACGCGCCCCCATTCGATTTCGCCGGCGGCGACCGGTCGGTGGCGCGGCCGTGGCGGACGTTGGCGTGCATCGCGGCGTCGTGGGGGCTGGATCTTCCGGTGGCCGAATTGGCGGGCGCCGCGGCCGGGGCCGAATTCGCCCTGCTCGAATCGCAGCTGGCCGCGGGCGTCGGCGTCGTGGCGTCGACGTCGCTCGGCCGCATCTTCGACGCCGCCGCCGTGCTCGCCGGGTGCGGCGCGAACTGGCCGGACGGCGCCGTGACCTACGAAGCCCAGGCCGCCATGGAATTCGAGCACCTGGCACGCACCGCGCTGAACGACGGCCCGGACGCCCCTGCATCCATCGCAACCGGCTCCGCGACGACGCTCCCCGAGCTGTTCCTGGAGCTCGCCGAATCCGACGCACCATCGGCCGCGCGCGCCCTCCGCTTCCACCGCGGCCTGGCGCGCATCATCGGCGGGCAGATGGCCGCGGCCGCCGACGCCGCGGGCACGGCAATCGTCGGCGCGACGGGCGGCTGCGCCCTGAACCGGATCCTCATGGCCGAGCTTCGCGACGACCTCGCCGCCCGCGGGTTCGACCTCCTCGAGCACCGCGTCGTCCCCGCCAACGACGGCGGGCTCAGCGTGGGCCAGGCGATGGCCGGGCTGCTGGCCACGCGGGGACCGTCGTAAAGCGTCCGATCAGCAGATGCGCGGCAGCGGATCGCCGACCAGCATGTCCACCATGCGGGTGCCGCCGAAGCCCGTGACCAGTACGACCGACGCGGCGGGCTCGGCGACGACGCGGCCGATCACGCGGGCACCGGGCGCGCCGGCGGCATGCAGCGCGGCGACGGCCTCGTCCGCGGCGGCCTCCGGCACGACTGCGGTGAACGTGCCCTCGTTGGCCACGTACAGCGGGTCGATGCCGAGCATGTCGCAGGCGGCGCGGGTCATGTCCCGGACCTCGATCGAGGCGTCGTCCAGCGCGATGCCCCTGCCGGAGCCACGGGCGAGCTCGTTCATGACCGTCGCCACCCCGCCGCGCGTGGCGTCGCGCAGGAAACGGACGTCGGGCACGGCAGCGAACAGCGCCTCCACCAGCCCGTTGACCGCGCGGGTGTCGGACTGGATGGGGGCGTCGATGGCCAGGTCGCCGCGGGCCATCATCACCGCCATGCCATGGTCGGCGATAGGGCCGGAGACGATGATGCGGTCGCCCACCGCGATCTCGCCGTAACCGGTGCGGCGGCCGGCGGGCACCACGCCCACCCCCGCCGTGGTGATGTACATCTTGTCGCACGCGCCGCGCGGCACGACCTTCGTGTCACCGGCGACGATGGCCACCCCCGCGGCCTCCGCGGCGCGGGCCATCGACCCGACGATGCGGCGCAGCACGTCGATGGGCAGGCCCTCCTCCAGCACGAACGCGGCGGTGATCGCCTTCGGCACCGCGCCGGCCACCGCCAGATCGTTGACCGTGCCGTTGACCGCCAGGTCGCCGATGTCGCCGCCGGGGAACTCGATGGGGTTGACCACGTAGGAATCCGTGGACATGGCCAGGCTCCCGGGGTCCGCCCCCAGCAGCCCGTCCAACGGCAGCACGGCGGAGTCGCCGCCGTCGGGCAGGACGTCGCCGCCGAAAACCTCCCAAAAGACGTTCTCCACCAGCGCCGCCGACGCCTTCCCGCCGGCGCCGTGGGCCAACGTCACGTGGTCGTCGAGCAGCCTGTGCCCGCGCCCCCGCACGCGCCCGATGTTGGCGTTGACCCGGTCCTCGTCGACGTTGAGGCGGTTCTTGGGATCCACTCGTTCTCCTGTTGTCCGGGTCAGCTCGGGCGGGAGCCCAGCTCGACGGTGACCTTCCGGTCGATGCGGCCGAAGTTGTAGTACGCGGCGCAGGCGCCCTCCGGCGAGACCATGCACGTGCCGATCGGCGTATCCGGCGTGCACGCGGTGCCGAACACGCGGCACTCCCACGGCTTGATGCGGCCGGTGAGCACCGACCCGCACTCGCACGCCACGGGATCGGGGATCAGGGCGCCGGGGACGGTGAAGCGCTTCTCCGCGTCCCACTTGGCGTACTCGTCCGCGATGCCCAGGCCGGAGTCGTCGAGCCAGCCCAGGCCGCGCCACTCGAAACGGTCCCGCACCGTGAACACCCGGTCCAGCAGGGCCTCGGCGGCGGGGTTGCCCTCCGGCCGGACCACGCGGGCGTACTGGTTGCCCACCGTCGCCCGGCCCGCGGCGACGTCGCCGGAGACGAACTGCTTCAGCAGCATGTCCACCGCCTGCAGGATGTCCAGCGGCTCGAAGCCGGCCACCACGCACGGCAGGCCGAACTCCTCCGGCAGGAAGTCGAAGGCCTTCGTGCCCACCACCGTGGCCACGTGGCCGGGGCCGATGAACCCCTCGACCTGCGTTTCCCCGCCGTCGACGATCGCCCGCAGCGGCGGCTCGATGGTGACGTGGTTGGAGAACACGGAGAAGTTCGGCACGTCCTTCCGACGCGCCGCCTCCAGGGTCACCGCCGTCGACGGCGCCGTGGTCTCGAACCCCACCGCGAAGAAGACGACGTGCTTGTCGGGGTTCTCCTCCGCCAGCTTCAGCGCATCCAGCGGCGAATACACGAAGCGCACGTCGGCACCCTTCGCGCGGGCGTCGAGAAGCGAACCGTCCGAGCCGGGCACGCGCATCATGTCCCCGAACGTGGCCAGGATGACGTCGGGCTGGGCGGCGAGCCACAGCGCATCGTCGACGCGGCCCATCGGGATGACGCACACCGGGCAACCCGGGCCGTGGACCAGCTCGATGGCCTCCGGCAGCAGGTTCTCCAGCCCGTAGCGGTAGATCGTGTGGGTGTGGCCGCCGCAGACCTCCATCAGCGAGATGGGCCCGTCCAGCTTGGCGGCGTTGGACTCGATGGACCGGAGCAGCTTCTTCGCGCCCTCCGGATCCCGGAATTCATCGACGTACTTCACGGTGCTCCCCGCTCATTCGATCCGGCTTGTGGTGAATGAATCGACTTCGTCGGAAAGCACGTCGCCGCCCAGCCGCTCGATCTGCGTCAGGGTTTGCGCCGCCTCCTCCTCGTCGATCTTGCTCAACGCGAAGCCGACGTGGAC
This sequence comes from Corynebacterium hansenii, assembly GCF_030408795.1. Lineage (NCBI taxonomy): Bacteria > Bacillati > Actinomycetota > Actinomycetes > Mycobacteriales > Corynebacteriaceae > Corynebacterium > Corynebacterium hansenii. Next base: position 2,684,686 of record NZ_CP047211.1, read on the forward strand.
CAGGACCCAGTCCCCCACCGCCAGCGACTCGTCGAGGAGCAGGTCCGTGGCGATCATCCGCTCGACGCCGCTGATGGCCACTTTCGCGCGGGCGGGGTCGGGGATGTCGACGATCTGGGCTGGGATGCCGAGGCACATGACGTTCTCCACGTTCTTCGGGTGACGCTCCCGGACCGGCCGGCTGAGCCGCATCCGGGTTTCCAGTCCGACCATACAACTTCCGCCGGATCGCCCGCGGCGCCGCGAAGGGCCCGCCCGCCGATGGTGAACCCGCGTAACATCGTGTGTCACCGGTCACAGAGACGAACCCTCCAGACGGAGAGACGAGACAGGAGCGACCATGACGCACCGCACCACCCGGATCACCGCCGCCGCACTCGGCGCCGCGGCCCTGACCCTCGGCCTGGCGGCCTGCGCCGACGGCGGCGACGGCGCCGGCTCGGGCTCGGGCTCGACCACGGTCACCGACGCCGCCTCGACCGCGGCCGAAACCACCTCCGCCGCCCCCGCCGGCGAAGGTTTCGCCACCGCGGCCCTGAAAACCCCGGACGGCTCCGACGCCGGCACCGTCACCTTCGCCGAGGACGGCGACCGCGTCACCGTCACCGTCGAGGCCCGCGGCCTCGAGCCCGGGTTCCGCGCGTTCCACGTCCACTCGATCGGCAAGTGCGAGCCGAACAGCAAGGCCCCCGACGGCGAGAAGACCGGCGACTTCCTCTCCGCCGGCGGGCACCTGATGGGCGACTCCGAGAACGTCGGCCACGGCAACCCCGACGCCGCCCCGGGCCACGCGGGAGACATGCCGTCGCTGCTGGTCGCCTCCGACGGCACGGCCCGCATGACCTTCACCACCGACCGCCTGACCAAGGACCTGCTTTTCGACGACGACGGTTCGGCCGTCATGGTCCACGCCGGCCCGGACAACTTCGCCCACATCCCCGAGCGCTACGCCCCCGACGGGCCCGACGAGGACACCAAGAAGACGGGCGACGCCGGGGACCGCGCGCTGTGCGGCGTGGTGGAGAAGCCCGCGAACTGACGTTTCGGGGCGGGCGGTGATTACCCTGATGCCCCATGACTTCCGAAACCGCCATCCCGGCGGCGCCCGTCACCCCGGACGCGCTGCGGGACCGCTGGTCCGATCTGCTCGACAAACTCGGGCGCGACCAGGGCATCGTGACGTTGACCGTCGAGCGTCTCCGCGCGACGGTGCCCGGGTATGACGTCGTGCCCACCGAGGCGCTCGCGGCGTCGGCGCGCCGCAACCTCGATCTGAGCATCCGCATCATCCGGGCCGGCGGGCACCCGTCCCCCGACGGTGTCCCCGAAGCCGAGGCACTGGCGAACGAGCGGCTCCGGCAGGGCGTGTCGCTGGGCCACGTCCTCAGCGGTTTCCGGACGTCGATGACCGTCATCCTCCAGCGCCTCATCGAACTCGCGCCATTGTCGGGCATCCCCGCCGACCAGGTGCTCGAGTGCTCGACGCTGCTGTGGTCGCTCGGCGATGTCTTCTCCGCCCGCGCCACGGCGGTCTACCGCGACCGCGAAATCGCGCGGGCCGTCGCCGACTCGGAGCGGAAGTCCGCGTGGATCGGGGCGGCGGTCTCGGACTCGATGGATCCCGCCGAGCTGCTGCGGGGCGCCGCGGCGTACGACGTGCCGACCGACGCCCCGCTCCGCGCGCTCGCCGCCCCCGTGCGCCCGCGTTCGGGGCATGCGGGGGAACGGGAGATCCAACGGTGGGCCGAGAGCGCCGGGGCGCGGGCCCTGACGGCGGTGCGGTCGAACATGATCGTCGGCATTCTCATCGGGGACGTGGCCGACGACGCCGAAGAACCGGCGATGACCGTGGCCCTCGGCGAGCCCGCCACGCTGGCCGACCTGCCGGTCTCCTTCGAAGCGGCGTCGCGGGCGTTGCGCGCCGCCGATGCCGTGGGCGCGCGCCGGCTCGTAGATCTGGAGAGCCTGTCGTGGCGGATGGGCGTCCACTCCAGCCCGGACACGACCCGGATGCTGCGCCGGCGGTACATCGGGGCGCTCGACGGCGCCGGCGCGATCAGGGACGACATCCTCGAATCGGTGCGCGCGTACCTGGACAACCGGATGAACATCCCCGCCGCCGCGGCGTCCATCCCCGTCCACGTGAACACCCTGCGCTACCGGCTGCGCAGGTTCTCCGAGCTCACGGGCGCCGACCTCGGCGACGTCGACCACCTCATCGAGGTGTCGTGGGCGATGGCCTCGCTGGGCGGCGGGGGCCGGGGCGTTTCGTAGCCGGGCACAAATTTCCCCTGCGAACATTGAACCGCCGGATGTAGCGCAGGTCACACGGGAACCGTCATCCTGATCAGCGTCGCCCGGCGCCGGGCGCCCGCATGATCCTCCTGAACGTGCGGCGGCGGGCGCCGGGGACCCATCGTCCCCGACTCCCGCTAGGAGGCGCCAATGATCCTCGGGATCATCGGAATCCTGCTTTCCCTCGCCCTGCTGATCACCCTGGCCTACCGAGGCGTCCCCGTGATCATCGCGGCGCCCATTTCGTCGATCGTCGCCCTGGTGTTCTCCGGCGCGCCGATCCTCGCGTCGTACACCGAAATCTTCATGCCGGCGATGGCCAAATTCGTCGGCAGCTACTTCCCGGTGTTCCTCACCGGCGCGATCTTCGGCATCCTCATGACCGTCACCGGCTACGCCAAGTCGATCGCGACCACGGTCACCTCGTGGGTCGGCGCCGGCGGCGCGATCGCCGCGACCGTGATCACCTCGGCGCTGATGACGTACGGCGGCATCAGCCTGTTCGTGGTGGCGTTCGTCATGTACCCGCTGGCGAGGGAGCTCTTCCGCGCGGCCGACATCCCGCGCAGGCTGATTCCGGCGACCATCGCGCTGGGGATCTTCACCTTCACCATGACCGCGCTGCCCGGCACCCCGCAGGTCCAGAACATCATCCCCGGGCAGTTCTTCGGCACCGGCTCCTTCGCCGGCGTCGCCGTCGGCCTGATCGGTTCCGCCGGGATCCTCGCCCTGGGCATGGCCTGGCTCGAGTACCGGCGCCGGTCCCTCGCCCGCGGCGGCGAGACCTTCTCCGCCGCCCACCACGCCGTCGACGACGCCCCCGGCACCCACGACGAGGATCCCGCCGCGCACGCGGCCGCCGCTCTCGCACCGCCGAACCGCTGGGTTCCGTTCCTGCCGCTGATCACGGTGTTCGCGGTCAACTTCGCGTGCACCCTGTACATTTTCCCGGCGCTGAACTGGGACTATCTGGCCGACGAGAAGTTCGGCCCCGTCGAACTGTCGGCCCGCGCCGCGCTGTGGGCGGTGCTCGTCGGCATCGCCGCCGCCATCGCCCTGATCGTCGCCCTCAACTTCGGGCACCGGCGCACGCTCGCCGTCGCCTTCACCGACGGCGCGAAGCAGTCGATGCTCCCGGCGTTCAGCACCGCATCCGAGGTCGGCTACGGCGCCGTCGTCGCCTCGGTGGCGGCCTTCGCCCTGGTCCGGGACTCGGTCTTCAACATGGGCGCGAATGCGGTCATCACTTCCGTGGTCACCGTTTCGATCACCGCGGGCCTGACCGGGTCCTCGTCCGGAGGCATGACCATCGCCCTCAACGCGCTCGGCGAGGATCTGCGCGCCATGGCCGAAGCCGACGGCACCAGCCTGGAGGTCATGCACCGGCTCACGGCCATGGCCGCCGGCGGCCTGGACACGCTCCCGCACTCCGGCGCCGTGGTCACGCTGCTGATCGTCTGCGGGCTGACGCACCGCCAGTCCTACAAGGACGTCGCCGTCATCACCATGGTCTGCCCCGTCATCGTCGTCGCCCTGCTCGTCGCCGCGGTCTCCCTCGGCGCATTCTGATGCCCCGGCCCCTTCCGCAACCCCCGTCCACCACGATCCGAAAGGACGCCACATGAACGCCAACGCACCCACGACCACCCTCGATCTCGCGGGACGCCGCGCGCTGGTCACCGGAGGAGCCTCCGGGATCGGCGCCGCCTGCGCCCGGGCCTTCGCCGCCGCGGGAGCCCACGTCACCGTCTGCGACATCGACGGCGATGCGGCCCGCGCGCTCGCCGACGAGATCGGAGGAGATGCGTGGTCCGCCGACCTCTCCGACACCGCCGCCCTCGAAGACGTCCGCCTGGACGTCGACATCCTGGTCAACAACGCCGGGATCCAGCGCATCGCGCCCATCCACGAGTTCGCCCCGGACACGTGGCGGCTCATCCAGCGGATCATGATCGAAGCGCCGTTCCTCCTGGTCCGCGCCGCCCTGCCCGCCATGTACGAGCGCGGCTTCGGGCGGATCATCAACATCTCGTCCATCCACGGCTCGCGCGCCAGCGCCTTCAAGTCCGCGTACGTCTCCGCCAAGCACGCCCTGGAAGGCTTCTCCAAGGTCACCGCCCTCGAAGGCGCCCCTCACGGGGTGACGTCGAACTGCATCGAACCGGCGTACGTGCGCACGCCGCTCGTCGAAAAGCAGATCGCCGACCAGGCGGACATCCACGGCATCGACCCGGCCGAAGTCGTGGAGAAGATCATGCTCACCGAATCCGCGGTCAAGCGGCTCGTCGAACCCGAGGAAGTCGCCTCGCTGGCCACGTGGCTCGCGTCGGAGCATTCCGGCATGGTCACCGGCGCGTCCTACACCATCGACGGCGGCTGGACGGCGAGCTGATGGCACTCGACAAAACCCTCCCCTCCGCGGCCGCGGCGGTCGCGCGCATCCCCGACGGCGCGTCGATCGCCGTCGGCGGGTTCGGGCTGTGCGGCAACCCCAACGTGCTCATCGACGCGTTGCTCGACCACGGCAGCCGCGACCTGTCCATCGTGTCCAACAACTGCGGTGTGGACGACTGGGGCCTGGGCACGCTCCTGGCCGCCGGCCGCATCCGGAAGATGACGTCGTCCTACGTGGGCGAGAACCGGGAATTCGCCCGCCGCTACCTGGAAGGCGAGCTCGAGCTGGAACTCGTGCCCCAGGGCACCCTCGCGGAGAAGCTGCGCGCCGGCGGGGCCGGCATCGCGGCGTTCTTCACCCGCACGGGCGTCGGGACCCAGGTCGCCGAGGGCGGCATCCCAGTGCTGTACGGGCCGGGCGGCGCCGTCGTCGCCGAATCGCCGCCGAAGCCGACGCGGAAGTTCGCCACCCACCACGCCGAACCCGTGGACTACGTGCTCGAGGAGGCCATCGTCACGGACTTCTCGCTGGTCCACGCCGCCCGCGGCGACCGGCACGGCAACCTCGTGTTCAACAAGTCGGCCCGCCAGTTCGGGCCTCCCGCCGCGAGCGCCGGGCGATTCTGCATCGCGCAGGTCGAGGAACTGGTCGAACCCGGCGAGATCGACCCGGACCACGTCCACTTGCCGGGCTGCTTCGTCCACGCGGTCGTGGAGGTCGGGCAGGACGTCGAAAAGCGAATCGAGAAGATCACGGTCCGCGAGCCGGGCCACGGAGAGGACGCCGGGGACGATGACTGAACGAATCGGCTGGACACGCGACCAGATGGCCGCGCGCGCCGCCGCCGAACTGCCGGACGGTGCCTACGTCAACCTGGGCATCGGCATGCCCACGCTCGTGCCCAACCACGTCCCGGCGGATCGCACGGTGGTGCTGCAGTCGGAAAACGGCATCCTCGGCGTCGGCCCGTACCCGGCCCGGGACGCGGTCGACCCCGACCTGATCAACGCGGGGAAGGAAACGGTCACCACCCTGCCCGGCGCCGCGTACTTCGATTCCGCCGACAGCTTCGCCATGATCCGCGGCGGCAAAATCGACGTCGCCGTCCTGGGGGCCATGCAGGTGGCGGAAAACGGCGACCTGGCCAACTGGATGGTGCCGGGGAAGATGGTCAAGGGCATGGGCGGGGCCATGGACCTGGTCCACGGCGCGGGCCGCGTGATCGTGCTGATGGAGCACGTGGCCAAGGACGGCTCGCCGAAGATCGTCGAGCGGTGCGGCCTGCCGCTGACCGGCCGCGGCGTCGTGGACCGCATCATCACCGACCTGGCGGTCATCGACGTGGGGCGCGGCGCGGCGGGCACCGGGCTGCGGCTGGTGGAGACCGCGCCCGGCGTCGACCCGGCGCATGTCCGGGCCGTCACCGCGGCCGCGCTGGCCTGACCCGCTACCGGTCGTGCACGGCGTGCAGCGGCGACGTCGCCGCCGCCGTGACGCGGTCGCCGACGGCGAAGCGGGCGGGGCCGTGCTCGCGGGCGATGAGCTTTTCGACGTCCCCGGCCTCGCCGATGCTCAGCGCGTACTTGGTCGAATGCCCGGAGTACTCCACCGATTCGACGGTCCCGGCGACTCCGGCGCCTGTGCCGGTGCCCGTGCCCGCCCCCACCTCGTCACCGCGGGTCAGGGCGACCTGCTCGGGCCGGACCATCACCGCGACCTCGTCCGCCGACGTGCCCGCCGGGACCTCCGCGGTGCCCAGGGCGCTGCGGGCGATCGGGCCGTCGACGCGGCCGCGCAGCAGCGAGCACGTGCCCACGAACCCGGCGACCCACGCCGTCGCCGGCCGCGAGTAGACCTCCTCCGGGGCATCGCACTGGATGATGCGGCCCGATTCGACGATGGCCACGCGGTCCGCGGTGGACAGAGCCTCATCCTGGTCGTGGGTGACCAGCAGGCCGGTCGCACCGTGGGCGGCGAGGATCTCGCGGACTTCGCCGCGCAGCCGCGTGCGCAGGGCGGCGTCGAGGGCGGAGAATGGCTCGTCGAGGAGCACCAGATCCGGGTTCGGCGCCAGCGCCCGCGCCAGCGACACCCGCTGGGCCTGGCCGCCGGACAGTTCGGACGGCATGCGGTGCGCCAATTCGGGGATGCCGACGATCTCCAGCAGCTCCATCACGCGGTCCGGCACGCTGCGGCCGCGGCGCGTGAACGGCAGGCGCGGAAGCCGGCGGCCGAGACCGAAACCGACGTTGTCGGCGACGTCGAGGTGCGGGAACAGCGACGCATCCTGCGGCACCAGCCCGACCCGCCGCCGCTCCGGCGGGACGCCCGAGGGCCCGTCGACGACGCGGCGGCCGGCCAGATGCACCGTGCCCGCGGTGGCGGGCATGAGCCCCGCGAGCACGCGCAGCAGCGTCGTCTTGCCGCAGCCGCTCGGGCCCAGCACCGCCAAAAGCTCCCCCTCCGCGACCTCGAGATCGATGTCGCGGAGCACCGGGGAGCCGTCGTATCCGGCGCAGAGCCCGGAGATGGACAGCGCGGGCGGGGCGGGGGTCTGGGGGCGGGCGTCGGTCATCGCGATCCTCCGGGGTTTCGGGCGAGCACCAGGGCGGGTACCGCGGCGGCCGCGATGAGCATCAGCGCATACGGGGCGGCGGCCCCGTAGGCGGCGATGTCGGACAACTGCCACAGTCGGGTCGCCAGAGTATCGACACCGGTGGGGCGCATCATCAAGGTGGCGGGCAGTTCCTTCATCACCGTCAGCGCCACCAGCATCGCGCCGGCGGCGATCCCGGGCCACGACAGCGCCCCGGTCACCTCCGCCCACGTGCGCGCGGGCGACCGGCCGAGCGTGCGCGCGGCGTCCTCCAGTGACTCCGGCACCTGCGCGATCGACGTGCGCACCGACCCCATGGCCTTGGGCACGAACAGGATGCCGTAGGCGATGACCAGCAGCCCGAGGGTCTGGTACAGCGCGGGCACCGCGGCCAGCGCGAGGTAGACCATCGACAGGCCGAGCACGATGCCCGGCAGGCCGTGGCCCAAAAACGTCGCGGTCTCCAGGCCGGACACCAGCCGCGACCGGCGGCGGGCGGCGAGGATGCCGATCGGCAGCGCCAGCACCGTGGCCACCACCGCCCCCGCGAAGCCCAGGAACACCGTCGTCCGCGCCGCCGCGAACATGCGCTCCACCTCGATCTCGTGCCCGGCGACGCTGCGCGCCAGACGATCCAGGAGCACGTAGACGGGCACGCCGACGGAGGCGACGAAGACCGTCGCCAAGCCCAGGCAGACCCCGGCCTGCCCGGCCCCCGACAGCCGGACCGGCGGCGCCTGATCGCCCCGCACGCGGATGGCCGCGGCCGGGCGGCGCAGCGCGCGCTCGAACGCGACGACGACCAGCGCCATGAGCACCAGCAGCAGCGACAGCACCATGGCCAGCTCGCGGTTGAAGGTGCCGGCGAAGGCCGTCTGCACGGCGGGGGTCAGCGTCGGGAAGCGCATGATGGCCACGACGCCGAACTCCGAGATCGCGTACAGCGCCACCAGCAGCGCCCCCGCGCCGGCGGCCGGGGCGATCTGCGGCAGGGTCATGGTCAGGAAGGCGCGCAGGGGCCCGAGGCCCAGCGTCCGCGCGACGTCCTCCACCGCCGTGTCGGCGCGGCGCAGGGCTGCGGCGACCGGCAGCGTGACGTACGGCGTGGTCACCAGCACCAGCACCAGCAGGGAACCCCAGTACCCGCGCAGCGGCGTCGCGCTCACCCACGCCAGGCCCGCCACGTACGACGGGATGGCCAACGGCAGGGAGGCCGCCACCCACCACCAGCGGCGGCCCACCAGATTCGTGCGCACCAGCGCGAACGCCGTGGGCACTCCCAACAGCAGGGTGCCCGCGACCGCGCCGCCCGTCAGCGCGAGAGTGTTGGCCGTCAGCCGCAGGGTCCGCGGCCGCAGCAGCGCATCGGCGATCCGCTCACCCGGCGCAGCCAGCGCCTCGCCCAACAGGAACATCAGGGGCGTCGCCACCACCGCGACGGTGAGGATGGCCAGCGTCACCAGGACGGGATTGGCGCGGCCGGGCAGTCCCGCGCCCACCCGGAAACGCCGAAACGGCCGGCGCGCCGAAGCGCGACGGCCGACGGTGTCGGAGACGGCGATCAATTGACGGTCAGACCGGCCTCATCGATGAGGGCGGCGGTCTCCTCGACGGTGCCGAGCTTCGACAGGTCGACGTCCGGGACCTTCAGGGAATCGAGCGCGGGCACGCCCTCCGGGCCCTTGATGCCCTCGACCAGCGGGTACTCGTAGGTCTTCTCGGCGAAGTACTTCTGCGCCTTCTCGGACAGCAGGAACTCGACGAACTTCTTCGCGTCCTCGCGCTCCGCGGCACCGGTGAGGATGCCCGCGCCGGTGGCGTTGACCAGGCCGGCCAGGTCGCCGTCGGCGCCGAACTTCAGCTGGGCGCGCATCTTGTCGGCGCCCTGCTCGGAGGCCGCCGAGTACCAGTAGTAGTGGTTGATCAGGCCGATCTGCGCCTCGCCCTTGTTGACGGCCTCGAGAACGTCGCCGTTCTTCTCGTAGGTCTTCGGCTCGTTCGCGGCGAGCTTCTTCAGCCAGTCGCGGGCGGCGTCCTCGCCCTCGGTCACGCGCATGGCGGTGACGAAGGACAGGAAGGAGGCGTTGCCCGGGGCGATGGCGATCTTGCCCTTCCACTTCGGGTCGACCATGCCGGCGGCGGTGTCGGGGGCGTCGGCCTCGTCGACCGACTCCTTGTCGTAGGCCACCACGCGGGCGCGGCCGGTGACGCCGACCCACTTGCCCTCTTCGGAGGAGAAGCCGGAGGGGACCTTCTTCATCAGGTCGCCGGGGACGTCGGCGAGCATGCCCTTGTCCTGCAGCAGGCCCAGCGCGCCGGCCTCCTGCGAGAAGAAGACGTGGGCGCGGGTGTCGTCGCCCTCGGTGAGCAGCAGCTGGGCCTGCTCGGCGGTCTTGCCGTAGCGGACCTCCGTCTCGATGCCCGTCTCCTTCTTGAAGTCCTCGATCAGCGGGGCGACCAGGTCTTCGCTGCGTCCGGAGTAGATGACCAGGGGGCCGTCGGCGGGCGCGGCGCCCTTGCCGTCGGTGCCGGTGCCTTCGTCCGTGCCGCAGGCGACGAGGCCGGCGGCGAGACCGCAGACCGCGACTGCGGCGGCGGCCAGGCGCGTGGTGAAGCGCATCAGTGAACCTCTTTTGTGGTGTCGATGGGGAAGCTCTGGGGCAGTCCGCGGGGACTGCGGGCCGCGAAAACCGAACATCGATCAACGAGCCCGCGTAAGGCTAACCTGCTCTCAATGCTTTTGCCAAGGGTTGCCGTTCAGCTTTGGAAACCCTTTGCGAACCATCCCACTCAGGAAACCCTGACCTGTGGAAACGCCGCGGACTCACGCCGTTCCGCTGCGCGAACGGGTGCACCCCCGCCTCCGCGGCGGAGGTCGGGGGTGCGAAAAGACCGGGTTTCGTTTCAGCGCGCGCTCAGAGAATGTCGCCCGGCTGGTAGGCGGCGGCTTCGGGGTGCTTTGCGACGAGCTCGTTCACCCGCGCCACCACGCGATCGACCTGGGATTCCGCGGCGCCGATGAAGGCGTGGCGGTCGGCCAGCGCCGCGCGCAGGCCCTCCTCGTCGAGCGGGATGCGGGAATCGGCGGCGAGGCGCTCGACCAGCGACTGCTCCGCGCCCTTTTCGCGCATGTCCAGCGCCGAGCCGACGGCGTGCTCCTTGATGACCTCGTGCGCCTCCTCGCGGCCGACGCCCGCGCGGACGCACGCCATGAGCACCTTGGTCGAGGCCAGGAACGGCAGGTAGCGCTCCAGCTCGCGGTCGATCATGGCGGGGAAGGCGCCGAACTCGTCGAGGACGGTGAGGAACGTCTCGAACATGCCGTCCATGGCGAAGAACGCGTCCGGCAGGGCGACGCGGCGGACCACGGAGCAGGACACGTCGCCTTCGTTCCACTGGTTGCCGGCCAGTTCGGAGAGCATGGTCATGTAGCCGCGCAGGATGACCTGGAAGCCGGTGACGCGCTCGCAGGAGCGGGCGTTCATCTTGTGGGGCATGGCGGACGAGCCGACCTGGCCCTCCTTGAAGCCCTCGGTGACGATCTCGTTGCCCGCCATCAGGCGGATGGTGGTGGCCAGCGACGACGGGCCGGCGCCGAGCTCGACCAGGGCCGAAAGCGCATCGAAGTCGAGGGTGCGCGGGTAGACCTGGCCGACCGAGTCGAAGACGCGGGTGAAGCCCAGGCCCTCGGCGATCTCCGTTTCCAGCGAGGCCAGGGCGGCCTCGTCGCCGTCGAGCAGATCGAGCATGTCCTGGGCCGTGCCCATCGGGCCCTTGATGCCGCGCAGCGGGTAGCGGGAGATCAGATCCTCGATGCGCTCGATGCCCAGCAACATTTCGTCGGCGGCCGACGCGAAGCGCTTGCCCAGCGTGGTCGCCTGCGCTGCGACGTTGTGGGAGCGGCCCGCCATGACCAGGGACTGGTAGGCGGCGGCCTTTTCGGCGGTGCGGGCGACGACGGCGACGGCCTTGTCGCGCACCGCCCGCAGCGACTGCAGGATCTGCAGCTGCTCGACGTTCTCCGTCAGATCGCGGCTGGTCATGCCCTTGTGGATGTGCTCCGTGCCGGCCAGGGCGCAGAACTCCTCGATGCGCGCCTTGACGTCATGGCGCGTGACGCGCTCGCGCTCGGCGATGGAGTCGAGGTCCACCTGCTCGATGACGGCCTCGTACTTCTCGACGGTCCCCTCCGGCACCTCGATGCCGCGCGCCGCCTGCGCCTTCAGCACGGCGAGCCACAGCCGCCGCTCCAGGATGATCTTGTGCTCGGGGCTCCACAGCTCCGCGAGTTCCGCGGACGCGTAGCGGTTCGCCAGGACGTTTGCGATCTTCTTCTTGTTGTTGGCCACGCCCCAAGTATTCCATGTGGCCCGGATCGCCCCTCCCCCGCTCACGTCCCGCGCCCTTCCCCCGCTCACTTCCGGGCGGCGAACTTCTCCAGTTCCTGGACGGGGCCCGCGGCGATCACGAGGTCGCCGGCATGGAGGACGTCGTCGGCCAGGGCCCGTCGGAAAGCCCCGTCCCGCGGCCGCAGGGCGAGGATCTGGACCGGGGAATCGCCGCGCGCGTTGATCTCGCCCACGCGGTGGTCCAGCACGGACACCGGCGGGGCGATCTTGGCCACCGCGAAACCCCGGTCGAACTCGACGTACTCCTGCACGCCGCCGCCGATCAGGTGCGCCACGCGGCGGCCCATGTCCGACTCGGGCCGGATGACGTGGTGCACGCCGATCTGCCCGAGGATCTTCGCGTGCGCCTGATTGTCGGCCTTCGCCCAGATGCTCGGCGCGCCCATGTCCACCACGGCCGACGCGGTGAGCACCGACGCCTCGATGTTCGAGCCGATGGCGATGACCACCCGCCCGGCCTCGGCGACGCCGAGCTGGCGCAGCGCCTCCGGGTTCGTGGTGTCGGCGGTGACGACGTGGTCGAAGCTCGTCGAGCATTCCTGCACGACGCGCGGGTCGGCGTCGACGCACAGCACCTCGACGCCGCCGGCGACCAGCTCCTCGCCGAGCGCCTGGCCGAACCTGCCCAGGCCCAGGATGATCACCGGGCCGGTGGCGGCCTCGGCCTCGTCTGCCGCGCGAGCGCCGCGGCGGAATGCGTTAACCAATGAAGGGCCTTTCTTCCGGGTAGTCGTACAGGCGCCCGCGGCTGCGGGCGGCCAGCGCGGTGGCCAGCGCCAACGGGCCGACGCGCCCCGCGAACATCAGGGGGATCAGGATCATCTGGGCGGCCACCGGCAAATCGCCGGTGATGCCCGTGGACAGGCCGACGGTCGCGAACGCGCTGATCACCTCGAACAGCAGCTGGTCCGTGGAAAACTGCGGCGCGATGAACAGCAGCGCCATCGTCGAGCCGACCACCAGGGCCAGGCCGGCGGCCAGCACGGCGAGCGACTGCCTGACGACGCGCCTGCCCACGACTCTGCCGTGCGAAATGACGGAGTCGTCGCCCCGCACTTCGGCGAGGATCGCTGCGATGAGCACGGCGGCGGTGGTGATCTTCACGCCGCCGGCGGTGCCGCCCGAACCGCCGCCGATGAACATGAGGATGTCCGTGCCCATCAGCGTCGACGGGTGGAAATGGGCGTAGTCGACGGCGTTGAAGCCCGCGGTGCGGGGGCTGACCCCGGCGAAGAACGCGTTGAGCAGCCGCACCGGCGTGGTGGGCTCCGCTCCGTCGACGCCGCCGGCGCGGGCGAGGGCGCCGTTCCACTCGCCGAACGCCACCATCGCCATGCCCGCGGGCACGAGAAACGCCGTGCCCAGCAACGTGTACCGGGAGGTCAGGCTCCAACGGCGCTGCGGCCGGTTCTCGACGCGCGCCCGCACGCGGCGGGCGCCCTCCAACAGAACCGGAAATCCGAGGCCGCCGATCATCAGCGCGAACGCCAACGGCAACAGCACCCAGGCGTCGGCGGCGAAACCGACGACGTTGTCGGAGTACAGCGCGAATCCCGCGTTGTTGAAGCCGGAGATCGCGTGGAAAACGCCCTCCCACGTCGCCCGGCCCCAGCCGTAGCCGTAGCCGGAGCGGAAGCGCAGCGTCAGGACGGTCGCAACGAGCACCTCCACCACGAGGGTGAACAGCACCGTCGCCCGCACGACCCACGCGACCTCGCCCAATTCGATGCCGCGCCCTTCCGCCGTCGCGCCCAGCCGTTGGCGCAGCCCCAGGCGCCCGACGACGACGAGCCCCAGCAGCGACGCCATGGTCATGAAGCCCAGGCCGCCCAGCTGGATCAGCGCCATCACCGTGACCTGCCCCGCCGCCGACCAATGCGCCGCCGTGTCCACCGTGATCAGCCCCGTCAGACAGGTGGCCGAAGTCGCGGTGAACAAGGCGTCGGAAAGCGGCGTCACCGACCCGTCCACCGACGACCAGGGCGCGGACAACAAAGCCGTGCCCGCCGCGATGACGCCCAGGAAACCGAGGGCCACCGCCATGGTGGGGCGAAGGTGCCTGCGGCGCCGCCCCACGCTCAACGTGATGCTCACCGCGAAAATGCTAGACCCGCGGCGCGCCCGGGGGAAGGGCTAGCGCGCGGTGAATTCCCCGATGCGCCGGCACGCCTCCGCCATGTCCTCCGTCGACCCGGCGAAACACAGCCGCACCCAGCGGTGGCCCGACACGGTGTCGAAGTCGACGCCCGGCGCGACGGCGACGCCGGTGGCGCGGAGAAGCTCGCGCGCCCATGCCAGCGAATCGTCCGTCAGGTGCGAGACGTCGGCGTAGATGTAGAAACCCCCGTCCGGCGGGGCGAAGGTGCCCAGGCCCGCCCCCGGCAGCCGCTCGATGAGCAATTCGCGGTTGGCGGCGTAGCGCCGCACGTGGCCGTCGAGTTCCGCGATGGACTCCGGGTGGAACGCCTCGATCGCCGCGACCTGCGACGCCGCCGGCGGGCACACCGTCAGATTCGCCGCCAACCGGTCGCACGGGCCGCGCAGCCACTCGGGGATGATCAGCCAGCCGACGCGCCACCCCGTCATCGAGTGGTACTTGCTCACCGAGCCCACCACCACCGCCGCGTCGCCGAACTCCCGGGCGCTGACGCACTCGCGGCCGAAGGAAATGCCGTGGTAGATCTCGTCGCTGACCAGCAGGACGTCATTGGCCTCGCACCAGCGGGCGATCCGGCCCAGCTCGTCGGCGTCGATGATCGTGCCCGTCGGGTTGTCCGGGCTGGTGACGATCACCGCCCGCGGCACCCGCGCCAGCCCCTCCAGCAGCTCGACGGTGAGCTGGAAGCGCGTCTCCGGCCCGCAATCGATCTCCACCACGTTCGCGCCGAGCGCCTGCAGCGTATTGCGGTACGCCGGATAACCGGGCCGGGCCAGCACGATGTCGTCGCCGGGGTCCAGCGCCGCCAGGAACAGGGTGACGAAGCCTCCCGACGAACCCGTCGTGATCACCACGTCCTCGGCCGCGACCTCGCGCCCCGCGCCCCCGCGCGCCGCCATCCGCCGATTGTGATCCTCCGCGATCGCGCGCTTCAGCTCCGGGATGCCCGTCGCCTCGGTGTAGCCGAGCACCCGCTCCCCCACCGCCGCCCGCACCGCCTCCAACGCGCGCCGCGGCGCCGGCGTCGACGGCTGCCCCGCGCACAGGAACAGCGCGTCCCCATGCGTCCGCTGCCGCTCCTGCGCCGCCGCCAACACATCCATCACGTGGAACGGGGCAACGTCGGATCGCTTCGAAGGCATCATGGCACCACCTTATCGGCGCAGAGCAGAGCCCCCGCGCCCGGACCATGTGGCCCGGGCGCGGGGGCGTCGCAAAGCAATGGGAGAAACTACTGCGGGATGGAAATGCGGCCCTCCACCGCCGGCAGCGCGATGTCGGTGCGGTAATGCGAACCGTCGAGCTCCAGGGTCGGCAGGACGGCGTACGCGCGTTCGCGGGCCTCCTCCAGCGTGGCGCCGACGCCGACGACGTTGAGCACGCGGCCGCCCGACGACACGATGTTGCCGTCCGCGTCGACCGCCGTGCCCGCGTGGAGCACGCCCTCGTCCTCGCGGCCCGGCTGCGCGCCGCCGATGACGTCGCCCGTGCGGGTGTCCTGCGGGTAGCCCTTCGCCGCCAGCACCACCGTCAGCGCGTAACCGTCGCGCCACTCCAGCTCCGGCTGCTCCGCCAGCGTGCCCGTCGCCGCGGCGTGCAGCACCTGGGCCAGCGGCGATTCCAGCAGCGCCAGCACGGCCTGCGTCTCCGGGTCGCCGAAACGGCAGTTGAACTCAACCACCGACGGGCCGTCGGCGCCCCACGCCAGGCCCGCATAGAGAAGGCCCTGGAACGGGCAGCCGCGCTCGACCATCTCCTTGGCCACGGGCACGCAGACCTCGTCGACGATGCGCCGCACGCCGTCCTCCGGCAGCCAGTCCAGCGGGGCGTAGGCGCCCATGCCGCCGGTGTTCGGGCCCTCGTCGTTGTCGCCCACGCGCTTGTGGTCCTGCGCCGGCTGCAGCGGCACCACGGTCTCGCCGTCGACCAGGCAGAAGAGGCTGACCTCCGGGCCGTCGAGGAAGGACTCCAGCAGCACCGGGTTGCCGGCGGCGAGGACGTCGACGGCGTGCGCGCGGGCCGCGGCGCGATCCGGCGTGACCACCACGCCCTTGCCCGCCGCCAGGCCGTCGTCCTTGACCACCCAGGTCGGGCCGAAACGGTCGATGGCGGCGTCGATGTCCGCGTCAGAGGCGCCCGGCTGGAGAGCCTCGGCGTGGGCGGTCTTGACGCCGGCGGCGGCCATGACGTCCTTCGCGAACGCCTTCGACCCCTCGATGCGGGCGGCGTCGGCGTTCGGGCCGAACACCGCGTAACCCTTCGCGCGCAGCGCATCGGCCACGCCCGCGACCAGCGGCACCTCCGGGCCGATGACCACCAGGTCCGGCTCGATCTCGTCGGCCAACGCGGCGCACGCGGCGGGGTCGTCGACCTTCACCGGGTGCAGCGTGGCCAACCGGGACATGCCGGCGTTGCCCGGCGCGACGTGCAGATCGGACTCGCCGACCTGCGGGTCCTTGCTCATGGAATGGAGGAGGGCGTGCTCGCGGGCACCGGAACCGATAACGAGGATGCGCATGCCAGCGATTCTACTTACCAGGTCGCGGCCCACATTCCGGGCCACCCCATTGCTTTGCGACGCCCACCGGAACGCCATCCGGCCCCGCCATCGCGGCGCCTTCCCCGCCACCTGATTGCGGGTCCATCGCAGGGTCCCCATCCGGCCCCGCCATCGCGGCGCCGTTCCCCTCCGGCCGCCCGCGCGACTGTCCCCCCTTCGCGGCGCGGGCGGCCGGCCGTGCGGGGTGAGCGATGCCCGGCTCACCGGCATCCGGCGAAATGACCCCCATCGTTCCCGGATGCGGAGCGGGCGATTGGCCGCGGCAGCGCGTCGGCCCCGGCGCCGGTGCCCTCCGTTTCCGGCGGCCGGCCGTGCGTCATGCCGCGGTTCCCTCCCCGAAGCGCGGGTACCCCTCGGTGCCCCGGCGTGGCACGGTGGTGTTCCGCCGGGGCGGTGAGCACCCGCTTGCGGCCCTCTTACCTCGGCCGCCCCACTGGCTCACCCCGCGATTGATTTTGACCGGGACGATTCATCGCCGCATCCGATTGTCGCTGGCACCTACCCCCGAGCCGACCGGAGTGCGCCACCACCCCCGTCGATTGTTAGCGACGCTTTAACGGATATCTCACATGCGCGCTCGTCAAGTGGATTCGGCGGGGAGCTTTAGTTGCATTTCCCGAGCAGCCAACCGTGCCGGTACCCCCGAAAACGGTTAAATGCGGGCGCACGCGTTGGGCTGCGCACCCCGTCGGGGGGCTTCTCGAGCGCTACGAAATGCGTCGAGCGGGACGTCGCGAAGCGGGACAAATCGCCGGAAAAATCGGGCGGAAAACTACCCCCGCCGACCCCGCCACAGGTATGTGATTCACCCCTTCGCGGGTCGGCTTCGGCCCACCAACGAGACCCCGCGCGCCCCAACAAACCCGCCGGCATCAACACCAAGAACGGCACCACCCACAACTGCCGATTCACCGACCTCAGCTCCCGAACCCCACCAATCACCACCATGCCCACCGGCGACTCCGCCCGCACTCCACTCGACGCGGCCCCGGACGCCTCTCACGGTGCCCAATCGCCGGCGGCGCCGACCTCATTCAACTTCGACGGTTTCGCGACAGATTTACGACCGCAAAAACGCTGGCGTTGAAGAATTCGGGCCCCACTCCTTCAACTTCATCGTTTTCGCACACGCCGAATCGCACACGAAACTCGCGAAGTTGAATTGGTTGACAATCCCAATCGTGATGCGAACATCGCAAATCATCGACCATGTCCGAAAACGTGCCACAACGCCCCGCAATGCGATTAACCCCCTCATGCGCACAAATGATCGAAGCAATCCTGCGGACGTCGCAGCGGGCCACACGGCGCGTATCGCGATTTCGGGCCATCGCCGTCCCTGGCCGGCCCCGCAGAGTCGAGTTCTGTTCACGGCCTTTGGGGCACGGCCGACCGCCGCTCCTCGCCGACCTCACACCCCGCCCACGCACGCCGGCCAACCACGCGCCGCTCACGCACACGGTCCACGCACGCGTCGGCCAACCACGCGCCGACCTCACACCCCGCCCACGCACGCCGGCCATACGCGCCCCCGAACTCCTACCGCAGCCAGCGGTTCACGCGCATGCGCATGGCGTCGATCGCCTTCCCGCGCCGCCACGCCAGATCCCCGTCACGCTCGGCATCGATGCGGCGGCGGTGCTCCCCGATCCGCCGCAGCAGCGCATCGAAGTCGCGGAACACGTCGAGGATGGTCACTTCGATGACGCACCACCCCACTTCGCGCAGCTCGTTGACGCGGAGGGCATCGCGCCGCCGGGCCTCCGCATCCCGCCAATGCCCTTCGCCGTGGAACTCGACGGCGATGCGGTAGTCGGGATCGCCCAGGTCCACCCACCTCTTTCCGCCGCCGACGGCCACCATGAACTGCGGCACCCAGCGCCCCGCCCCGGCGCGCCGGAGTTTCGTGCGCAGCAGGCTCTCGGGACGCGATTCGGCGCGCCAATCCGACCATTTCAGCAGTTCACGCATGCGCTGCGCCCCGGGCCGACCGCCGCGGGCCCACTCGCGGAGCGCGCGGTCGATGCCCCACACGCGGATGGCGCCGTCGAGGAACGCGATCGCTTCATCGTCGGGCAGCGCGGCGACGCAGTCGATGGTGACGTCGAGCGGATCTGCGACGAGCACGGCCACTTCACCGCCGTCGACCTGCAGCGGGCACGCGCGCGCAGGCCGGCACGGGCGGCGGCCGCTCAGGACCACCCCGCCCGAATTGTGCGGCTCGCGGACGAGCACTACCTCCGGCACCCGGTCGGCGACCCACGGATGGCCGCACGCGCGGGCGGCCGAAGCCCCCGACAGCACCGCCCCGCGCCGCGCCCGCACTTCGGCGAGCGCCCTGACCTGCGGCGTCACGTCCGCACCAGGAGGCACGTACATCCCGCGCCGCACGCGCCGCCACGTGCGTTCGGCCCCGATTCCGTGCCCGGCGATCAGCTCCGCGCGGGTGCGCGGCACCGCCTCGGGCGCCGGCGGCCAAGCATCCCCATCCCCGCCCATCCGTGCGTTCCCCATCGCAGAACCCTCCCCGTTTCGTTCCCGCCCCGGGACCAGTGTCGCCGAAGGTGACGGGCAGGGCGCGGCGGGTGGGCGCGGACGTCGTCAAGCGGTGCGGGGCACGGCCGCGAACGGAAACCGGGGCCGGAACCTTTGCCCTGCGGCCGATCCGGGTTGGCCGCTACTGTGGGCGGCATGAGCACCGTCTTCACGAAGATCATCAACGGCGAGCTGCCCGGCCGTTTCGTCTACCGCGACGACCGGGTGGTGGCGTTCCTGACCATCGAGCCGGTCGCCTACGGCCACACGCTGGTCATTCCCGTCGAGGAGGTGGACAAGTGGACGGACGCCGACCCGGCGCTGTGGGCGCACATGAACGAGGTCGCGCAGAAGATCGGGCAGGCGGTCGTCGAGGCGTTCGACGCCCCGCGCGCCGGTTACCTCATCGCCGGATTCGAGGTGCCGCACGCCCACATCCACGTGTTCCCGGCGAAGGACATGAGCGGCTTCAACCTGGCCTCCGTCAACCGCGCCCCCGATCCCGCGAAGATGGACGAGGCCGCCGACAAGCTCCGCAACGCACTGGGAACCACGGACCTGGCGTAATGGCCGAACAGACTCCCCAGGTCCCGTATGCCACGTACCGCACGCGGCGCGGGATTTTCGAGGACGACTGGCGGGCGAGCGTATCGCCGAAACGCCCGTGGCCGATCGTGCTCATCCACGGCACCGGCCACGCCAAGGGGGTGTGGGAGGATCTCGGCGCGGAGCTGCGCAAGGACGGCTGGGCCGTGTTCGCCCCGGACTACGGGTACCGCGCGACGGGGCCGCTGACGGAGTCGATGGACCAGCTGGCCGCGTACATCCGGCAGGTGCTGGTGGCCACCGGCGGGCGGCGGGCGATCATCGTCGGCCATTCGCAGGGCGGGTTGCTGGCGACGCTGCTGTCCTTCCGCGACCCCCAGTTCACCCGTCACGTGGTGTGCCTGGCGGCGCCGAACCACGGGACGTCGCTGGGCGGCGTGGCGTCGGGGCTGCTGAAAATCCCGGGCACGAAGTCGCTGGTGAACAACTTCGTGCAGAGCTACTGGGGGCAGTCGGGCATCGAGCAGCTGACGGGGTCGCCGCTGCTGGAGGACATCGCGCGGCGCGACGTGACGGCACCGGGCGTGACGTACACGTGCCTCGCCAGCCGCACGGACCAGCTGATCAATCCGCCGTCGTCGTGCTTCCTCGACGACGGCGGGCAGGGCACCGTGGACAACATCTGGATCCAGGACCGGTTCCCGCAGGCGGTGGTTCTGCACGAGCACGTGGCCACCGACCGGCGGGTGCGGGCGCTGGTGCGCGAGCAATTGCTGCGGCTGGTCAACGAGTCCTTCTCCGGGGCGGCGTTCCTCGCGGAGGGCGACGACGACGGCAACGGCGACGGGTCGAGCTCGGATGCCCGGGCGGATGCGATGCGCGAGGAGCTCGGCGACGCCCCCAACGAAGGCGCCAACGTGACCACATTCGCGTCGCTGCTGTCCGCGGTGATGTACCGCGAGGGCTTCTCGGACTGGGCGGAGCGCGCGGGGTTCGCGGATTGGGCCGAGCGCACGGGGTTCGCGGATTGGGCCGAGCGCACCGGGTTCACCGGGCTGCAGCAGCTCGCCGAGTCGATGGGCCCGGGCACCATGTTCAAGTGGGGCCGGAACGGGGAGGATGAAGCCGGGTCGGATGAAGCTGGGGAGGATGCGGCCGGGGACGATGAAGCCGGGTCGGATGAAGCTGGGGAGGATGCGGCCGGGGACGATGAAGCCGGGGACGATGCGGCCGGGGAGGCCGAGAACGGATCCGGAGACGGCGTCGTCGGAGGTGATCGGGCCGAACATGGTGAGGCCCGAAACGATGCCGTGGGGGATGCCGGAGACGACGGGGCCGACGACGAGGTCCCGGCCGATGGCGGCGGAGAAACGGGCGGCGCCGCCGACGACGTGACCGCCTCGCACGGCGTTAGCGCCTCCGGGAACAAGGGTGACGTGACCGACCGGTGAAACCGCTGTCGCTAAGGTTCCCTCCGACCGGCTGGCTGCCGGACGGGGTGCTCGACGTGAGCGCCGCCGGAACTCGGGGCGCGAATCGTCCCGACGCCCCGCCGACCGATTCCCCGTCTGAACCGACCACGGCCCCGCCCGACGCTCCGCCCGTCGTGTGCCTGCACGGCACCGTGGCCAACGGCGGGAATTGGGGTGCGCTGGCGGAGCTGCTGCTCGCCCGCGGCCGCATCGTCGTCGCTCCGACCTACGGGGAACGCGGCACGGCGCCGCTGGCCCGCAATCTCGCCGAGGTGACCGACGTCGTCCGCCGAACGCTCGAGATCACCGGCGCCGACCGGGTGGATCTGGTCGGGCATTCGCAGGGCGGGCTACTCGCCGGTCTGCTGGTGGCGGGCATGGTGCGCGGGCGCCCGGTTTTCGATGGTGCCGGCGTGCTTGACGACGCCTCCGTGCGCCGGGTCATCTGCATATCCGCGAGCCACCGCGGGGTGCGACGGCCGCGCGGGCTGCCGATGCCCGCACTCCGGGCGGCGGTCGGACCGGCTCTCGCGGATCAAATCCGGCTGCGTGAACGACTCCTCGCCGAACGCGACGGCGCGGTCGGAGTGGGCGGGGCAGACGGGGTCGCCGCCGGGTTTCCCGAGGTGGCGAAGGCCGTGCACGAGGCGCGGGCGACCGGCGGCGACGCCGTTGCCCTCCCCGAGTGGTTCGATCTGGTCACCGGCGCCGACCTCGTCGTGCCGGCGGAGTGCGCGCTGACGCCGGAGGAATACCCGGGCGCGACCACGATCCGGCTGGAGGAACGCCTGGGCCGCGGGGTGCCCCACCACCTGCAGCCCCACGACCGCGGCGTCGCCGAACTGGTCGCGGAGCTGCTGGGGACGGACTGACCTCCGCCGGGCTGCGGGGCGCGGCTACGGCCTCGGGATGTTGCGCAGGTTGGCGCGCGCGAGGTCGATCATCTTGCCCACGCCGCCGTCGAGGACCGTGCGCACAGACGCCTTGGTGAACCCGGCGACCTGCTCCAGCGAAATCTCCGGCGGGATCGACAGGGCATCGGGGTCGGTGACCACGTCGATGAGCACCGGGCCATCGGTGGCGAGGGCGTCGGCGAGCTGCTCGCGCAGGCGCTTCGGGTCGGTGATCCGCACCGACCGCATGCCCAGCGCGGACGCGACGGCGGCGTAGTCGACGTCGTCGTGGTCGGTGCCGAAGTCCGGCATGCCCTCGACGAGCATCTCCAGCTTGACCATGCCGAGCGAGGAGTTGTTGAACACGACCGTCTTCACCGGCAGACCGTTGCGGCGGACGGTGAGCAGCTCGCCGAGCAGCATGGACAGGCCGCCGTCGCCGGACATGGAGATGACCTGGCGGTTCCGGTCAGTCGACTGCGCGCCGATGGCGTGCGGCAGGGCGTTGGCCATGGTGCCGTGGCGCCAGGAACCGAGCACGCGGCGACGGCCGTTCGGCGTGATGTAGCGGGCGGCCCACACGTTGCACATGCCGGTGTCGACGGTGAACACGGCGTCGTCGGCCGCCAGCTCGTCGAGCACCCGGGCGACGTACTCGGGATGGATCGGCGTCCGATCCTCCACGCCGCTGGTGTACGCCTCGACGACGTGGTTCAGCTCGCGCTCGTGGTGGCGGAGCATCTTCACCAGGAAGGAGTCGTCCGTCTTCTCCCCGACCAGCGGCAGCAGGGCGCGGATGGTCTCGCCGACGTCGCCGTGCACGGGGTGGGCGACGGTGGTGCGGCGGCCGAGGTGCGCGGCGTTGGCATCGATCTGCGCGACGTTGCCCGTCGGCAGGAAATCGGAGTACGGGAAATCGGTGCCGATCATGATGAACAGATCGGCGTCGTCCATCGCCTTCTGCAGCCCGCCGTAGCCGAGCAGGCCGGACATGCCCACGTCATGCGGGTTGTCGTACTGGATGATCTCCTTGCCGCCCAGCGCGTGGCCCACCGGGGCCTTGAGCTTGCGGGCCAGCTCCAGCACCTCGTCGCGGGCGCCGGCGGCACCCGCGCCGACCATGAACGTGACCGTCTTCGCCTCGTCGATGGCGGCGGCGAGATCGGCGAGTTGCGCCGGGTCCGGGGTCACCGCGCCCGAGCCCGGCACGACCCGCGACGCCAGCGCCGGCGCGGCCACGGCGTCCTCCGACGCCAGATCGCCCGGCATGACCAGCACGGAGACGCCGTTGCCGGCCATGGTCGACTGGATGGCGTTGTGCAGGATCTTCGCGCCCTGCTCCGCGGAGTTGACCATCTCGCAGTAGCCCGAGCACTCGTTGAACAGCTGCTCGGGGTGGGTCTCCTGGAAGAAGGAGGTGCCGATCGCCTGCGACGGGATGTGCGAGGCGATGGCCAGTACCTTGGCGCCGTTTCGATGGGCGTCGTAAAGCCCCTGGATCAGGTGCGTGTTGCCCGGGCCGCACGACGCCGCGCAGACGGCGAGCCCGCCCGTGATCAGCGATTCGGCGCCCGCGGCGAAGGCGGCGGACTCCTCGTTGTGGACGTGCACCCACTCGATGTCGTCGCTGCGCCGCACGGCGTCGACGACCGGGTTCAGGCTGTCCCCGACCAGCCCGTAAATGCGCCGCACCCCCTGGGCCGCCAGGGCCTCCACCAACTGCCGCGCGTAATTGCCGCTCTTGCCGCTCATGACGATCCGCCTTTCGCTCATCAGGTCGTGGTGATGCCGCATGAACCCGGTCATGGGTGGTGACCGGGGTTCATCGTTGCCCGCCACGGTACTCCCGGCGGGCGGCGGATGCAGATGCGGGTCCGGCGGCGGCGCCGGGCGGCGCGTGCGCCGGTCAGTACCTGTTCAGCGACTCCCGGGCGTCGACGACCTCGGCGCGCAGCGACATCGCCGCGCCACTCGGGGAGTCGGACGTCAGCGCCTCGATGACCACCTCCGGCAGACCCGCCGCGCGGTAATCCTCCAGGCTCACGGAACCGTATTCCAGGACGCCCTCCAGCCAGGCGACGGCGCGGGCCTCCGGCCGCACGCAGCGGCGGGCGACGCGCTCATGCTCGGTGAGCCGCTCGCGGTGCTCCGCTCCCCGCAGCCCCAGGCGGGCCAGCGTGCGCCCCGCGGCGATGAGGTTCTCGCCTTCGACGTGCTCCAGCTGCGCCGGATTCGCCGGCGGCTTGCCGATGCCCCGCGGGCGGACGTACAGATCCTGCTGCCCGATGCCGACGATCGAGCCGTGCCGGTCGCGGATGACGGAGGTGTACGGCACGACCGTGGAATAGCCGCCCTCGGTCTCGGCGAGGATGCGCTCGATCAGCTCATCGGATGCCTCGACCTCCAGGTACGCGCCCTTGCGGCCCGGCTGGATGAACTCGAAGGAACCGGTGCGGGTCCAGGCCTCATAGCGGTCGACGCCCAGTCGCTGCATGACCAGCGTGCCGAACAGCACGTCGGTCATGGAAAACAGCGTGCCGCCGAACGCGGCGCCGTGCATGTTCGCGTTGAGGCGGGTGAGGCGCAGTTCCAGCCGGCCGAGCGACCAGTCGTCGGCGATGCGCGTGATGCGGATGCCCATGGCGACCAGCGGCGGCCATGCGTTGAGCACGTGCCGCAGTCGGTTGGGGGTCAGCGACTTCCCCGCGGCGTTGACGATGATGCGGCGGAAGGATGGTCCCTTTTTCATGAGTATTCACCCTAGGCGGCGGGGCATCCGGCCGTGGCGGCGGGGCGAAAAAGGGCTGGAAATAAAATCTGGAAATAAAATCAGTGGACGCGCGGCGCTTCGCCGAGGTCCGTGAGCACCACGAGGATCCGCTCGCGCAGATCGTCGCGGAGACGGCGGTAGCGCTCGACGCCGCGGACGCCGTCGGTTGCCGGATCGCGCAGCTCCCAGCGCTGCGTGTCGACGTCGGGGGCGACGTGATCGGTCACGTCGATGTCGCCGAGGACCACCACGATGTCGGCGCGGTCCGCCAGCGAGGGGGTCATCTGCAACGGGTCGCCGTCGCAGCGCGCCCCGAGTTCGGCGCACGCCCGGCGCGCGTCCTCGTCGACGCCGCGGTCATCCGGATCGACGTCGATGCCGGCCGAGATCACCGTGACGGCGGGGGCGACGCGGCGCGTCAGCCCTTCGGCCATGCGCGACATCCCCATGTTCGACCCGCTGACGTACAGGATCACCGACATTTCCGCACCCTTCCTTCCGCTTCCCCGTGTGCGCGGGTTTCACCGCGATGGCGACGGCGGGGACGGAGCCTCCGGGCGGCTCGTGAACGCCCCCTCCAACATCACCCCCAGCATAGGTGGTTTTGCCGTGGGGAGCACCCGGCGAACGGGGGCGGTCAGGGGGCCGCGGACCAGAGCGTGACGACGGACCCGTCGTCGCCGGTGCAGCGCAGCACCTTTTCGGCCACCGGGCGGCAGCGGTAGGTGCGGCCCGCCGCCTCGACGTCGCGTTCGGTGCCCAGCAGATCCTCCCCGCGGTTGGCCAGCACCAGCGCGCCCATCACCCGGAGCGCGTCGGCGCACAGGCGGTCCGATTCGGCGCGCGTGGCGTCCGCGTCGGCGCCCTCGGACAGCGTCACGCCGATGTGGCTCATGCCGAAGCCGTTGCCGGTGGCGCACACCAGGACGTCCTCGCCCTCGATCTCGATGACGTCGCCGCGCAGGGCGAATCCGGTGCGGCCGCCGCTGCCGCGCGCCGCGCCGGGATCCGGTGCGGCCGTCGTTTCGCCCGCGGCGTCGCCCGGGTCGCCGGCAGCCTGGCCGGACTCGCGCGGGCCGGCTTCTCCCCGGCCGGCCTCTCCCGGCGCAGCGGAATCCTCGGCGCCGGCACTTTCGTCGCCGCCCGCGGACGACGGCCCCGACGACGACGATCCCGGCAGGGACCCCGGCAGGGAAGACCCGAACAGCGCCGACCGGTAATCGACCTCGGCGGCGCGATCATCGCCGCCCGCGGACTGCTGCCCGGCGGCCACCCCCGCGAAGAAGCCGCCGCCGACGAGCACCATCACGCCGGCCACGGCCCCGACGGCCGCGCGCACTCTGCGGCGCCGCCCGCCATCATGCCCCGCCGCTGCGGGGATGACCGTGGACTGCCTGGCGATCGTGTGGTCCGACATGCGTGCTCCCGGTGTTGCGTCTTGAGCGGGCGCCGGGGTGGGGCGCCCAATCGAGCACGCACCATATTACTCCAAAACTGCAACGGAAGGGACTCGAGTGACGTATGTGACCAATGGGAATGCCCCCGGTGCCGGATCCGAAGACCCTGCACCGGGGGCGGTGGGCGTCGCAAAGCCGGAGACTAGTCCTTTTCCCAGTACTCGCGCTCGCGGCGCATCTCCACCGGCGCCGAGGGATCGGTCTCGGTCTCCGGGCGCGCGAGCTCGCTGTTGCGCAGCTCCACGCGGCGGATCTTGCCCGACGCGGTCTTCGGCAGATCGTCCGCGAACTCGAGGCGGCGGACGCGCTTGAAGCCGGCGAGGCGGTCCGCGGTGTGCGCCATGATCGACTTCGCGGTCTCGAGCGACTCCTCCGCGCCGGCGGCGAGTCGGACGACGCCCTTCGGCACCGCCAGGCGCAGCGGGTCCGGCGACGGAATGACCGCGGCCTCCGCCACCGCCGGGTGCTCCAGCAGCACGGACTCCAGCTCGAACGGCGAGATGCGGTAGTCGGACGCCTTGAACACGTCGTCGATGCGGCCCTCGAAGGTGATGTAGCCGTCCTCGTCGCGGATGCCGCGGTCGCCCGTGTGGTAGTGCCCGTCGAACATGACGGCGCCCGTCTTGTCCGCGTCCTCGTGGTAGCCCGGCGTCAGGAACAGCGGATGGCCGTCCATGACCACGCAGATCTCGCCGTCGTCGACGAGCTCGCCGGTCTCCGGGTCCACCAGCACGATGTCGACGCCCGGGCAGGGCCGGCCCATCGAACCGGGGCGCACGGTCTGGCCCGGCGAGTTGCACACCAGGGCGGTGGTCTCCGTCTGGCCGTAGCCGTCGCGGATGGTGACGCCCCAATCCTCCTCCACGCGCGAGATGACCTCGGGGTTCAGCGGCTCACCGGCGCCGAGCGCCTCGCGCGGCACCCGCGACATGCCGGTCATGTCCGCCTGGATGAGCATGCGCCACACCGTCGGCGGGGCGCAGAACGTGTCCACGCCGCAGCGATCGAGCTGGCCCATCAGCGCGCCGGCGTCGAAGCGGTCGGTGTTGTAGATGAAGATGCACGCCTCCGCGGACCACGGCGCGAACACCTGCGACCACGAGTGCTTGGCCCAGCCCGGCTGCGAGATGGACATGTGCACGTCGCCGGGCTGCACGCCCAACCAGTACATGGTGGTCAGCGTGCCCACCGGGTAGCTGGCGTGGGTGTGGGCGACCAGCTTCGGCTTCGAGGTGGTGCCGGAGGTGAAGTACAGCAGCAGCAGGTCGCCGGGGCGGGTCGGGCCGTCGGCCTCGAACTCGTCGGACGACAGGTAGGCGTCGTGGAAGTTGTGCACCGGGATGGAGGGCATGCGGCCGTCGCCGGTGACGGGCTCCTCGTCTTCGTCGGCGGCCAGGAGGATGACGTCGTCGTCCTCGGCGACGTCGGCGAAACGGTCCAGGTAGCGGCGGGAGGTGACCACCATCTTGATCCGCGCGCGCTCGAGGCGCTCCGGGGTTTCGGCGGCGGGCAGCTGGATGGAGGCGGGGCTGACCACGGCGCCGAGCTTCATGGCGGCCAGCAGCGTCTCCCACAGCTCCACCTGGTTGTCGAGCATGAGCATGATGCGGTCGCCGCGCCCGATGCCCATGGAGCGCAGGTGGTTGGCCACGCGGTTGGAGCGCCGGCGCATGAGGTCGAAGGAGTAGATGGCCTCGGAGCCGTCGGGCTCGACGATCCACAGGGCCGGCTCGGGGTTGTGGTACGCGATGACGTCGAACCAGTTGAGCGCCCAGTTGAAGTCCTTCAGCTCCGGCCATTCGAACGCCTCGCGGGCGCCCTCGTAGTCGGTGCGGGTGGCCAGGAGGGTGTCGCGGGCGGCGCGGAACGCCTCGCTGTCGCGGGTGTGGCCCGGGGTGCTCAGGCGCGCGTCGTCCTGCTGCAGCGTCTGCACCCGCTTGGGGTGCGGCGGGTGGTGCGGGGCGCCGGGATGGACGGTGCGGTCGAGGCCGGGGGCGGGGGTGACGGGAGCGTTCATGTCGGGTCCTTGTGCGTTGGAGACGTCGGGGTCGTCGTGGCCCGCGATCGTGGCGGGGATCACCGGTGTTGCGTGGGTCACAGTATTTCGTGAATCTCCATTAACTCGCAAGGTTTCCCCGCCGAAACGCTTCCGGGGGTGAATCGTCATTCATCGAACGCGGACAAAGTGGCCCAGGTCACAAGCATTTGGCTTTGCGACGCCCACGTGGCCGCGGGGGTGGCCGGCAACCCGGTGGCGACCGGAGCCCCGACCACGCCAAAGGCCCGGCGCCGCCCGCGATGGGGCGGCGCCGGGCCTCGGGAGTCCACGGGGTGAGGTACGGGAATGCGCTCAGCAATCCGAATCGAAGTAGCCGTATGGGTATGCGTCGAACAAGCCCGGATGGATGCGCCCCAGCAATGCGGCGGTTTCGTTCTTGAGCGGCGCAATGTCGTCACCGGCGTCGAGGTGTTTCTCGAGCTGGGCAAGTACGAGACCGGCTCGGACGAAGTCGGTGAAATCAATGCGAAAATCCGTGAAGGCACCCGCATCGTCGTGACCGCCCTTGTCGTGGTCGAAGAAGAAGACCGTTCGATGCCGCTGGCTCAAAAGCCATTCGTCGCCCTGGCCCGAGCGCCCGATGAGCCAAAAGTCCTCCGGCAGCCCCGAATCACGGGCATACCCGTTGACTTGGAGCGCTTCCTGATACCCGCACAGGTCGATGTCCGGGGTCAGGGCAATCGGCTCGAACTGGTGGATGAAGGCCGTATAGGCGGTGTCGATGGCCGGGATCTTGCCCTTGTCCTTGATGTGCCGGTCAAGCGGAGCAAGTGATGCGAAGACCTCGCTTCGGTCAAGGAGTTCCATTGGCGCCCACCTCTTCTGGAGTGCATTCTGCGACGTTGCGGTGATCCGTCCATTATCCCGGCGCAGCAGTGTCGGCGCTTGGCTCGGCTGCCCGACGCGAGTGCGAATTGGCCGAACCCGGCGAGCGCGGGAGTCCGGTTCACCGTCATGTCCGGTCATTACCGTGCCAATGGAGTGCCATTAGAGTGCCATTCGGTGGCTCGGAAACGAGTGCAGGCCAGGCGATTGCTTGCCTGACCTGCACCGTCGGAGCCGGAGACGGGACTCGAACCCGCAACCATCCGCTTACAAGGCGGGCGCGCTGCCAATTGCGCCACTCCGGCATTGCCCGGGATTCTACCCGGCCCAGAGGGGCGCCCGGACAGGCACCCGAGCGCCGCCGCACGGCCGCTGCCCACGGCGTCGGATGCGGTCGTGTTTTTCGGTGAATCCGCATGTAGAATCCCCGCGGCGCGGGAACCCCGCGCCACGACGACACGACGAAACGCGGCGATCCACCACCGACGGATCCCGGGGACGGAGGACCATGGCCGAGGACCACCAGGCGACCACCGCCGCGGCGATCCCCGGATTCGCCGGCAAGTTCCGCGCCAAGGTGCGCGGCGCCCTGTTCGGGCCCCAATCGACGGTCGACCTCGTGCAGTCGACGCGGACGCCGCTGCCCCTGGCGCCCATCGACTACACCGACCCCGACCAGGTCACCTCGGTGCTGGACCTCGCCGCCCAGCTCGGCGGCCTGCTGCTGTCCTGCGGCACGGGCAACTCGGACACCGTCCTGCAGATCAAGGCGGTCACCTCGGCCTACGGCCTGACCCGGGTGCAGGTCGACATCACGCTGACGTCGGTGACGGTGTACCACCTCATCGGCGCGCGCCGGACGCCGGTGACCGCCATGCGCGTGGTCGACGCCCCGGCCGTGGACTTCCACCGCCTGCGCCGCGTCGACTCGCTGCTGCGGGCCATCCGCGGCGGCCAGGTTTCGCTCGACGACGCCGTGGAACGCGCCGAGGCCATCGAGACCGCCCCTCCCCTGTACCGCCTGCGCGTCATCTACCTCGGCTGGGCCGCCATGGCCGCTGCGGTGTCGATCCTGCTCGGCGGCGGCCCCGCCGTCGGCGCCATCGCGGCGGTGGTCACCGCCGTCATCGTGGCGACGATCGGCGAGCTCAACGTCCGGGCGCTGCCCCCGTTCTTCCAGAACGCGACGGGCGGCTTCATCGCGACCGTCATGGCCGCCCTCGCCTACGCGGGATCGAACTGGGCGGGCATCGAGGTGCAGCCGTCGCGGGTCGTGGCGTCGGGCATCATCGTCATGCTCGCCGGCCTCACGCTCGTCCAATCGCTCCAGGACGGCATCACCGGCGCCCCGGTCACCGGCTCCGCCAGATTCTTCGACACGATGCTGCTCACCGGCGGCATCGTCGCGGGCATCGCCATCGGCTTCGAGATCACCTCGCTGATCGGCATCGCGCTGCCGCCGACCAGCGTCGCGTCCGACCCCAACTTCGCGGAATCCACCGTCCGGGTGCTCGCGGGCACGGCGGCCAGCGTCGCCTTCGCCGTGGCCTCCAACGCCGGGTGGAAGGCGCTCGGGGTGTCGGGCGCGACGGCGCTGCTGGGCTCGATGCTCTACTACTGGCTGCTCCTGCCCGCCGGCGTCAACCCCGTCGCCGCGGCCGGCGCCGCCGCCACCGCCGTCGGCCTGGCCGGCGGCCTGCTCTCCCGCCGCACGTCGATCCCGCCGCTGGTCACCGCAATCGCCGGCGTCACTCCCTTCCTGCCCGGCATGTCCATCTACCGGGGCCTCCACGCCCTGCTCAACGGCCAGCCCCTCAACGGCTTCACGGCGCTCGCCGCCGCACTGGGCACCGCCACCGCGCTGGCCGCCGGCATCGCCCTCGGCGAATGGCTCGCCCGCCAGATGCGCCGCCCGCCGCGCCTGATCCGCCACGGCGACGTCCGGCGCCCGAAGATCCAGCGGCGCCGCCGACGCCAGGCCGCGGGCACCGACTCCACCGGCGGCACGGCCAACCCCATCGACGGCCGCACGCGCCTCAGCCGCAGCGCCCGCGCCAAATTCGGCCGACGCTACGGGCGCGCACCGGGCGACCGCACCGTGGACTGGTGAGGGCACACGGGCGTCGCAAAGCACCCACCGGCCCACCTCACCCGAAATGACCCTCCTTGGTACAATGGACGGCCTGTATGGGGAGACCGGCGAGGCGGCCGCCCGGCCCCCATCCGCACGCGGCGCACGCCCGTGCGCGCCACCCGACAATCGCCCGCCACGAGCCAGGAGGATCCGTGCCACCCAAGGTCACCGACACCCGCACCGCCCAGAACGAGGCACTGCACCAGGTCGAGGCCGAGACGGCGGCGGGCGCGCGGCGAATCGTCGCGACGTTCTCCGATGACTTCCACGACTGCGTCACCCTCATGTGCATGCTCGGAGTCGAACCCGAGGGCCTGAGCTACAAGAAGGTCCACGAGGAGCACCTCGAGGCCACGGCGCCGAAGACCGCCAAGCGCACCCGCAAGTCCACGAAGAAGGCGGCCAAGAAGGCCACCTCCAAGAAGACCACGGCGAAGAAGGCCACCAAGAAGACGGCCAAGAAGGCCGCCAAGAAGACCACGAAGAAGGCGTGACGCGAATGGGCCGCGAACGCTCGGATTTCGTCGTCGTGGCCAACCGGCTGCCCGTCGCCCCCGTCGATGATCCGGCGGCCCCGGGCGGCGTGCGCTGGGAAGCCAGCCCCGGTGGCCTGGTCACCGCGCTCACCCCGGTGCTGCTGCGCAACAACGGCGCGTGGGTCGGGTGGGCCGGCAGCGTCTCCGACGAACCGGAGGCCCCCGACGTCCCCGAGGCCATCGACACCGACGAGGGCCTGCACCTCTTCCCCGTCGAGCTGACGTCCGACGAGCACGAGAAGTTCTACGAGGGCTTCTCCAACGCCACCTTGTGGCCGCTGTACCACTCGCTGATCGTCGCGCCGACGTACGACGGCGACTGGTGGGAGTCCTACCGCGAGGTCAACCTGCGCTACGCCGAGGCCGTCTCGCGCCGCGCCGCCGAGGGCGCCACGGTGTGGGTGCAGGACTACCAGCTGCAGCTCGTGCCCGGCATCCTCCGGCAGGTGCGACCCGACCTGACCATCGGGTTCTTCCTGCACATCCCCTTCCCGCCGTCGGAGATCTTCCGCCAGCTGCCGTGGCGCGAGGAAATCGTCCGCGGGCTGCTCGGCGCCGACGTCATCGGTTTCCACCTGGACACCTGCGCCGACAATTTCCTGGACCTGTGCCGCCGCGTGTCCGGCGAGGCCGGCTCGCACACCGGGCTGCCCGACACCCTCGAGGTCAGCGGGCGCTCGTCGGTGCGCGAGGCCTCCGGGGCGATCACCGCGCCCGACGGCCGCACGGTGCGGGTGGGGTCCTTCCCCATCTCCATCGACTCCGGCGACGTCATCGCCAGGGCCGCCGGCGCCGACCGCGATGGCGTGCGGGCGCTGGCCGGCAACCCGCGCACGCTGCTGCTGGGCGTCGACCGGCTGGACTACACCAAGGGCATCCTCGTCCGCCTCGAGGCGTTTGAGGCGCTGCTCGAATCGGGGGCGCTGGACCCGTCGGAAAGCGTGCTGGTGCAGGTGGCGACCCCGTCGCGCGAGCGCGTCGACGACTACCGCCGCACCCGCGCCCGCGTGGAGCACGCGGTAGGCCGCATCAACGGCCGGTTCGGGTCGCTGGGCCGCCCGGTGATCCACTACATCCACCGGCCCGTGCCCTTCGACGACCTGCTGGGCATGTACTCGGCGGCCGACGTCATGCTGGTCACCGCCCTGCGCGACGGCATGAACCTGGTGGCCAAGGAGTACGTCGCCTGCCACCCCGACGGCACCGGGTCGCTGGTGCTGTCGGAGTTCACCGGCGCGGCGACGGAGCTCGACGGCGCGCATTTCTGCAATCCCCACGACCTGGAGTCGGTGAAGCGGGCGATCATGTCCGCGGTAACGTCGCTGGAGCACTACCCCGACGACGCCCGCGCCCGCATGGAGCGCCTGCACGCCCAGGTCCGCGACCACGACGTCGACCTGTGGGCGCGCAGCTTCCTCGAGGAGCTCACCCGCGCCCACGAGGCGTCGGAGGGCGGGCGGTGAGCGCGCGCGGCCGCCGGGCCGCGGCATTGTGCTTGACGACGCTCCTTTCGGCGTCGCTCGCCGCCTGCGGCGGGGATGACGGCGGGGACGGGGACGATCGGGTCGTCGGCAAGCGCTGGCAGGTCACCGCGGTCTACGACGACCCGGCGCTGCCCCACGGCGCACCCGACGGCATGGTGCCGCCGGTCATCGCGTTCGGCCGCGAGTCCTACACCGGCGACGGCGCCTGCGGTTCCTTCCAGGGGACGCTGACGTGGCGCGACGGCGACATCGTGTCCGTCGGCGAGCCGCGCACCGTCCGCGAGGCCGACTGCGACGCCGTCGCCCGCACCTTCCACGACCGCCTGCGCGCGAAGCTGACCGGTGACTTCATCGTCTCCGCCGGCGCACCCGGCCTGCGCATGACCGCCGTCGGCGACCATGCGCCGGGCGAGGCCGCGCCGGGGTGGGCGGCGGTGTCGCGGAACTAGGGCGTGTCTCCCATAGCTGAGCGGTGACCCGCGAGACGGTGTCCGTATGGCACAGACGAAGTCAAGGTTTCGCCAGTTCACCGATGAGCAGTGGGAGCGGATCGAGCCCCTGCTGCCCTCCAACCAGGGGCGGCAGGGGCATCCGTTTCGCGACAACCGCAAGGTGGTCGAGGGCATCATCTACCGCTACCGGACAGGGATTCCGTGGCGTGACCTGCCGCGAGATGAGTACGGCCCGTGGCAGACGGTGTGGAAACGCCACGCTCGATACGCCGAGGACGGCACCTGGGACCGGGTCCTGCAGGCAATCCTGGCTGACGCCGACGCCGACGGGATGATCGACTGGAACGTCTCGGTCGACGCCACCATCTGCCGCGCCCACCAGCACGGCACAAATACGACCCGCCCTGAGCAGGACACAGGGGGCTCGATCGAATCACAAGAATCGCCCCGCAGCCGAGTGTGAACCTGCAGGTCACGGCATCGGCAGGTCGCGTGGCGGACTGACGACCAAAATCCACAGCGCCGTCGACGGCCGCGGGCGACCGCTGGCGAACGTGGTCACCGGCGGCCAACGCAACGACGGTGCGATGCTCGAACAGGTGCTCGCCGACATCCACGTTCCCCGCCACGGGCGGGGCCGGCCCCGCACCCGCCCAGACGCGGTGATCGCCGACAAGGCGTACTCGTCCGGAACCATCCGCCGCCAGCTCCGCAACCGGGGCATCGCCGCCGTGATCCCGGAGAAAAGCGACACGATCGCCGCACGAGCACGCCGAGGCGGCCGCGGCGGCAGACCGCCCAAACTCGACGTTGACCTCTACAAAGGGCGAAACGTCGTCGAACGATCCTTCGCCCTGGCCAAGCAATGGCGAGCCCTGGCCACCCGTTACGACAAACTCGCGATCACCTACCGCGCCGCCGTCACACTCTGTTCGATCCTGTCCTGGGTACGCCTATTGGGAGACACGCCCTAGGGCGCGTATAGCTTGCCGGAAGTCGCCTTGACCCGCATGGCATAGGCCTATCGTTTCCACGATCAGCGATCGGCTCGTTGCCCTGCGCCGCTCCAAAGCCCGCGACGCAGCGCCGGCAGGCAGAGCAAGTAGAGGGCAGCGCCTGCAATCCATGCCCACCCGTTCCACGTTGTTATAGAAGCCGCATAGATCGCCGTGAAGAGGAGGGGTCCGACGATCGAGGTCAGGCTGGTGAGCGCCGCCAGTGAGCCTTGCAGCTGCCCCTGACGTTCCTCATCCACCTGCCTGGACAACATTGCTTGCAGCGCCGGCATTCCGATGCCACCCGAAGCAAGCAGGACCATGATCGGGAACGCCATCCATCCCCGTGTCGCGAAGGCAAGCAGGATGTAGCCTGTGCCGTCGGCAATCATTCCGAGCATGAGTGCCCGCCTTTCGCCGAGCCGGGCGGCTACAGGGCCGGTGATCATTGCCTGGGCGAGTGAATGCAGAATGCCAAATGCGGCAAGCGAAATGCCGATCGTGGTCGCGTCCCAGTGAAAGCGATCCTCGCCGAAAATGACCCAAAGCGCGGCCGGCACCTGTCCGACAAGTTGCATGATGAAGAAGACCGCCATCAGGGCGGCGACGACGGTCATGCCCCGGGCCCACCGGAACGAAGCGAGCGGGTTGAGAGCCTCCCGGCGTAACGGCCGGCGTTCGCCTTTGTGCGACTCCGGCAAAAGGAAACAGCCCGTCAGGAAATTGAGGCCGTTCAAGGCTGCCGCGGCGAAGAACGGAGCGTGGGGGGAGAAACCGCCCATCAGCCCACCGAGCACAGGTCCCGCGACCATCCCGAACCCGAAACAGGCGCTCATGAAGCCGAAGTGCCGCGCGCGCTCATCGCCATCAGTGATATCGGCAATATAAGCGCCGGCTACCGCCCCAGTCGCCCCGGTGATGCCGGCCACGATCCGCCCGATATAGAGAACCCAAAGGAAAGGCGCCGTCGCCATGATGGCGTAGTCGACAGCAGCGCCGGCCAGCGAGACGAGCAAGACCGGCCGCCGCCCGAAACGATCCGACAGCGCGCCCAGCACAGGTGCGCAGGCAAATTGCATCAACGCATACAGCGCCAGCAGAATGCCATAGTGGGCGGTGACGTCGTTCGAGTGAACCAGATCGCGCAGGAGGCCCGGCAGCACCGGCATAATCAGGCCGATGCCGACAGCGTCGAGCGCGACAGTGCTCAGAATTACGATCAGGGGTCTGTTGGGTTTCACGTCTGGCCTCCGGACCAGCCTCCGCTGGTCCGATTGAACGCGCGGATTCTTTATCACTGATAAGTTGGTGGACATATTATGTTTATCAGTGATAAAGTGTCAAGCATGACAAAGTTGCAGCCGAATACAGTGATCCGTGCCGCCCTGGACCTGTTGAACGAGGTCGGCGTAGACGGTCTGACGACACGCAAACTGGCGGAACGGTTGGGGGTTCAGCAGCCGGCGCTTTACTGGCACTTCAGGAACAAGCGGGCGCTGCTCGACGCACTGGCCGAAGCCATGCTGGCGGAGAATCATACGCATTCGGTGCCGAGAGCCGACGACGACTGGCGCTCATTTCTGATCGGGAATGCCCGCAGCTTCAGGCAGGCGCTGCTCGCCTACCGCGATGGCGCGCGCATCCATGCCGGCACGCGACCGGGCGCACCGCAGATGGAAACGGCCGACGCGCAGCTTCGCTTCCTCTGCGAGGCGGGTTTTTCGGCCGGGGACGCCGTCAATGCGCTGATGACAATCAGCTACTTCACTGTTGGGGCCGTGCTTGAGGAGCAGGCCGGCGACAGCGATGCCGGCGAGCGCGGCGGCACCGTTGAACAGGCTCCGCTCTCGCCGCTGTTGCGGGCCGCGATAGACGCCTTCGACGAAGCCGGTCCGGACGCAGCGTTCGAGCAGGGACTCGCGGTGATTGTCGATGGATTGGCGAAAAGGAGGCTCGTTGTCAGGAACGTTGAAGGACCGAGAAAGGGTGACGATTGATCAGGACCGCTGCCGGAGCGCAACCCACTCACTACAGCAGAGCCATGTAGACAACATCCCCTCCCCCTTTCCACCGCGTCAGACGCCCGTAGCAGCCCGCTACGGGCTTTTTCATGCCCTGCCCTAGCGTCCAAGCCTCACGGCCGCGCTCGGCCTCTCTGGCGGCCTTCTGGCGCTCCTGCTGCGGCGTCCGCTCGTGGGCCGTGGCGCGGGTCCGCGCGCCGGCCTCGTGCGCCTGGCGCTCGCGGGCGAGGTCCAGGGCGGCCGTCTTCACGTTCTGCCTTGCGCAGATGAGATAGGGGAGCCCGCAGAATTCGGAAAAAATCGTACGCTAAGGTTTTCCGGGCATCCGTAAGGGCCGAAACTTCCCGTCTTCCAGTCTGCGGCTCTGCCGCCAGACGTAATCGCCGGTTAGGTTGATGTGCTCCCAGCCCAGCGGCGACAGGAATTGCAGCAGCTCGCCGTCCACCGGCTTGCCGGCCTCGACCAACCCCTGGGTGGCGCGTTCCAGGTACACCGTGTTCCACAGCACGATAGCCGCCGTCACCAGGTTGAGGCCGCTGGCCCGGTAGCGCTGCTGCTCGAAGCTCCGATCCCTGATTTCCCCAAGGCGGTTGAAGAACACCGCCCTGGCCAGCGAGTTGCGCGCCTCACCTTTGTTCAGGCCGGCATGCACGCGGCGGCGCAGTTCAACACTTTGCAGCCAGTCCAGGATGAACAGCGTGCGCTCGATCCGGCCCAGCTCGCGCAGGGCCACGGCCAGTCCGTTCTGGCGCGGGTAGCTGCCGAGCTTGCGCAGCATCAGCGAGGCGGTGACGGTGCCCTGCTTGATCGAGCTGGCCAGGCGCAGGATGTCGTCCCAGTGGGCACGCACGTGCTTGATGTTCAGGGTGCCGCCGATCAGCGGGCGCAACGTCGGGTAGGCTTGCACGCCCTGCGGCACGTACAGCTTGGTTTCGCCGAGGTCGCGGATGCGCGGCGCGAAGCGGAAGCCTAGGGCGTGTCTCCCATAGCTGAGCGGTGACCCGCGAGACGGTGTCCGTATGGCACAGACGAAGTCAAGGTTTCGCCAGTTCACCGATGAGCAGTGGGAGCGGATCGAGCCCCTGCTGCCCTCCAACCAGGGGCGGCAGGGGCATCCGTTTCGCGACAACCGCAAGGTGGTCGAGGGCATCATCTACCGCTACCGGACAGGGATTCCGTGGCGTGACCTGCCGCGAGATGAGTACGGCCCGTGGCAGACGGTGTGGAAACGCCACGCTCGATACGCCGAGGACGGCACCTGGGACCGGGTCCTGCAGGCAATCCTGGCTGACGCCGACGCCGACGGGATGATCGACTGGAACGTCTCGGTCGACGCCACCATCTGCCGCGCCCACCAGCACGGCACAAATACGACCCGCCCTGAGCAGGACACAGGGGGCTCGATCGAATCACAAGAATCGCCCCGCAGCCGAGTGTGAACCTGCAGGTCACGGCATCGGCAGGTCGCGTGGCGGACTGACGACCAAAATCCACAGCGCCGTCGACGGCCGCGGGCGACCGCTGGCGAACGTGGTCACCGGCGGCCAACGCAACGACGGTGCGATGCTCGAACAGGTGCTCGCCGACATCCACGTTCCCCGCCACGGGCGGGGCCGGCCCCGCACCCGCCCAGACGCGGTGATCGCCGACAAGGCGTACTCGTCCGGAACCATCCGCCGCCAGCTCCGCAACCGGGGCATCGCCGCCGTGATCCCGGAGAAAAGCGACACGATCGCCGCACGAGCACGCCGAGGCGGCCGCGGCGGCAGACCGCCCAAACTCGACGTTGACCTCTACAAAGGGCGAAACGTCGTCGAACGATCCTTCGCCCTGGCCAAGCAATGGCGAGCCCTGGCCACCCGTTACGACAAACTCGCGATCACCTACCGCGCCGCCGTCACACTCTGTTCGATCCTGTCCTGGGTACGCCTATTGGGAGACACGCCCTAGCGGGGCGGGGCGTTCGAGCGGGGCGTTTGAGCGGCGCGCCTACACCGAGGGGCGCTGCCGCCAGCTCTCGTCGGCCGGGGCGTCCTCGCCGGCGGCGACGACGTTGGCGTAGGAGCCGCGGTGGTACAGCAACGGGCGGGAATCCGCGCGGTGGCCGATCTCCGCGACGCGGCCGACGACGATGAAGTGGTCGCCGGCCTCGTGGACGTCCTCGATGGTGCAGTCGATCCACACGGCGCAGTCGCGCAGCAGCGGGTTGCCCAGCGCCGATCGGGTCCACTCGCCGTGCTCGAACTTGTCGCGGCCGCGGCGGCCGAACACCGCGGAAATGTCGCGCTGGGCCTCCGTGAGCACGCTGACCGAGAACCGGCCGGTGGCGCGGATGCGCGGCCACGACCGCGATGTGTTCATCACGGTGAACAGCACCAGCGGCGGGTTCAGGCTCAGGGAAGAGAAGGACTGGCACGCGAAGCCGACCGGTTCGCCGTCGTCGGAGGCGACGATGGTGACTCCCGTCGCGAACTCGCCGAACGCCTTGCGGATGGACATTTCGTCCATCGTCTCCAGGGGCGCGGGGCGGGTGTCGGCATTGGTCATGGGCCGCACTTTACCCATGGTCACCGGTGGCCGCGCCGCCGGGGAGGGGCCGTTGCGTAGGGTGGTGACGTGAGCAACACGTCACCGACCCCATCCGCCGTCGCCGCCGTCGCCGAGGCCGGGACGCTCGTGGTCGCCCTCGATTTCGACGGCACCCTGGCGGACCTGTGCGATGACCCGATGGCCGTGCGCCCCCGCGAGGGCAACGTGGAGCTGGTGTCGCGGCTGTCCGCGCTGCCCCGCACAGAGGTGGTCATCCTGTCCGGCCGGCAGCTGCGCGACCTGCGCTACCTGTCCGGCATGGAGCACGCCGCCCGGCTGGTCGGCAGCCACGGTGCCGAACCCCAGGACGGTCTGGCCCTGTCGGAGGCGGAATCCTCCCTCTTGGAGGCCCTGGACCTGCGGCTTCGCGACGTCGTCGCCGAGGCCGGCGCGGGAGACCTGGTCTGGGTCGAACGCAAACCCGCCGCGCGCGTCCTCCACGTGCGCCTGCTGGAGGACGAGGTGCGCAAGCGCCGCGTGCTCGACCACGCGCTGTCCATCTTCCGGCCGCTCCAGGGCGTCCACATCACCGAGGGCAAGGACATCGTCGAGCTCGCCGTCCTCGACGTGACCAAGGGCAGCTACCTGGAGGCCGCCCGCAGCGAATACGGCGCCGACGCGTTGCTGTTCATCGGCGACGACGTCACCGACGAAACGGTCCTGCGCACGCTGGGCAACGGCGACCTGGGCATCAAGGTCGGCTCCCCCGATGACGGCCCCAGCGCGGCGACCGCCTTCCTCCCCGACACCGCGGCCGTGACCGCGTTCCTCCGGGATTTCGCCGACGCCCGCGAAGCCGCCGCGTCCGGGAGCCCGGCCTAGCCGCGCGGCGGCGCCGTCGTCCGCCCCGGCAGGAACTCCGTGGGCAGGATGACCCTGGCCTCCCCGCCGGCCAGCGCCGCGCCGGCCGCCCGGCCCTTGTCGCGGTTGGGCTGGATGACCGTGGTGATGCCGCTGTGGCGGGCGGCCTCGATGCCGTCGAAACCGGTGACGGAGAGGTCCTCCGGGATCCGGATGCCGTGGTCGTTCGCGTAGCGCAGCACCCCGAGCGCCTGCGTGTCCGTGGTGCACGCGACGGCGGTCAGGTGCGGGTGCGACGTCAGCAGCTCTCGGGCGGCGTCGTAATTGTTCTCGGGATCGTTGAGGTGCCGCTCGACGATGGGCACGCCGGCGGCGTCGATGCCGGCCTCGCCCAGCGCCTCCAGCGCACCCTCGACGCGGGAGCGCTGCACGTGATGCCGCGCGCCGGCCAACCGTTCCGCGCTGACGGGGCCATCGTTGCGCAGCCGGGACAGGCGCACCGACAGCACGCCGATGTCGCGGTGCCCGAGCTCCGTCAGGTGGCGCACCGCCGGCTTGATCGCCTCGCGGTCGTCGATGCCGACGAAGGGCACACCATCCTCGCACGTCGGCTGATCGCAGATCACCGTGGGCAGACCGCGTTCGAGCACCGCCTTGAGGAAGGGATCGTCCTCCGCCACGGAATAGACGACGAAGGAATCCACGACGGCCTGGCGGATGAGCATCCTGGGGTCGGGCGAGGCGGGCTCCGGCGAAGAGGTGCGCGCGGGCCCGTCGTCACGCCGTTCGGTTTCCCCGTCTCCGCACTCCGCCGACGACGCCGGGATGACCAGGAGCGAGTCGCCGCGCCGGCCGCATTCCTCCGCCAGGCCCGCGAGGAAATCCACCGAGGCGGGATCGTCGAAGGCGAAGGACAGCTGCTCGGTGAAGAGCACGCCCACCGCGCCGACCCGCCGCATGCGCAGGCTGCGCGCCATGGGATCCGGGCCGGGGTAGCCCTGGGCCTCCGCCTGCGCGAGAATGCGTTCGCGCAGCTCCGGCGACAGCTGATCGGGGCGGTTATAGGCGTTGGACACGGTCGTCCGGGACACCCCCAACTCCGCGGCGATCGACGCCAAAGTCCCCCTGGACCGGCGGCCGCCCCGCGAACCGTTCCGCGATGTCGCCGACGCCGAATCGGGCTCGGCGGGATCGGCGGGGTAATCGGTGTGCACGCGCCCGAATCTACCCGATGCCGCGGATCGCCGGTAATACGTTCGAACCCCACTTGGCAACCGTTTTCATTTCCGGGATACGATGAAACCATGAAAACTCCCTTCCTGCGCACAGCCCTGGCCGCAATGGCCACCGTGGGCCTGACCATGGGCCTCGCCGCCTGCTCTGACGACAACGGCACCGAGGCCTCCGGGGGCAACGGAACCGACGGCGACAAAGTCAAGATCGTGACGTCCACCAAGGTGTGGGCCGACGTGGCCCAGGCCGTCGTCGGCGACGCGAAGAACGTCGAGATCCAGCCGATCATCGCCTCCAACGACATCGACCCGCACTCCTACCAGCCGACCGCCGCGGACATGGCCACCGTCGAGCAGGCCGACGTCCTCGTCGCCGGCGGCGGCCATTACAACGCCTGGCTCACCCAGGCCGCGTCCGGCGATTCGAAGAAGCTCATCCTCACCGCCATGGAGGGCGACGGCTTCGACGGCCACGGCCACGGCGAGGAGGGCCACGAGGGTCACGACGACCACGACCATGAGGGCCACGACCACGGCGCCGAGGGCGCGGCCGAGAAATCCGACGAGAAGTCGGAGGCGAAGTCCGCCGAGAAGTCCGAGGCCAAGGCCGCGGAGAAGTCGGATGACAAGGCCGCCGCGAAGTCGGAGGAGAAGACCGCCGACGACCATGAGGGGCACGAGGGTCACGACCACGGCCACGAAGGCCATGACCACGACCATGACCACGAGGGCCACGACCACGAGGTCAACGAGCACATCTGGTACAACACCGAAGCCGTGAAGTCGCTG
The DNA here is from genome assembly GCF_030408795.1 of Corynebacterium hansenii. NCBI lineage: Bacteria > Bacillati > Actinomycetota > Actinomycetes > Mycobacteriales > Corynebacteriaceae > Corynebacterium > Corynebacterium hansenii. Next base: position 2,726,689 of record NZ_CP047211.1, read on the forward strand.
GCGCACACCCTCGCATCCGAGGTCAACGCCCATTGGAAGCTGGGGGCGTCGGACGAAGACGTCGTCAAGCGGATCGACAAGATCGAGGAACGCAAGGCCAAGCTGCCCAAGGCGGCCACCGCGCAGACCCACCCGCTCGCCGACGACATCCTGATCGGCACCAAGATCACCGACGAGACCCCCGAGGGCTACCGCAATTCGACGCTCGCCGAATCCGAGCCCTCCGCCGCCGACGTCGCGGCGATGCTCAAGCTGGTCGAGTCCGGTAACCTCGATTTCCTGATCGACGCACCCCAGACCCGCAACCAGGTCTCCGAGCGGCTGGTGAAGGCCGCCCAGGCGAAGGGCCTGCGCATCGTCAACGTCTACGAGTCGCCGGGCGCGAACGAGAACTTCTTCGACCTGTACGACCGCATCCTCGACGACCTGGAGCAAAAGTAGTTGAACCCACTCACCTTCGCCGGAGCGGCCGTCGCACCGTTGTGGTCGGATCTCGATCTGGAGGTCCGGCCGGGGGAATTCATGGCGGTGCTCGGCCCCAACGGCGTGGGTAAGTCGACGCTGATCGGCGCGGCCCTGGGCACCCGGCGGCTCACCGCCGGGACCGTCCGGGCGACGCCCAAGGTCGGCTACATCCCGCAGCAGCGCATGTTCGACCCTGAACTGCCCATGCGGGTGCGGGACCTGGTGGGTCTCGCCGCGGCGCACGGCATCATCCGGCGCCGCCCCTCGCGCGCGCGCATCGACGCCGCGCTTGCCGACGTCGGCGCGGAGGGCATCGCCGACCGGCGCGTCGGCACCCTGTCCGGCGGCCAGCAGCAGCTGGTCCGGCAGGCGCAGGCACTGGTGGGGGATCCGGAACTTTTGCTTTGCGACGAGCCTCTGCTCAGCCTCGACCCCGCCGCCCAGCGAGCGGCCGTGGACAGGCTCGACCGGCGCCGCCGCGAGCACGGCACCGCCGTGGTGTTCGTGACCCACGGCATCAACCCGATCCTCGGCCACTGCGACCGCGTCCTCTACATCACGCCGCACGGGCACAGGGTCGGGCCCGTCGAGGAGATCATGACGTCCGAGACACTGTCCGACCTGTACCGCACCGACATCACCGTGGCGACGGTCGGCGGAAAGCTGGTGGTGGTCTGATGGAGTGGCTCAACTCCTTCGTCGCGGACACCCAGACCCTGCTGAACGTGGGGTTCGTGCAATCCGCGCTGATCGCGGCGGCGCTGCTGGGGCTGGTGTCCGGCGTGGTCACGCCTTTGGTGGTGATGCGCCGGATGAGCTTCACCGTCCATGGCACGTCCGAGCTGGCCCTGATGGGCGCGGCGGCGGCGCTGCTGACGGGGTTCAGCGTCGGCGGCGGCGCGATCGTCGGGTCGGTGCTGGCGGCGGTGGTGCTGGCGCTGCTGGGCATGCGCGGCGGTCAGGACACGATCGTCGGCGTGGTGCTGAGCTTCGGCATGGGCCTGTCCGTGCTGTTCATCCACCTGTACCCCGGCCGGACGACGACGGCGTTCGCCCTGCTGACCGGCCAGATCGTGGGATTGTCCAGCGCGTCGGTGTGGCTGCTGGCCGGCGTGGCGGCGCTGGTGATCGCCGTGGTGGCGGTGTTCTGGCGGCCGCTGCTGTTCGCGTCGGCGGACCCGGTGCTGGCGGCGGCGTCGGGGATCAACGTCCGCGCGATGTCGGTGCTGTTCGCGGTGCTGATCGGCCTCACCGCCGCCCAGGGCGTCCAGATCGTCGGGGCGCTGCTGATCATCTCTCTGGTGATCACCCCCGGCGCCTCCGCGGCGCACGTCACCGCGTCGCCGGTGATGTCGGTGGTCCTGTCGGTGATCTTCGCCGAGGTCGCCGCGGTCGGCGGCGTCGTCCTGTCGCTGGCGCCGGGCGTGCCGGTGAGTGTTTTCGTCACCGCCATTTCCTTCGGCATCTACCTCGTCTGCCGTTTCATCGGCTGGTACCGGGGCCGCAACGCCACCCGCGATGACGTCTCCGCCGGCCGCTGGGCGACGCCCCGCGAGGGCGTAATCCCAGCCGCCGCGGCGGCCGCTCTCGCGGGCGCTGGCTCGGCTTCGGGCACTGGCTCAGGCTCCGGCTCGGCGGCCGCCAGCCCGTCCGGCCCCGGCGGCTATCCCCTCGACGACGCCTCCGACTGCACCGGCCGGCACCCTGCCCCCTAACCGGCGCGCGGGCCCCTCCCTGCCGAGGTGCCCCTGCTTCGCTGCGCCACCCCTGCTACGCTGCGCCGCCCCTATTTGGACGCGGCGCGGCGCTGGCGGGCGAACTCGCTCAGGGTCACGCCCGCCGCGACCGAGGCATTGAGGGACTCCACCCATCCCGCCATCGGGATCGACATGATCGAGTCGCAGGTTTCCCGGACCAGACGCGACAGCCCCTTGCCCTCGGATCCGACGACGACCACCGTGGGCGTCGTGCCGTCGTACGTGTCCAGGGTGTGCTCGCCGCCCGCATCGAGCCCGACGACCTGGTAGCCGGCCTTCTGGAACTGCTTCAGCGACCTCACCATGTTCGTCGCCCGCGCCACCGGCAGACGCGCGGCGGTGCCGGCCGAGGTGCGCCACGTGACGCCCGTGACCGCCGCCGAACGCCGCTCCGGGATGACCACGCCGTGCCCGCCGAACGCGGCCGTCGAGCGGATCACCGCACCCAGGTTCCGGGGGTCGGTGATGTTGTCCAGGCACACGATCAACCCGGGCTCGCCGGAGTCCACGACCTTCTCCATCAGGTCTTCCACCGCCGCGTACTTGTACGGCGGGATCTGCAGTCCGATGCCCTGGTGCAGCGAATTGCCCGTCATCCGGTCGAGCTCATGGCGGGGCACCTCGCGGATCGGGATGGCGCGATCGTTGGAGATGCGCACGGCCTCCTGCAGCCGATCGTCATTGTCCGTGCCCAACGCCACGAACAGCGCGCTGCCCGGCACCTTGGCGTGCAGGCACTCCACGACCGGGTTGCGGCCGACAACGAGCTCCGTTCCGTCGGACGCCTTTTCATGCCGGCCTTGGTCCCGGCGCCGCTTCTGCTGCGCCTGCTTGTGGGCCTTGTGATACACCCGGTCCTCGGCCTTGGGGGTCGGCCCCTTGCCGCGCAGCCCCCTCTTCTGGCCACCGGATCCGGCCGTTTCCTTCTTGTTGGTCTTGCGCACCGCGCCCCGTCGCTGGGAATTGCCCGCCATCTTCTCGTCTCTCGCCTTCGTCGCGTTCGTCGCCGCGCGGTCCCGCGGACCACTCGGCTCTCTTTCCGGTTGTTCTCGTTGTGCCTGCGACGTTCGCGTCGCCGGCCGTCATTCCACCGGGGATTCCACCGTTGCCGTCAGTCTCCCAGCGACCACTTCGGCCCGTCGGCGGTGTCGGTCACGGTCACGCCGGCCTCGGTCAGCCGGTCCCGCACGCCATCCGCGGTGGCCCAATCCTTGGCCTCGCGGGCGATCCGGCGGGTCTCCAGCTCATGGCCGACCAGGACTCCGAGCGCGTGCATCGCCTTGTCGTCGTCGCCGCCCGCGGCCGCCCACTTCTCGGACAACGGATCGAATCCCAGAACGGACGCCATCGCGCGGACTGCCCCGGCCGTCTTCTCGGCTCCCGCACCATCTCCGTCGGCAAGCTGCTGGTTACCCGCGCGGACCGCATTGTGCAGCTCGGCCAGGGCCCGCGGCACCGCGAGGTCCTCGTTCATCGCGGCATCGAAGGCCTCGGGGCGTTCCCCGATCTCGATCTCCCCGAACTTGTCCGCGGCGCGCTTGAGGAAGGCCTCGATCCGCCGGTACCCCGCGGCCGCCTCCTGCAGCGCTTCCTCGGAGTACTCGAGCACCGAGCGGTAGTGGGCGCTGCCCAGGTAGTACCTCAGCTCGACCGGCCGCACCTTCTCCAGGATGTGGGGCACCGACAACACGTTGCCCAGCGATTTCGACATCTTCTCGCCGGACATGGTCACCCAATGGTTGTGCATCCAGTACCGCGCGAACCCGTCGCCGGCGGCGTGCGACTGCGCGATCTCGTTCTCGTGGTGCGGGAACTGCAGATCCAGCCCGCCGCAATGGATGTCGAACTCGCCGCCGAGGTAGTACGTCGCCATCGCGGAGCACTCCAGGTGCCAGCCGGGCCGGCCATCGCCCCACGGGGTCGGCCAGGACGGCTCGCCGGGCTTCGCCGACTTCCACAGCGCGAAATCGTTGGGTCCCCGCTTGCCGGGCGAATCGGGCTCGCCCTGCTCCATTTCCTCGACGCGGTTGCCGGACAGCGAACCGTAGTCGCCGCCCTCCGACGCCGCCCACGCACCGACGTCGAAGTACACGTTGCCGTCGACGTCGTACGCGTAGCCGTTGTCCATCAGCCGCTGCATGTACTCGACCATCTGCGTCACGTGGCCGGTCGCGCGCGGCTCGACGCTCGGCGGCAGCACGCCCAGCTGGTCGTACGCCCAGGTGAACTCGCGCTCGTAGGTGGACACCCACTCCCACCACGGCCGGCCATGCTCGGCGGCCTTGGTCAGGATCTTGTCGTCGATGTCCGTCACGTTGCGCACGAACGCGACGTCGAGCCCCTGCGCCAGCAGCCACCGGCGCAGAATGTCGAACGCGACACCGGAACGCACGTGGCCGATGTGCGGCATCGCCTGCGGGGTGGCCCCACACAGGTAGACGGACGCGTGCCCAGCACGGATGGGCTCGAAGTCTCGCAGCTCACGGGTGGCGGTATCGAAGATTCGGAAGTTCACGCCCCCGAGTGTAGCGGTCGCGTCCGTGCCTCCCGAACGCTTGCGCGGCACATGACCTGGGCCCTCCCCGCCGGACACACCGTTTGTTCACCGGCGGTTCACGGGGCGTTCGATGAGGGTCGTTCACTTCGCATGATTCAGCTATCGGCGCGGGGCAAATGATTCGCTTTACGACGAACATCCGCCCCACTTGCCTCAGGAGCCGCGCCAACAACACGCGATTCGACCACGAATGAACGTTCGATTAACTTTCGGTTCGCTCTTGTTTTCGACTCGCATGGACCCTATGATCGAAGCCGGAGATTCCGGCACGCGCCATGACATGAGGGGGAACGGGCGGCCATGAATGAACGCTTCAGTGCAGTACAGAGGAACAGGACCGGGCTGGCCGCCAGGCCAACCACGAGCATCGGGGAGCTCATCGCATTGACGCGCGCCGTGACGGATGCACTGGTCAAGATCGCCCGCACATGCGAATACCGCTCCCTGTCGGCGGCGGAGCTGATGCAGCTGATGCCGGCACTCAAACGGCTGAAAACCGCGCGCAGGGGGCTCGCCGTCGTGGACGCGCAGGTCACCGCGACCGTGGCGGCGGAGCAGTTGTCCCGGATGACGGGGACCACGCATCCCGATGACTATCTGGTGGAAGAACTGCAGTTGCCGCGCCGCGAGGCGATGTCGCGGGTCCGGGCTTGCGCGTTCATGAGCGGCCATCCCGAACTGAAGGGCCCCGCCCACGCCGCGCTGCGCGCCGGCGACGTGACTTTGCGGGGAATCGCCGATGTGGCGAAGGAGCTGGAATCGCTCGACGAGCGGGCGGAGCGTTCCGCGTCGGATCTGGCGGATGAAGTGATCGCCCGCTCCCCCGCCCACGGACCACACGGTGCCGGCGCATTGTGCAGGCAGCTCGTCAAGGAGCAGAACAGACGATTCCCGCGGGACCCGAATGCGGCGCACGGCAAGAGGAGGCTGACCGTCGGCAAGCAGGACGACGACGGCGGCGCGAAGGTCAGCGGATACCTGGATGCGGCGACGGTGGCACTGCTCGAGGCGTGGCTGCTCGCGCACGGGATCAAGAAGGGCAGCCACGAGGACGGTCGAACCCCGATGCAGCGCAACGCGGATGCGCTGGACCTCGCGTTGCGGACGGCGCATGAGGCGCACCCGAGGGTGAAGGGGAAACCGATGTGCACGGTCGTCGCGGCGTTGAACCTCAAGGATCTCGCGGCGGCGACCGGCGTCGATCCCGCCGCCGGGCGCTCACCGAATGTACGCCCCATTGATCCCACGCGGACGACGGTCAAGGCCGGTTCCGGCGTCGAGCTCGGTTTGATCGACTTGCTCCGGCTCGGGCTTTCCGACTTCATGTACGCCGCCATCATCGACCCGGATGCCCCGGTCGTGGAATCGCAGCTGAAGCTCGGGCGAACCCGGCGGTCGGCGAGTCTCGACCAGCGGATAGCACTTCAGCTTCTCGACGGGACGTGCAGGCACCCGGGATGCAATCGACCGCCGGACGCATGCGACGCGCACCATCTCGTCGCATGGGCCCTGGGCGGGAACACGGACCTGGAAAACCTGACGCTGCTGTGCCGGCGGCACCACTCCGACAACGACGACACCCGCGCCGATCCACGGCGCGGTCACATGACCCCGAGAACCAATCATCCGCGGGGCCTCACGGGATGGGCCCAACCGGTCGCGTCAGACGGGAAGCGGCGGGTGCGTTTCAACGCCGAGCGCGGGGCGGCGGCGTGAGGCCCCGCCATGCGCCGGCGAAACACCCTCGGCGGCGGGGTGCGGCGAAACTACTGCGAGTCGGGCTTCTTCCACACCACGGCGGTGCCGACCGCCGCGACACCTTCGCCGCGACCGGTGAACCCCATGTGGTCCGTCGTCGTCGCGGAGACGCTGACGGGGGCTCCGATGTAACCGGACAGGACCCGCTCGGCCTCTTCGCGGCGCGGCCCCATCTTGGGCCGGTTGCCGATCATCTGGGCCGCGGCATTGCCGATGACGAACCCGTTGTCCTCGAGCAGCTGCCGGCATTCCCGAAGCAGGCGCTCACCGGAGACGTCGTCGTATTCCGGGCGCCCCACCCCGACGAAGCTGCCGAGGTCGCCGAGGCCCGACGCGGACAGCAGCGCATCGACGATCACGTGGGCGACGACGTCGCCGTCGGAGTGCCCCTCGCACCCGTCCTCGCCTTCGAAGAGGAGCCCCGCCATCCAGCAGGGCTTGCCCTCCTGGACCTGGTGGGCGTCGGTGGCGATGCCCACGCGCGGGATGAGGATGGGTGCGTCGGTCATGTCATTCTCCGGAAATCTCGAACTCGGTCGACTCGGCCTCGCCGGCGATCTGCGTCGCCAGGGCCAAGTCGAGGGGGGTGGTCACCTTGAAGGCCATCGGATCGCCCTGGACCACGTGGACGGGGACGCCGAGGCGCTCCACGAGGGAGGCGTCGTCGGTGGCGTGCACGGCCTCGCCGGCGGGACGGCCGAAATGCTCTTCGTACGCGCGGCGCAGCAGAGGCAGCCGGAAACCCTGCGGCGTTTGGACGGCGCGCAGGGTCGAACGATCGGGGGTGCCGACGACCACGTCGCCGGCCACCTCCTTGATGGTGTCCGCGACGGGCAACACGGGAATGACCGCATCGTTGCCGCGGATGACGGACCGCACGACGCGGGCGATCATGCCGGGCGGGGTCAGCGCGCGGGCCGCATCATGGACCAGCACGACGCCGTCTTCGGGCATGGCGCGCATGCCTTCCCAGACGGAGTCGATGCGTTCGCCGCCGCCGACGATGAAGTCGACGTCGGAGCGGATGCGGCCGGCGGCCCTGGCACGGCGGAACAGTTCGCGGGCGTACTCCATCATGTCGCCGGAGACGATGACGGCGATGTCGTCGACGGCCTCCGATCGTTCGATGGCCGCGACGGAGCGTTCCACCAGGGAACGGCCGCGCAGCTGGACGTACGCCTTGGGGATGGGTTCGCCGAGCCTCGTGCCGCGGCCCGCGGCCGCGACGAGCGCGGTGACCCGCATTCCCACTGCGGGCCTAGTCCTCGGCGTCGAGGTCGACGGCGTCCGCGTCGGAATCGCCGTTGGCGGACTTCGGTTCCGCGGAGTTCGCGGCCTCGTCGGCGAGCGCCTTGTGGCGCTCGATGGTGGCCTCGATGCGGGAGAAAAGCTCGGTGGTCTTCTCGTCGTCGACGCCCTCGGCCAGCGACAGCTCGCCGACCAGCACCTGGCGGGCCTTGCTGAGCATGCGCTTCTCGCCGGCGGACAGGCCGCGGTCCTGGTCGCGGCGCCACAGGTCGCGGACGACCTCGGCGACCTTGTTGATGTCGCCCGAGCCGAGGCGCTCCTGGTTGGCCTTGTAGCGGCGGGACCAGTTGCCGGCTTCCTCGACGTCGGTTTCGCGGAGGACGGAGAAGACCTTGCGCAGGCCCTCTTCGCCGACGACGTCGCGCACTCCGACCAGTTCGGCGTTCTTCGCCGGAACCTGAATGTTCAGGTCACTCTGCAGAATCTGGAGGACCAGGTACTGAACGGTCTCGCCGTTCAGCTCGCGCTCGATGATCTGCTCGATCTTCGCGGCCCCGTGATGCGGGTAGACGACGGTATCGCCGACGCTGAATTCCATGTGGTGTCCACGCCCCTTTCAACGGCCCTCCACCCTATCATGACCCCCCTGAAAATTACCGCTAGTATGAGAAGAGCCTTTGAGGACACTAAGGTGGGTTCTCAACTGCAGAACCGTTTTACCCCAATCCTCAACTTGCCCTAGATGATGGAGGACACGAACCCATGACCCTCAAGTCGGTTGTCCGCCGCGGTGCCCTCGCCACCGTCGCCGCCGCTTCCGCCGTCGCGCTCGCCGCCTGCGGCGCCGGCCAGGTTTCCCAGACCGCCAACCAGGTCGCCGCCGTCGACGGCGCGCAGAACGAGCAGGACGCGATCCCGGGTGGCGTCGCCATCCGCGACGCCCACATCGTCGTCGATCCGGAGTCGGGCGACGCGGCGCTGAAGTTCTCCGTCACCAACCAGGAGCGCGCCAACGACGTCGTTTACACCCTCAAGTCCATCGACGTCGAGGGCGTCGGCGACGTGAAGCTGACCCCGGTCGCTTCCACGAAGTCCTACGAGGCCGCCAAGAAGGGCGACCGCTCCATCCCGCGCGACTGCCAGCTGGTGGCCGACTACGCGGGCGCCGTGGAGAAGTACTCGAAGGCCGCGGCCGCGAATCAGGCCTGCATCACCTACATGTCGACGTCCCTCGACTCGAAGACCCTGACCGGCGAGAAGACCTCCGCCGCCGGCGAGAACCGCAACGTGACCTTCACGTTCGAGGGCCCGAAGGGCACCGAGAAGATCGAGATGTTCGTGACCATCTCGCCGTACGTCCCGGAGGCCGGCGCGGTCAACCGCGGCAAGGACGGCATGGCCGAGGGCGCCAAGGCGGCCGAGTCGACCGCCGGCAAGACCGCGGACGGCAACGGCGACGCTGAGACCTCCTCGGCGACGGATCCGTACACCGGCCAGATCTACCAGTAGCAGGCTCCGTGGCGAAGGGCCGCCCGTCCTACCGTTGCTCCGCCTGTGGTTGGCGGGCATCCAAATGGGTGGGCCAGTGCCCTTCGTGCGGGGAATGGGGTTCTTTGGTCGAGACCGCGGAACCGGTCGGACGTGCGCGTTCGGCCGGGTCCGCGGTCTCGTCTGCGTCGGGGCTGCCGGCGGTCGCGGCGACGCCCATCACGGGGGTCGACCCGGGGCTGGCGAAGGCGGTGCCGACGGGCATCGGGGAGCTCGACCGGGTGCTGGGCCGCGGCGTGGTGCCGGGGTCGGTGGTGTTGTTGGCGGGCGAGCCGGGGGTGGGCAAGTCGACGCTGCTGTTGGAGGTCGCGTTCCGCTGTGCGTCGGGTGAGCTCGGCCCGGCCCTGTACGTGACGGGCGAGGAGTCGGTGGGGCAGGTCCGGCTCCGGGCGGAGCGGACGGGGGCGCTTCACGACGAGCTGTATCTCGCGGCGGAGTCGGACGTGGGGGAAGTGATCGAGCAGTCGTTGGCTGTGAAGCCGGGGCTGTTGGTGGTCGATTCGGTGCAGACGATGCAGGCCGCCGGGGTGGAGGGCACCCGGGGCGGGGTGGCGCAGGCGAGGGCGGTGACGGCGGCGCTGACGGCGCTGGCGAAGGAGTCCGGCACGGCAATTCTGCTGGTCGGCCACGTGACCAAGGACGGCACGGTCGCCGGCCCGCGGACGATGGAGCACCTGGTGGACGTGGTGCTGAATTTCGAGGGCGACCGCCACTCGGGGCTGCGGTTCCTGCGCGGCCTGAAGAACCGGTTCGGTGCCACCGACGAGGTGGGGTGCTTCGAGCAGACGGCGGACGGCATCCGCGAGGTCGAGGATCCGTCGGGGCTGTTCCTGCATCACCGCTCCCCCACGCCCGGCACGGCCGTCACTGTGGCGATGGAGGGGCGCCGCCCGATGTTGGCGGAGGTGCAGGGGCTGGTCGTCGACATGCAGGACGCGAAGGGCAACCGCCGCAACGTGTCCGGCCTGGATCAGCGGCGCGTGCCCATGGTCGCGGCGATCGTGGCGCAGCATGGCCCGGACGAGATGCGGGGTCTGGCGTCGCGCGAGTTGTACGTGGCCACGGTGGGCGGGATGACGCTGCTGGAGCCGTCGTCGGATCTGGCGGTGGGCATCGCGTTGGCGTCGGCGGCGAGGCAGCGGCCGGTGCGGGAAAACATGGTGGTCATCGGCGAGCTGGGGCTGGCGGGCGAGGTCCGCCGCGTCCCGGACGTCGGGCGGCGTCTGAAGGAGGCCGCCCGGATGGGGTTCACGCACGCCGCGGTACCGCGGGAGACCGATCCCGGGCAGGCGCCGAAGGGGCTGCGGCTCGTGCGGGTGGGCACGATCGCGGAGGCGATTGACGCCGCGCTGGATTAGCCTGCGGCGATGCATATTCGAGTATTCGGCGGCGCTAAAATGGGCGCGTGTCGGAACCGAGCCATGAACTGCTGAAATCCCTCGCCCCGGGGACGGGCATCCGCGACGGGCTGGAGAGGATCCGCCGCGGCCGCACGGGGGCGCTGATCGTCCTGGGCTTCGACGACGAGATCGAGGGCCTGTGCGACGGGGGGTTCGAGATCGACGTCGCCTTCGCGCCGACGCGCCTGCGGGAGCTGTGCAAGATGGACGGGGCGGTGGTGCTGTCGACGGATGGCACGCGCATCCGGCGGGCGAACGTGCAGCTGGTGCCGGATCCGTCGCTGCCGACGGATGAGTCGGGCACGCGGCACCGGTCGGCGGAGCGGACGGCGCTGCAGACGGGGGTGCCGGTGATCGCGGTGTCGCAGTCGATGGACATCATCACGGTGTACGCGGATGGGGCGCGGCACGTGCTGAAGGATTCGGCGGAGATCCTGTCGCGCGCGAATCAGGCGCTGGGGACCATCGAGCGGTACCGGTCGCGGCTCGACGCGGAGTCGGAGGCGCTGTTCACGGCGGAGATCGCGGGGTACGCGTCGGCGTCGGAGGTCGTGGGCGTGCTGCGGTTGTCGGAGCTGCTGCGGCGGGCGGCGCAGTCGGTGTCGCTGGATGTGGTGGCGCTGGGGTCGGATGGGCACCAGCTGGACGTGCAGCTGCGCGAGCTGATCGCGGACACCGAGCCGAACGCGCGGCTGTTGCTGCACGATTACCTGGTCACGGCATCGGGGCTTCCCGACGAGGCCGACGTGGATGCCGCGTTGGCCGGTCTGGCGGAGTTGCCGGACCCGGATCTGCTGGGTCCGCGGGCGGTGGCGCAGGTGCTGGGGTATCCGACGGACGCGGAGGCGCTGGGCGAGCGGGTGGATCCCCGCGGTTACCGGGCGTTGGCGCGGGTGCCCAGGATGCAGTATTCGCTGATGGACAAGCTGGTGGCCCGGTTCGTGACGCTGCCGTCGCTGCTGAGGGCGAAGACGGAGGACCTCGCCGCGCTGGAGGGCGTCGGCCCGTTGTGGGCGCGCCACGTGCGACAGGGGCTTGACCGGTTGCAGTAAACCTGGGGGGCTACCGGATGTTGAACGTGTACGGGTCGGAGTTGCGGTCGCCGACGAGGCCGTAGACGAGGTAGCTGCCGGCGCCGACGTCGCGGCGGTCGGATTCGGTGCACTTGCCGGGCGCGGAGGTCTTGCGGGACCAGTTGACGTCGTAGACCACTTCACCGCCGGCCTTGATGGTCTCGGTGCCGCTGCCCTCGGAGTCGTGGCAGTCGAGGTCGGACCAGATGCGCTCGTAGCTGGTCATGTCGAAGACCTCGAAGCGGAGGGTGTCGCGGTCGAGGTCGATTTTGCAGTCGGCCTTGGTGGGGTTGGACAGCGTCAGGGCGAAGCGGGGGTTGGTGGCGCCGTAGTTGGGGCTGTCGGCGGTGACCTTGAGGTTGAGGTCGGCGAGCTCGCAGGTGTCCTTGTCCTTGTCCGCCGGTTCGGACGGGGCGGCGGAGTCGGTGGTGGTGTAGGGCTCGGAGGAGTCGCCGGCGGGCGCGGAGGTGTTTTCCACGCCGTCGTCGCGGCTGACGGTGACCGACTCGCTGGTTTCCGCGGCCTGGTCGGTGCCCTCGTCCGACCCCATGCCGCCGGCGACCCATCTGACGACGCCCGCGATCACGAGGATCAACGCGATGGCCAGCACCAGCGCGGCGATGCGTCGGCGCCGGTAGATCTCCGGGGGCAGCGGTCGGTTGGTCACGGACTCAGATTAGCGGGTTCTCGCTGACTCCCTTGGTCACGACGGTCTCGGCGAGTCCGTCGGAAAGCCGGTAGCGCAGGCCGACGACGCCGACGCGCCCGTCGGCGAGGCGGGCCTTGATTTCGGGCGAGCGGTCGACGATGTGCTCGACGATTTCGGCGACGTGGCGCTGCTCGAACTCGGAGACCTCGGTGCGGCCGTCCTTGCGGGCGGCGAGCAGGGAGGGGGTGACCTTCTCGATGAGCACACGCTGGAAACCTCCGGGCAGGTCGCCGCCCTCGAGGGCGGTGTGGGCGGCCTTGACGGCGCCGCAGGACTCGTGGCCCAGCACGACGACGAGGGGGACGCCCAGGCCGTCGACGGCGAATTCCAGGGACGCCAGCACGGACAGGTCGGTGATCTGGCCGGCGGTGCGGATGACGAAGATGTCCCCGAGTCCCTGGTCGAAGATGATCTCGACGGGCACGCGGGAGTCCGAGCACGCGAGGACTACGGCACCGGGGTGCTGGCCGGCCGTGAGCTTCTCGCGGCGGGAGGGGTCCTGGTTCGGGTGGGCGGACTGACCCTCCATGAAACGGTGGTTTCCCTCGAGCAGGTGCTTCCAAACTGATTCAGGGGTGCGTGTCATAGCATCCATTCTGCAAGGTTTCGGTTGAATGGAGTGAATCGGGTTTTGGTTTCGGCGCAAAACGGGGGTCGCGATGGCGGCGGCGGGGGCGTTTCCGGCGACTGGCGCGGGGACCTGGTCGAGTGGTTCCGGGGCAACGCGCGCGAGCTGCCGTGGCGCGCCCCGGGGACGTCGGCGTGGGGGATCCTGGTCAGCGAGGTCATGAGCCAGCAGACGCCGGTGGCCCGCGTCGCGCCGTCGTGGCGGCGGTGGATGGGGCTGTGGCCGGAGCCGGCGGATCTGGCGGCCGCGCCGGCGGATGAGGTGCTGCGCGAGTGGGGCAAGCTGGGGTATCCGCGGCGTGCGCTGAGGTTGCGCGAATGTGCGGCGGCGATCGTCGAAAAGCACGATGGCCGGGTACCCGCCGACGTCGACGCGCTGCTGGCGCTGCCGGGGATCGGGGACTACACGGCGCGGGCCGTGGCCGCGTTCGCGTTCGGGGCGCGGACGCCGGTGGTGGACGTCAACGTGCGCAGGGTGCTGCGCCGCCACGCGCAGGCGACGTTCCTGCCGGGCGCGCACAGGCGGGCGGACATGGCCGCCGTTGAGGAGTTGCTTTACGACGACCCGCCCGCCGCCGCCGAGTTGTCCGCCGCGTGGATGGAGCTGGGGGCGACGGTGTGCCGCACGCGGCCGGAGTGCGGGGCGTGCCCCGTGCGGGAGTCGTGCGCGTGGGTGGCGGCGGGGTCGCCCGAGCCGTCGGAGGAGGAGCTGGCGGCGGCGAAGAAGCGGGTGCAGAAGTTCGAGGGCACGGACCGGCAGGTGCGCGGCAAGCTGCTCGACGTGCTGCGCGGCGCGGAGTCGCCGGTGGAGCGGGAGCTGCTCGACGCGGTGTGGCCCGATGCGGCGCAGCGGTCGCGGGCGCTGTTTTCGCTTCTCGACGACGGCCTGGCCGTCCAGGACGCCGACGGGCGGTTCCGCCTGCCCAGGTAGGGCGGGGTTAATCTGGCGGCATGAGCGCTTCATCGGTGGGAGACGGCCCGGTGCGGGGTCGTTTCGTGCCGTTCGTCGCCGTGGCGATGGTGGCGGCGTTCGTGGCGCTGGCGGGGTGCTCGTCGGGCTTCGAGGGCGCCGACGCCGGGCGGGGGACGCCGCCGCCGGTGGAGAGGGCGCCGGGGACGGTCATCACGCAGATGGACCTGGCGGTGGAGTCGCCGAGCGTGAAGACGGCGCGGCGCATCGTCTACGCCTCGCGGGGCGTGCACGGGCGGCCGAACGTCGTCAGCGGGTCGGTGCTGGAACCGACCGCGAAGTGGACGGGGGACGGGCCGCGGCCGCTGCTGATCATCGCGCCGGGGACGCAGGGGGCGGCGGACAACTGCGCGCCGTCGATGACCATGCACTTCGGCACCTCTCCCCCTCCGCCGGCGCGCCATTTCCTGGACCTGGGGTGGGCGGTGGCCATCACGGACTACGAGGGCCTGGGCACGCCGGGCCCGCACACGTATCTGGTGCGCGAGGCGCAGGGCCACGCCGTGCTCGACGTCGCGCGGGCGGCGGAGCGGCTGCTGGGCGGCGGAGGTGGCGCGGAGCCTGGCAGGGAGACGCCCATCGCCGTGTTCGGGTTCTCGCAGGGCGGCGCGGCGTCGGCGGCCGCGGCGGAGTTGGCGGCGGAGCACGCGCCGGAGCTGAACATCCGCGCCGTCTACGCGGGCGGGGTGCCGGCGGATCTGCCGTCGACGGCAGCGGAAATCGACGGGTCGCCGCTGTCGGGGGCGATGGGCTACGCCATCAACGGGTTGATGGCGGCGTACCCCGAGATCCGCGGCGACGTCGACGCCATGCTCGACGCCGACGGCCAACGCTTCCTGAGCGAGACCGCCACGCAGTGCGTCGGTGCGACGCTGGCGCTGTGGGGGCGGAAGAAGTCGGCGGACCTCACCGTCGACGGGCGGTCGTTCGCCGCGCACCTGGGCTCGGGCGCCGGGCCGCGGCTGCGGGAGGCCGTCGACGAGCAGAAGCTGGGGACGACGGCGCCGCGGATGCCGGTGTTCGTGACGCACAACATCAAGGACGACGTCATTCCCGTCGCCGGCGCGCGGCGCCTGGTGCGGGATTGGTGCGACGCGGGCGCGAACGTGACCTACGCGGAGGTCGACGAAGACCTGGGCGACGCCTCGCATGGGCTGGCGTGGCAGTTGACGCAGGATGAGGCGTTCGGGTGGCTGGTCAGCGTGATGGGTGGGCCGGACGCGCCGGGGGCTGCGGGGACGTGTTGAACGGGCGCGGTCACCTGTTCCGCCGGGGCCGCAGCCGCACCGAGGGCATCGGCGGGGCGGGGATGCGGTCGACCTGGGCGCGGGTGGGTTCGCCCTCGTGGCCGGGGTAGCCCTCCACGACGCCGTAGCGGAGGGCGCGGGTGCGCTCGTCCTCCCAGTCATCGCGGGCGGCGCGGACGGCGGATTCGGATTCGCCGACGAAGTTCCAGAACATCAGCAGGTCCTCGCCGTAGGGGTCGCCGGCCAGGAGCACCAGCGTCGCGCCGTCTGCGCCCGCGGTGATGGTGGCCTCGGCGACGGGGCCGCGCGAGTACGCGAGGGCGGCGGGGCCAGCGGTGGCGCAGTTTTTGGAGGTGGCGGAGGTAGAGCCGTCACCCAGCTCCGCCGAGCCGGAATCGACGAGGATGCCGACCTCCCGGCCGAGCGGCAGCGTCAGCGTCGCACCGGGGCGCATGCGCAGTTCGGCGGCGAGGGCGCGTCGCGGGGCGGGGATCGGGGAAGAACCGAAGCGGGCGTCCTCGGGCACCGCTCCCCCGGCTGCAGTGCCCACTTCCCCGCCGGCCGCGCGGCCGACTTCGCCGACTTCCCCGACCAGCTCGCCGAGGAATACCCGCGCGGTCACGCCGCCGTGGGTGACGGCGTCGGTGGTGAAGTGGTGCAGGCCCCGTTCGGCGTGGCGCTCGTCGGTGGGGTACCCGAGCCACAGCTGGACGCCGTGGAGCTCGGGGCCGTCGGGCCAGGAGTACTCGGAGTGGGCGATGCCGTTGCCGGCGACCATGAGCACGGTGTCGCCGGGGACGACGTCGAGGTGGTGGCCGGCGGAATCGTCGTGGCGCACGCGGCCGGAGAACAGCCACGTGCAGGTGGCCAGGTGGGTGTGCGGGTGCGGGGCGACGTCCATCGACGGCGCGGCCGGGCCGAAGTGGTCGGCGAAGATGAAGGGGCCGACGCTGGTCCGCTCGACGTGCGGCAGCGTGCGGCGCACCGTGATGGCGCGGTACCCGCCGAGGGGCACCTCGCGGGGCTGGAGCACGGCGAATGTTGTCATGTCATGAACCGTACCGCGCCGTCACCGGGCGGGGCCACCGCTTCCGGGGGCCACTACTTCCAGCGGCCCCGGTAGTTCAGCCCCTTGCCCAGGCGGATGGAAAATCCGCCGCGGCTGTTGATGGTCACCGGGCCGACCCGCTTGGAGCCGGAGACCCCGGACTTCGACCAGTTGAGCCAGGAATCCTTGCCCAACTTCGTGCGCTTGCGGAAGAAGATCCCCATGTCGGTGCTCCTCGCTACTCGGTGACCGGTTGCCGCGGCCCGGGCGCGGGCGGGGTGCGCCGCGAGAAAACCGGGGCCGCCACGCCCGATTCTAGCGTGGCGGCCCCGGTCCCGGTTGCCGTGGAGCGGCCGGTCAGCGCCGCGTGCCGACGGCTCTCCGCGTTCCGGTCGGCCCGGTTTTACCGGTCGCCGTCGGCGTTCCGGCCGTCGTCTTCGGCGTCGGCATCGGCCCCGGACTTGGAGCCGGACTCGGCGGCCTCGCTCTCGCGGGCGGCCTCCTCCACGGCGGCCTCGGCCGCGTCGATGACGTCGCCGGCGCCGGTGCCGATGGTGCCGTCGGCGGCGCCCATGGCCTCCAGGCCGTCGAGCTCATCGGGGACCTCGGCGCCGTCGGTCGCCTTCGTGACGAAGGTGAACGTGGCGTCGGAGCCCTCGGACTCGCCGTCCCAGCCGTCGACGTCGACCAGCACGGTCTCGCCCATGCCGATCTGGCCGTACAGGATCTTCTCGGACAGCTGGTCCTCGATCTCGCGCTGGATGGTGCGGCGCAGCGGGCGGGCGCCCAGCACCGGGTCGAAGCCCCGCTTGGCCAGCAGGTTTTTCGCCTGATCGGTGACGTCCATGGTGATGCGCTTTTCCTTCAGCTGCTCCGAGACGCGGGCCAGCATCAGGTCGACCATCTCCACGATCTCCTCGCGGGACAGCTGCTTGAACACGACGATCTCGTCGATGCGGTTGAGGAACTCGGGGCGGAAGTGCTTCTTCAGCTCGTCGTTGACCTTGCCCTTCATGCGCTCGTACTGGCCGTCGGCATCCTGCTCGCCGACGCCGGAGAAGCCCATGCCCACGGCCTTCGAGATGTCCTGCGTGCCCAGGTTCGAGGTGAAGATGAGCACCGTGTTCTTGAAGTCCACGACGCGGCCCTGCGCGTCGGTGAGGCGGCCGTCCTCGAGGACCTGCAGGAGGGTGTTGTAGATCTCCTTGTGGGCCTTCTCGATCTCGTCGAACAGCACGACGGAGAACGGCTTGCGGCGCACCTTCTCGGTGAGCTGGCCGCCCTCCTCGTAGCCGACGTAGCCCGGAGGGGCGCCGAAGAGGCGCGAGGCGGTGAAGCGGTCGTGGAACTCGCCCATGTCGATCTGGATCAGCGAATCCTCGTCGCCGAACAGGAACTCGGCCAGCGCCTTCGACAGCTCGGTCTTGCCGACGCCCGACGGTCCGGCGAAGATGAACGACCCGGACGGGCGCTTCGGGTCCTTCAGGCCGGCGCGGGTGCGGCGGATGGCGCGGGACACGGCCTGCACGGCCTCGTCCTGGCCGATGATCCGCTTGTGCAGCTCCTCCTCCATGCGCAGCAGGCGCGAGGACTCTTCCTCGGTGAGCTTGAACACGGGGATGCCGGTCCAGTTGGCCAGCACCTCGGCGATCTGCTCCTCGCCGACCTCGGTGATGGTGTCGGACTCGCCGGAGCGCCACTTCTTTTCCTTCTCGCGGCGTTCCTCGCCCAGCTTGCGCTCGGTGTCGCGCAGGCCAGCGGCCTTCTCGAAGTCCTGCGCGTCGATGGCGGCTTCCTTCTCGCGGCGCACGTCCGCGATGCGGCCGTCGATCTCCTGCAGGTCCGCCGGGGCGGTCATGCGCTTGATGCGCATGCGGGCGCCGGCCTCGTCGATGAGGTCGACGGCCTTGTCCGGCAGGAAGCGGTCGTTGATGTAGCGGTCGGACAGCGTCGCGGCGGCGACCAGCGCCTGGTCGGTGATGGACACGCGGTGGTGCTGCTCGTACTTGTCGCGGAGGCCCTTGAGGATCTCGATGGACAGGTCGACGCTCGGCTCCGGCACGTTGACCGGCTGGAAGCGGCGTTCCAGGGCGGCGTCCTTCTCGATGTGCTTGCGGTACTCGTCGAGGGTGGTGGCGCCGATGGTCTGCAGCTCGCCGCGGGCCAGCTTCGGCTTCAGGATCGACGCGGCGTCGATCGCGCCTTCGGCGGCGCCGGCGCCGACGAGGGTGTGGATCTCGTCGATGAACAGGATGATGTCGCCGCGCTGGTTGATCTCCTTGAGCACCTTCTTCAGGCGCTCCTCGAAGTCGCCGCGGTAGCGGGAACCGGCGACCAGGGAGCCCAGGTCCAGCGAGTAGAGCTGCTTGTCCTTCAGGGTCTCCGGCACGCGGTTGTTGACGATGTCCAGGGCCAGGCCCTCGACGACGGCGGTCTTGCCCACGCCGGGCTCGCCGATGAGCACCGGGTTGTTCTTGGTGCGGCGCGACAGCACCTGCATGATCCGCTCGATTTCCTTCTCGCGGCCGACCACCGGGTCGAGCTTGCCCTCGCGGGCGGCGACGGTGAGGTTGCGGCCGAACTGGTCGAGCACGAGCGAACCGGCCTGGTGGTTGCCGTCGGCGACGCGCTGGCCGGAGGTGGCGCCCACGGGGCGCTGCTCGGGGCCGCCGGCGGGGCCGTCGGAGTCGTCGCCCTGGAAGCCGGACAGCAGCTGGATGACCTGCTGGCGCACGCGCGGCAGGTCGGCGCCGAGCTTGACCAGCACCTGGGCGGCGACGCCCTCGCCCTCGCGGATCAGGCCGAGCAGGATGTGCTCGGTGCCGATGTACTTGTGGCCCAGCTGCAGGGCCTCGCGCAGCGAGTACTCCAGGACCTTCTTGGCCCGCGGGGTGAAGGGGATGTGGCCGCTGGGCGGCTGGGCGCCGCGGCCGATGATGTCGACGACCTCGGAGCGCACGGCCTCGAGGGAGATGCCCATGGACTCCAGGGCCTTCGCGGCGACGCCGTCGCCCTCGCTGATGAGGCCCAGCAGAATGTGCTCGGTGCCGATGTAATTGTGGTTGAGCTCGCGTGCCTCGTCCTGCGCCAGGACGACGACGCGCCGGGCGCGGTCGGTGAACCTCTCGAACATCATTCTCCTCGGTGTCGTCCGGAATCCATATAACGGTTTCACTGAAGCTTAACGACGCCCCGCCCGCGTTTCGTCCCTTCGGGCGTACGCCCATAGCGAACAGCGCCTGAACTGGGGATTGACGGCGGCCGAAATTACCGGCGGCATCCGTCGCAAAGCAAGCGGCGCGCGTGCGTGCGCCGGCGGCGACCGGCCGGCCCGGGCCCGCCCGGACTTTCGGATAGGGTCGGGGGCATGACCACCTCCCGCGACCGACTCGAGTTCGACGTCCTGGCCGACCATCTGGCGCTGATGCTGGCGCAGGAGGATCTGGCGTCGATAGAGAAGCTGATCCGGGACATGCCGCCGTCGGATCTGGTCAACGTGCTGGAGCGGGAGGACCCGGATGACCGGGCGATCATTTACCGGCTGCTGCCGCGCGAGCTGGCGCTGGAGGTGTTCGACCGCTTCAACGGGAGCATGCGCGCGGAGCTGCTGACGGGGCTTCGCGACGAGCACGTCGTCGGCGTTTTCGAGCACCTCGACCCCGACGACCGCGCGGCGCTGGTCGACGAGCTGCCCGCGTCGGTGTCGGCGAAGCTGTTTTCCGGGCTGTCGGAGAAGGAGCGCAAGCTCACCGCCCCGATGCTCGGCTACCCGTCGGGCGCGATCGGCCGCCACATGTCCACGGAATACGTGCGGGTGCGTCCGGGGATGACGGCACGGGAGGCCATCGCGCACGTCCGAGCCACCGGCGAGGGCGCCGAGACCGTGTACCTGCTCATGGTCACCGACGACCACCGCCGCCTCGAGGGCGTGGTGGGGCTGCGGGACCTGATCTTCGCGCTGGATGGCGAGGCCGGCGGTAAGGACGGCGAGGGCGGCGAGGCAGCCGGCGACCCCTTGACCGTCCGCGACCTGATGAAGGCCCCGGAGTCGGTGACGGCGTCGGAGGACGCCGAGACCGCGGCGCGCCGGGCGGTGCGCACCACCCACCTGGTCACGCCGGTGGTCGACGAGGAGGGGCGGTTGATCGGCATCCTGACCATCGACGACGCCAACCGCATCATCGACCGCGCCGACGAGGAGGACGCCGCCCGCGCCGGCGCGTCCGAGCCGCTGGACCGCCCGTACCTGGTCACGTCGGTGGCCACGCTGGTGCGGTCGCGCATCGTGTGGCTGCTGGTGCTCGCGCTGTCGGCGATCCTGACGGTGCAGGTGCTGGAGATGTTCGAGGACGCGCTTGCCAAGGTGGTGACGCTGTCGCTGTTCATCCCGCTGCTCACCGGCACCGCCGGCAACACCGGCTCGCAGGCGGCGACGACGGTCACCCGCGCCCTGGCCGTCGGCGAGGTGCGGCTGCGCGACACGTGGAAGGTGGCGTGGCGCGAGGTCCGCGTCGGCGTGACCATGGGCGTGCTGCTGGGGCTGATCGGCGCGGTGGTCGCGGGGGTCGTCTACGGGCTCGACTTCGGGCTGATCATCGGGCTGACGCTGGTGTCCATCTGCACCATCGCCGCCACCGTCGGCGGCATCATGCCGATGATCGCCCGGGCCATCAAGGCCGACCCGGCGGTGTTCTCCACGCCGTTCATCTCGACGTTCTGCGACGCGTCGGGCCTGATCGTGTATTTCCTCATCGCGAAGGCGGTGCTGGGGCTCTAGGCGCCCGCGCCCCTCGGGACTGGTGCGGCCCTCCCCGTCGGGGCCATGATTGTGGGAAACCCCGTTTCCCCGACCAGGAGCACCCCATGCGCATCGGAATCCCCCGCGAGATCAAGAGCGGCGAGCATCGCGTCGCGGCCAGCCCGTCCGGAGTGGCGTCGCTGACGCGAGCCGGGCACGAGGTTCTCGTGGAGGCCGGGGCCGGCGAGGGGTCCTCGATGCCGGACCGGGCGTACGCCGACGCGGGCGCGACGATCGTCGATTCCGCCGAGGAGGTGTGGGCGAAGGGCGATCTGCTGCTGAAGGTCAAGGAGCCCATCGGCCCCGAGTTCGACCTGATGCGCCGGGACCAGATCCTGTTCACCTACCTGCATTTGGCGGCGGCCCCGGAGTGCGCGCGGGCGCTGCTCGACGCCGGCACGACGTCCATCGCCTACGAGACCGTCACCGACGACCGCGGCGAGCTGCCGCTGCTGACGCCGATGAGCCAGGTCGCCGGCCGGCTGGCCGTGCAGGTGGGCGCGTACCACCTGATGAGCCACTTCGGCGGCCGCGGCATCCTGCTGCCCGGCGTCCCCGGCACCCGCCCGGCGCGGGTGACCATCATCGGCGCGGGCCAGGTGGGCGCGTCGGCGGTGGCGATGGCGCACGGCCTGCGCGCGGACGTCACGGTCCTGGACCTGGATCCGCGGGCGCTCAAGCGCATCGACGACATCTACCGCGGCACGGTGGACACCGTCTTCTCCACGGCCCACGAGATCGAGCAGGAGCTGCTCCAGGCGGACCTGGTCATCGGCGCCGTGCTCGTCCCGGGCGCGAAGGCCCCGACCCTGGTGCCCGACGACCTGGTCGCCCGCATGAAGCCGGGCGCGGTGCTGGTCGACGTGGCCATCGACCAGGGCGGCTGCTTCGAATCCTCGCGCCCCACCACCCACGACGACCCGGTGTACCGGGTCCACGACACCCTCTTCTACTGCGTGACCAACATGCCCGGCGCCGTGGCCAACACGTCGACGCAGGCGCTGGCGAACTCCACCCTCCCCTATGCGATGGCCCTGGCCGAGCACAGCTGGCCCGGCGCGGCGGAGGTCCTGCCCGGGCTTGCCGACGGGCTGATGACGCATGAAGGGACGCTG